>PMZA01000001.1 GCA_003170595.1 Armatimonadota bacterium
GTCGCGGCGCCGCGACTCCAGCCGATCACGGTGCAGCCCTCCGTCAAGAGGTATTCGGCGATCAGCCGACCGAGGCCCCGGCTAGTGCCGGTGACCAGCGCGACCTTGCCCGAGTAGATCATCGGTTGGCAATCTCTTCCACGAAGCGTGCCAGATCGGCGACAGTAACGGTGCCGACCATGTCGCCGACCGGGATCGTGGCCTTGATGCCCCGCGCGGCCAGGGCGCGCTCGATGTCCACGATGGCATCGACCATTTCCAACGACACCATGTCGGCCTCTGGACCGTAGACCTGCGTCTCGGGCTTTACCGTCCGAGACGGCATGGCGTTCTGAACTGCCTTTCGGGTGATCTCGTAGGCATCGTCGCGGGTGAGCATGATCATCCTCCTAGAACCCAATGAACCCCCGCAGTCGCGGGAGCGTAACCGTGCGGTAATCGTCCTCCGACAGTCCAAGGAACACCCCGTCCTGCCAGTGTCCATTCAGGAAGTAGTAATCCCGTAGGCGTCCCTCCTCTTGCATTCCCATGAGCAGGTTCCAGCGCAGCATCTTGTCGTTCTCGGCCGAGAGGATGCCCCAGAGGCGGTGCAGCCCGAGGGTGTCAAAGGAGTACTCGTACATCAGCCGCGTCGCCTCGAACGCGACCGGCTTGCCTTTTACGAGGTCTGGCTCGCCAATGAGGAAATGACCAGCCTCCGCTCGGCGGTGTGCCATATCGATATCCACGAGCGCGATCATCCCTACCGGCTGACCGTCTACGACCTGCACCCAGTCGATCTCCGAGTCGGGCCGGTCGGCAATCCAAGCCGCCTGTTCGGCCACCGTCTGTGCGCCCTTGTTAAGCAGGAGCGCCCTGCCCCCGGTACGCCACGCTTGCGTGATCTCGGCGTCCTCGACCGTGAGCGGCCGAAGGGTGACGTAGCGACCGACGAGAGTTGGGCCCACTTTTGATCCTCCGTTTCCACCAGCGGCGAGCGTGCCAATTCCAGAGTCCCTGTGCCATCAGGTCGAACCGCATGCGCCACCACCACGGCATCGCGGCCATGATGACCGGAAGGTTCGGCTCGATCATCTTCATGTATATCGGCTCGCCCCCGGCCTTTAACCGCAGCGCCTCCTTCAGCGCCTCCTTCGTGATCGGGTGCCCGGCTACGGTCAGGGCCGACGCCACGGCGTTCCCATCGCGGACCGTCTCTCGCATCGCGGCCATCGCGTCCTCGAAGGAGACGCCCCACATGGCCTTATAGGCGGTCGGAGACAGCCTCGTGGTTTTGAGGATATCGGCAAAGCTCTGGGGCGGCCGAGGAGCCAGACCGTCGGTCACGACTTCAATCCGAGGTACACGTCCATGTCCTTTGAGCGGCGCTCCCAATATCCCTCTTGTATGGGAGGAAGTCCAGCAAGAAACTCGTCGTGATCCCTCACGTAGTCGGTCGGATCATAGGGCGTCGAGGCCAGGACCATCGCCACGGCGTTGCCGCTGAAGTTGGCTAGATGGCGCCACACATTGGCCGGGACGAAGAGCCCCGAGTCAGCACGGTTGAGGACCCAGCGGTGCTTGCCGTACTGGTCCTCGGTAACCACGTCGAACGAGCCGCTGACGGCGACAATCAATTCCTCAAGGGCGTGGTGCGCGTGCCCGCCACGCCGTGAGCCTTGAACCACGTCGTGAAGCACGAATACGCGAGCCGGATCGAACGGGCAGTCGTAAAACTCGAACGGAGTCAAGCCGCCAGTGGCATCGCGTATCGTGGGAAAGTGGATCAGTCGCGCGCTCATGCCAGTGACGCCTGCTCTATCCTCCACTCGGTCATCTCCCGCTCGAACAGGCGCTCGGCCTTCCGGCACCGTGCGGTGTAGTCGCCGGTCCCCTTGCGAAAGATGATCGTCGGATGGTCGGGGCTCCAAGAGCGCGGCGTATTGTGCCAGTAGAGCGGCTCCCAGTTGGACGGGAACGGCCACGGCCCCTTGTAGAAATGATCACGGGCGTTCGAGATGTAGACGATGCCGTCTGGAACGGTCACCTCGTCAAACCACTCCAAGAAGTAGGACACCTGACTCTCGTTCATCTCCTGCATGCTCTCGATGTTCACGGTCAGGTCGAACGGCCCAATGTCGCCGGTGCGCCACGCGGGGAGAATGAAACAGTCCCAGTTGGTGCTGTATTGGTGCCCGGCATAGACCGACCCGATCCGCTTGTCGGGAAAAATGGCGTGCAGGTACTCGTAGGCGTACATAAGCACAGCCGGAACGGAGTCCACGAGCACGTAGTGAACCGGCCTAGTGGACAGGAACGCCTCGGCCAATCGCCCGTACCCGCCCCCGACCTCGCAGACCCTGATGGGCGTGTCGGGCAGGAATGGACCCGTGAGATCGAGGTCCATTGCCGTCCCGAGGTCGGTGTTGATCTCGATGGGGATGCGCTCCCGGCCGAGGAACGGCGCGAAGTACTCCCGGGACCGTGCGGTGACCGGCAGTCTGCCCGCCTGTCCGATCAGTCCGTCGAGCATGTCGGTCAGTGTTTTCGTCTCGATCTCCACGGGCCATACCGTGGGCGATAGTGATCCGGCGTTATCCCGAGCATCGGTCAGGATGTCTGCCAGCATCGCCCGGTTGGCAGGAACGTCGAGCCTCATACCGTCGAGTCCACGGGCGGAGTATGTTCGCTGGGCCAGTACTTGTACACGACCGCGTCTATGAAGGACCAAGTGTGATTCTGGAGAAGCCTTTGCAGCAGGTCCCAATCATTCGGGATTCCGCGATTGGTGAAGCACCGGAGGTCCATGCGCGTGTCGTCGGCCTTCCAGAGTGCGTGGTTGGTCTGGCCGCCGTGGCGCGGGTTGCCATCGCCGAGGAAACCATGGCCGACGATCTCGGAGCGGCCCCATACCAGTTCCACGCCCCTCTCCTCGGCGGCGTTGAGCAGCGTCTCGATGCTGTCAGGTGGAAGCTCGTCGTCATCCGCGACCGTCATAACACACTCGCCCTTGGCGTGGTCGAGGCCGTAATTGATAGCCTGCGAGCCGCGCACGTTCCAGGCGCACACGGCGTTGTCTGGGTAGTCCTGCCGCTCGATGTTGGTGTAGGAAATTCGGGGGTCCTTGGGCAGGCTCTCACGGACGCGCTGCTCGATGTCAGGCGGGCTGCCGTCGCCGACGATGACCACTTCGATGTTGGCATAGGTCTGGTTCAGGCATGACGGCACCGCCCGACCGCACAGAAGCTCGACCCGCGTGTATGTGGGAATGACAATCGAGACGAGCGGGTACGGGTTCACAGGATGCTCTCCAGAGTCGCCCGTAGCTCGTCGGTGTCGATGGCGAAGTCGGCTTGGTAAGTTCGGCCGTCTGCTCCATCTGAGGACGAGGCGCCGACGATGAACAGGGATTTCTGCTTGCCGTAGGCCGCGAGGTCTGAATAGATTGAGAGCGGCCACCGCTTGGCCTGCATGCAGATCATTGTAGCGGACGAGGACGCGAGGAGGACGTTTGTCAGTGCCGCACCGGACTCACCAGCGATCCACTCCGCGTCGCCGAAAAGGGCGCGCTGCTGCGCGAACGTGAGCAAGCCGGGCGACACCGTCTCGAATCCGAAGCTCTCGAAGACAGCCCTCACCTCGCCGCCGTTAAGCAGACGGACGGGCGCCATCTTCGCTCTCCGGTCGATATAGATGCGCCTACCGCCGGGCCACGGGCGAGGCGGTGCCAGACGCTCGCGAAGGTAGTCGATAGCCTCACGGTGAAGTGTCACGTCGCCTATCTCGACCTCAAGCCCCCGCTGGAGATTGGGACCCGTGCCATAGAGGCAGCTAGGAATGTAGAGCTTGGTTACCTCGTACTGGACATCAGGTTCGAGTCCTATCACCTCGCGGTCCGTCAGTGCACTGATCGCCTCCGACAGTTGCGGGACGGCGAGGACGCGGAGGTCCACAAGCAGCGGAACATCGGTGGGTATGCCAGCGCGCTCTACGAGGAGGAGGCGTGGTAGATGCTCCACGAGCCAGTGGTGATAATTGGCCCCGAAGAAGGACTGGAGCAGGATGCCTGCCGGGATTGGGTCGTCACAGACGCGGGCCGACTGCACCGTGATTGACTCCCGCGAGGACGCGACGATGCTACCGCCAACCAGATCAAACCGGTCGGCCCGCTCGCAAGCGGCGATATCCCAAAGAACCTGCCCGGCTACGGTCACGATGCCAATGCCGCCAAGGACGTGCGCCCCCGCGACCTCCGCCACGTATGCCTCCGGCGCTCGGAAGTGGGAGGTCGGCCCGAACCCGGGCTTCGACCCGTAATTAGGCCCGAACGTGACGGCGTCCCGCTCCTCGATCAGCACCCGATAGGGCGAACCGTGACTCTGGCACCACTCGCGGATGGTGGTGGGTGTGTAGGAGATGACGAAGCCGTCAGACATTGCAGCCGCAAGGCATGGGGTCTCCGCAGGTCGAGCAGTTGACGAAGACCGCCGGACCGGCCTCCACCGGCCGGGGCGCCAGCTTGGTCCAATATTCGGGGATAGGTGGACCGTCATGTTCACAGGGCCAGGGTGGCGGTGTCCGCATGACCGCCTTCCACGCGATGGGCTCGCCGCACTCGGTGCAGTTTATGCCACCGCGTAGTGCCTTGTCCGGGTTGAGGTGGTCCACGGCAGGGTAGTGGTTATGAACGGTCAGCCCATAGTGGTCGTTAAGCACCTGGCCCAGCCGAGTGTCTACGCGCCCCCAGTACTTCGGAGGGGTCGCCGAGTCGGCGATGGCGACGCACTCATCCATGACGCCCGGGTTGGCGTGGACGAACTCCTCGGAGAAGCGGGTACAGCCGAGGTAAGTTCCGAACGTGGTCCCGATCCAATACGGGTGGCCGCACCACGGCTGCAGACACGCCTCTAGCTCGGCGACGGCCCCCGGGTAGGGGGCGATGTCCTGCTCAATCACGGTGAAGGCGTGACCCTCTGCCCAGACGCCCGCGATCAGGTCGTGGTAGGCCGTGGGCGAGCCGCCGACGTAGATGTACTCGCACTGCCGCCCGTCTGCCTCCAGCGCGGCCTTCGTCTCGGGCCAGAGCGTTGCGTAGGGCACGATGACTCGCATGGTCGTCAGATTAGCGCATCCGGCTCCCAGGTGGTAGTTGACGCGAGCCACAACGAGAGCTATTCTGACCTTGGCAATCGAGCCACCTAAAGGGAAAGCACCATGGACGCCATCCAGTACGCCGCCAGCTACGACGGCAAGTTCGGGTTCATGCTCGACATGAAGGCCCGCGTTCAGCGAGGCTGGACCCTGAGCGCCGCTCAGTACGCAGCCATCGAGCGGTGCGCCGCCCGCGACGCCGAGCGCACCACCAGCCAGCCAGCCGACCCGGTCACTGAGACCGGCATGTACCGCGCGGGGGCGGACGTGTTCAAGGTCCAGCGCGGCAAGGACTCCGGCGCCCTGTACGCCAAGAAGCTCATCAGCCACAACGGCGACCGCCTGATGGAGTCGGGCGACGTGAAGCGAGTCGAGTTCGAGTACGCCCCCGGCTGGGTCCGCAGCCTTTCGGCCGCGAACCGGATGACGGTGGACGAGGCCAAGGCCCTCTCGATCAGGTTCGGTTTCTGCGTAGTCTGCGGTGCCTTCCTCAAGGACGCCAAAAGCGTGGCGCGGGGGATCGGCCCCATCTGCATCAAGAATATCTAGTTGACACTCTTTCAGACGTAGCCTATTCTCAGGTCGGTGGCGATAGCCACCTGAACGGAAAGGGAGAACAAGATGGGCGACCAGGTAGAAACCTTTGCAGGACCTACGCCGTGGTGGGCTGGAATCAGTCCTACCGCCAAGTCGATGGTCATCCTCGACAAGAACCTGACGGGCGACGAGATGCTGAAGGCAGCCTCCCTCGATTGGACCGTCAGCAAGAGGCCGCTCGTCTACGGCAAGGACCCCAGCAAGGTCATCGCCGACGCCGACGCGGCAGGTCTAGACATGGAGGCAGTCGAGGCTGCTCTCAAGGAGACCCCGTTCGAGGTCCCCAACTTCGTCGCCACGGTGCGCGACTCCGACGACGCCTACTTAGGTCTCGTAACTCCCACCTACCAGATCGTCCAGAACTCGATCCTCGCGGAGTTGGGCGACGCGCTCAAGGGCGCAGGAGCCGACTGGCACACGGCTGGCAGCCTCTACGGCGGCCGGGTCGTCTGGCTTCAGGCGCAGATCGAGCGCGAACTGTTCATCAACGGCGACCCCTCCAAGTACGCCGCCTACCTCCTGATCAGGGCCGGGCACGACGGCAACCACCCGGTGGACTTCGTCAACACCCCCCAGCGCGTCGTTTGCGCGAACACAATGACCTTGGCCATCGACGGCGCAAAGGCTCGCATCAGCCTTCGCCACACGACCAACGTAGCCAACCGGCTAGACGAGGTCGCCAAGGCCCTCGGGATGGCGAACCAGTACCTCGACCGCTTCGAGGAGGTCGCCAACCAGCTAACCACGGTGCCGATGAGCCTCACCGACATCGCGGCCTTCACCGAGAAACTGATCCCCAGCAACCCGCAGGCCGAGCACGCCTACCGGACCGAGAAGCAGCGCCAAGAGATCATCGCCCTCTTCAGCGCCAGCACCACCCTCGACGGTGTGCCCTTCACGGCCTATCGGGCCTTCCAGGCGGTGGCCGAATGGACCGATCACGTAGCCACCATCAACGACACTAAGAGCGCCTACGCCGCCGACAGGCGCGCAGACAGCATCCTCGACGGTAACGCCTTCGCGGTCAAGACCGCCGCGCTCAAGCTCCTCACCCCTCGCATCTGACCACCACGCTAGGGCCCCGGCTCCGCACTCCGGGGTCCTAGAGCGGGAGCCAGACTGGCACCCGAGAATCACAGGGAGAGCACCATGGGCTGCTACATCAACCCACAGAACGAGCGCAAGGAGGCTTTCCTCGGGCGCGAGGGAACCTTCGTCGGCATTCTTCCCCCCGAGTGGGGGGCGGTCCCCGAGGGGAGCCTGCCAGTCTGCCTCGTGGACAACGGCTTGTTCACGGCAGCGGGCATCGCCTACTGCGCAGAAGAAATGGCCGCCTTCGCGCACCCCGACTCGCGACCGAAGCGCTGGTTCACGGTCCCGGTCGAGAAGCTCCTGCCCGTGAGCCCCCTCAGTGAGTATCTCGACCGAGAGAAGAGTGATCGTGGACACGCCTGAGTATCGCAAGGGGGTCCGCCAGCGGGAGATCGAAGCGACTGCCAAGCAGTGGGTCGATCAACTAGGCCACTTCGTCAACGGCATGCAGAGCGATCAGGCGGACGCCTTCGCCACGGCACTCTCCAACGAACACCCGACGCTACTCTCACAGATCGCCAAGGCAGTCGCTATCGGCGTCATGCGCCGAGCCACCTACGATCCGACGTGGCGTCCCTTCGACGGCTACGACCGCGCCTGTACCGAGGGCGGCAGCAAGCCGGTTCACGCACAACACGACGGCCGCCTGTCTTGCGACACCGTCATCGGTGCCGAGTTGATGTCCCGCCAGTTCTACATCTAGGAGAACCGATGGCTGACAAGATATCGGACGCCGAAATCGAGGAAGTCGAGGATAGGCTCGACGCCCTGCTGGAGGCCGCGCAAGAAGGCTGGGATCGCCAGTCGCACAAGGTCCTCGGACGGTTCGCCTTGGACTGGGCTCGAAACCTGAGTCGAGACGATGCCGAGTTCCTGGCCGCCGAGTTCATTGTCCACGGGCTTTCTAGGCACGCCGACATGGATTTCGATGAGCACGAAACGCTGATCAACTAGAGGAGATGAACATGGGCGCTATAGCCATCAGTTCCGAGCTGCTACTCGGGGCTATCAAGCGAGTCGAACACGCCGTGGCCGACGAGATGTCCCGGCCCATACTGTCCACCATCCGCGTAGAGATACTCGACAAAGGAGAGGACTCGGGCCTGCGGCTCATAGCGGCCGATAACTACCGCATCGCGTGGGCCGACATCCGCGCAGACTCTGAGGGCTTCGGCGACCCCATCCTGTTGCGCCGCGAATCACTGCCGCTCCTCAAGATGTGGCTCAAGGCGGCCATCACGATGGTGACGATGGACGTAAGCAAGGACCGGCAGTCGGTCGCCTTCTCGTCCGGGCGCTGGGGAACGATCACGGTGCCGCTGCAGGACGGTATGTACCCGCAGTGGAAGCAGGTCATCCCCTCGGGCCCACAGATGGTCGTCGGGCTCAACCCTAAGTACCTCGCCGACATGGGCAAGTCGCTGGGGAACGGCATCGTCAAGATGCACATTCGCGACCCGCTCCAGCCGGTGCAGTTCGATGGCTACGGCGGAGGCGAGATCATCATGCCGGTCAAGATCACTGATCCCGAGAACGACCTCGTACCGCGCGACGAGCCCCGCAAGCGCAAGGCGAAGCCTGCCCCGAAGGAGGAGCTATGACGCACATCAGCGTCCACGTCGAGCCGACGCAGCTAGGCGGACATACCCACGTCCGCGTCTTCGCAGGCAACGACGCCCTCCACCGTGGCAAATGCGGGGACCTCGTGTTCACCAACGAGGAGTGGGCGCTGTTCGGCAGGTGGCTAGAGTACGTCGCATCCGAGACGAGTGGCGAGGTCGAGTTGGTAGTGGACGCCGTTATTCTAGGTTGACAATCGCACCGGCGAGGAGCATACTCTCCCTGCCAAGAGAAGGCACAAGGGAGAACGTAATGGCCGGTATCGACATCAAGCGCGAGGGCACCTGCCAGCACCCTAAGGTGCTGGACGGCACCATCGAGGAGGCCGTCTTTGGGACGCCTCGGTCGATCCGCTGCGAGGACTGCCACGAGTGGCTCTACTCGCACGCGGGCGAGGACGACCTGATCACGGTCTACGTGGGCGAGCCCTGGAGCGCCGAGCGCGAGCCTTGGGCGGAGGCTCTCGCGACCACCGTCCCCGACATTCTTAGCACACCCTCGCCGTTCTTAAGCGACCGAGGCACCGAAGATGACTGAGCCACGCGCAGCCAACCCGGAGCGGGCCGACACCCTGCTTCGGACCTACCGCTCGGATCACCGCATCGTCGCGGTCGGGCCGGAGTACGACGAAACCTGCGAGGTCTGCATGGTGCCGGTCTACCGGATACGGCACGGCTACCGCCACTCGAACACCGAGATCAAGGTCCTGATGGAGAAAGCCCCTATCGGATACCCAAGGGAGAAGTGATGGAGAAGATCGATTACAGCGTCCTACCCGACTACATGAGAGAGGCCGCACAGGAATACGTCGAGCATGGCTACGAGCCATATCACCACGACTTCTTCTACGAACTCCTGACCAACGACCTGTTCGGGGTATACCGGTGGGGCGACGAGACCAACATCGCCAACCTCCAAGTCTGGATGAAGTGGCTCTACAACGAGGTCCCGCATCCCTGCTGGGGCTCGGTTGAGAAGGTGGCGGCCTGGGTCGCCAAGGGCGGAATGGTGGGGCCAATAATCAACTACGCCATCGGTGGAGGTGGTTGCGGTGACTTCTGAGTTAACCGACGCCGAGTGGGATGCAGAGGCCGACAGGCAACTGGAGGCCCAAGTACGTCTCGGCGGCGGGAGGCCCCGGCCGTACACCGCCGAGCAAGCGATCCGAGAGGCGCTTCTGCGGGCCGAGGGCGACCATCGGGGCATCATCGATCCGTGGGAGAGCGTGAATCACCGCCTCTACATCGAGGGGCTACGGGTGGCGCTCCAAGATGCAGGATGGCTCCGGCGAGCTATTGAGACCGGAAGGGTGGTCCGTTTATATTGCAGGACGCCATACTCGGGGCGGGAGGTCCGTTTCCGTGTCGAGTAATCTACCGCCGGGAGTCAGCGGGAACGAGTACGAAATAGCCGGTCCCGACCACGAGCGCGAGGAGGAGCGCACCTGCTCTACCTGCGGCGTCACGGCCACCACCACGGTCTACTCCTATGATTTTCGGCGTTGGTTCTCCTGCGACTCCTGTGACGCCGAGAACAACCTCGATGACGAACTGGTGCCGGACCCGGACCTGCACGCTTATGAAGATGACAGCGAGATGCCAGAGCGGCTATCCTCTACGCAGGAGGACCCGCATGGTAGTCACTCATCCAGTCGATAACAACCCCACCCGCACTGCCCAAATCCGCGCATGGCGCGAAGGCGACCCCGCCAAATCTATGTCCGAGATAGCGACCGAACTAGGTCTGACGCGCGAGCGCATCCGCCAGATATGCCTGCGCTTCAACATCCCCACGACCACGCCCCGCGTCTATACGCCGCTGATCTGTCTCCAGTGCGGGCTGCCCTACGACCCGCCGCGTGATCGACTGCCAGCCGTACACGGCAGCGGCACCGTCCACCTAAACCTGACCGGCCATCACCCTCGGCCACGTAGGATGCCTAGTTGGCAACCCAGCGAGCGGCTTCAGCAGATGATGGAGTTGCACGCTCAGGGCAAGACCAGCGGTCAGATTTCCACCGAGGTCGGCGTGCCGCTGTCCTACGTCTCGTGGCAGCTTCGGCGCGTCGGAATGGCCGGGAGCTACAAGGTCGAGCGCGACTCCGCGATCATCGCCGACTGGGAGAGGGGCGATACCTACGCCGTGCTGGCACAGAAGCACAAGCTGAAGCGGACCCGGCTGCGCCAGATCGTGGGCGCCTACATCCGAACGGGCGGGTTGCCCTACGCCACGCGAGGAGAGTCAGCCGTGGCTGAAGAAGTTGCACCAGTCCCCGTTACGGCACCGGGCGTTGTTGGGCCCGGGGGCTAGCTCGGCGAACCGTAGCGCCGCCCCGCACTCACCGCAGTTGGCGAGGACGCGCGACTCGTCGCCGCATCCGTTGAGATGGCGCGCGGCTGGCCAATGCCAGTGCGGGCCTCCACGGAGCGGTCGCAGGTAGCCCAGTAGCTGGCCGTCCTGGGTCGCCCAGTGCGTGTCCTCCATGCGGCTGACGGCATCCGGGTAAGCCACGGTGAGCGCCGCCGAGAACTTGGTCAGACCAAGGTCAACCACGAAGTTGCGGCCGACCAAGTACGGGACGCCGCACCAGTCCTCCTGACAGCCACGGAGCGAGGCGATGGCGCCCGGGTAGGCCACAATATCGTGTTCGATCACGATGCAGCCCTGACCGCGCCCCCATAGCTCGCCTAGGAGATCGTGGTAGTCGTGATCGGAGCCTGAAACGTCAACGTAGAGGACATCCTCGCCCGCCAGTGCGGCCTCTGTCTCGGGTCGTAGGTTTGTGAAGGGGACGACGAGCGGGATCATGCCGCCTCACACAAGAAAGGGCCCCCGTCTCGCCTGCCAGTGAGTGTCGGGGGCCCCGGGATGGTCTCGTAGCCCGTGAGAGTTTACCTTACGGCTCCAAGTAGAACCAGCGCGCCAGCAGAAACGCGAACACGATGCCTGCTACCAGCAAACCAGCCCAGACGACTTCGTTGAGCGTGGCGATCATGCCGATGATCGTCGCCAGCAGAAGCAGGACGACGAGGCAGACCAGGCCCCTGCCGACGTCTCTCACGGCAGGTCGAATGCGGCTATGTCGATGACGGCGTGCACCGTGCCGACCGAGCCGTTGTGAATGCTGAAGGTGCTGTCCGTGTCTAGTCCACAGGTAAAACCGTTGGCAATCGTCTGACCTGCGACGAAGTTGATGTTGCTCGACGGTCCGACCCACTTGATCGGAGTAAGCGCGAGCCAGCCCACGGCCTGAGGTGCAGTGACAGCGAGGTCACCCGAGACGCCGATTGCGTTGGACGGGATACCGTGAGCCCCTGCGACCTGGACCTTGCGGTCCTCGCCGGGAGCGAGCGAGCCACCGCTGAGGCGGGTGTCGAGGATGCGGATGGGGGTGATATACGTCGTTGCGCTCATGGAAGAAGTCCTCGGTGTATATGCCGATGGCAGGGGGACGGCGATCTGGGTGTAAGCCTCTAGGACTCTGTCGAGCGAGGCGTAGGGGAGCCAGAAGAACCCGCCGGTTGACCAGCCGGTTGCCCAACTGTTCTGGCAGCCGAGAGCCGGGACTCCCGGTGCCTGGACTACCGCAGGTGCTCCGACCGGCTTGGTGCCGTCATCGCTGAACCCACAGACCGCGAAGATGTGGCCGCCCGCTACACCGCCGGTAGATGGACTAAGGAGACCGTTGTGCTTCGGCTTGAAGTCGCTCTCGTACCACGTCCGCGCCAAGCCGACGAAGAACTCGGTCATCAAGGCGCCTTTGAGAGCAGAGAGCGTTCCGATGTTCTGGCACGACGCAACTGGCTTGCGGTGGCTATTGTCCGGCCCGGAGGAACAGAGAGCGCCGGGGCTCAGCAGGACCCGCTCGATTGCGGCCGTCGTGGTTCCACCCGAGCCTCCACCGGCGAGGTGGAAGATGTCGTCGGGGTTGAAGCCGTCTTGTCCGAGGGGCGGCTGAGTGATGCGCCTTCCGGTGACTGCGGTATAGCCCTCACACTCCGGGGTCGAGCCTTGGTTGAGGACCGGGACTTCGAAGGGTCGCCAGTAGGTTGGGGGAAAGGAAACCGCTGGTGCGGCGTACTCCTGTTCGAGAGGCGGACCGGGCAGATGGCCCATTCCGTACTGGAGATGTTCGGGGTGATCGCAAAGGCGGGTGTCGGTCATTTAACCTCCGTTGTGTCCTGCTAGTCTAGCACCGCCGAAACCAACTCGTTGACTCTGGCGGGACGGTCGGCTACGCTTCGATAGCCGCCGGTAGGATGGAAAGCCCTCGACGGCCGAAAGGGAGAATCGCCATGAACGTCCCCGTATACTCCGCCCAACTCCACCGCTGGCTTGACTCCGAGCGTCATTCGCAGGCACGGGCGGGCGGCAACTTCTACCGCATGATCGACTACGGTCTCCACGACTTTGGTCACACCATCGATCCCGCCGCCATCGTCCGCGACGTGCGCTCTATCCGCTTGGACCTCATCGAGCAGCGCCGCAACAGCTAAACTTCCCTCTGGGTTCCGGCCCAGCACGTAGGCCCTCGGATCGTCCTCTCCCTTCGATCCGGGGGCCGTCTCTTTTCACACGACACTTGACACTTGGCGCAGCATGGCCTATCTTGGTCATGAACACGGAAGCCCAAAGGGAGAACAAGATGTACGCACCCACGTGGTCTGGGTCCATCGCCGCAACGGCACGCCTCGCACGTCGCCCCGAGGATTGCGAGTACTACGGCAACCACGGCCGCAACGTTTTCGGCGGCTACTGTCAGAACCGCGCTACCCACGCCTACGACCGTGATGTCCACGGG
>PMZA01000539.1 GCA_003170595.1 Armatimonadota bacterium
CCCGAGGAGATCGAGGCGCAGGTGGCGGGGGCGGGGGCGAGGTCGGGCGCCGGCTTCCGCACTATCTACTCGGGCGTCCACCTTTCCCAGCGTCTCGATTGACCCGCCCGCCGCCCCGCTAGGCCCCTTCCCACCTCGACGCAGCGGCAAGAACAGGCGGAGCGGATCGTGGCTGAAGTGCAGACTGACCGAGAGGCGATGAAGGATGGCTCACGTGAGCGACGAGGCCAAAGGCACGAGAACACTAGGCGCGGTGTTGCGCGAAGCACGGGATCGGCGTGGCTGGGTGCCTGTGCGGCTGGCCATGGAACTCGGGATGCTTGACCTTAACGGTGTGACGGGGGACCGGATCGAGGACTACGAGGAAGACCAGGCTGAGCCGAGTGTGGAGGAACTGGCGGCGATCATGGCGGTGTTGGGCGTGACGCTGGCGCAAGTTGACGGCCTGCTGCCCTGGCCGGTGGAGGCGCTGGAGGCAAAGCTGGCATCCTACGTGGCGCGGGTGGCCGAGGCGAAGGGTTCGGGGAGGGGCGAGGGGAAAGAGGCCAGGTCGTGGTGAAGCGCGGGGCAGCGAACGATGAGCCGGTCAACTGGTCCCCGAAGCGATCGTGGCAGAGGCGCTAGGTTGGAAGGGCGGCTTGGGCAGCCGAGATCGTCGAGCAGACGGTAGGGGAGAGCTATCCCGCCAGGGCAGAACTGAGGGAAGCACGTCGAGGCCCTTCCGCACCATCTACTCGGGCCTCCACCTCTCCCATCGCCTCGACCAGGCCCGTCTCGTGGCGTATGTCCGCGGGCCACTCGGGAGGTGTGCGACGGGCGTCGGCGAATGGCCCCTCTAGTTCTGCACCAACTGCTCAGCAGGATGCTTCCGACGAGGTGATTCCATGGCGTCCTTGGGATCCGAAGGGCAGGACCTCGGACCGGGTTCCCCTCCCCCTACCGGCCGCAAATGGGCTGTGTTTGCGCGCCTCTACATCAGCCAGGTTTCCCTCTTCGAGCAGGATCCCGGCGAGGCAATCGCCAGCGCCATAGGAAAGCATGTCTTTGTTCCGAGCCGAGGGTTCAAATGGTGCATCGCTGACGCCCAACCCGGCCCGGAGCGTGTGGTGCTTGGACGGCTTGCGCGGATCAAGCACGAGACAGGGACCACACGAGGCTTCGACGAGCGGCACTGGTCGATCGTCACGGAGCGACGGGAGGAGGACGAGGTAACCTACGCGACCTTCGCGCTCGACCTGGATCGCCTGGCCATCGCGTTTGAAGAGACACGGGCCATACGCCCCACCATTTTCTGCAACCGCTTCGCCGACCTAGCGGTGGGTGGTGGGTGCCCCAGGCCGCAACTAACGCTCTTGGCTGAGTCCATGGGGATAGGCGAATGGTTCAAGACGAGGAGCAAGATCACCCGGCTCCATGTCTCATTTCGGGTACCGAACCCCCACGATGAGCCGGAGGATAGGGATCTGCTGGACATCCTCAACGAGGCCCGCGCCAGGAAAGGAACGCTAGAACTCGCCAACGAGGAGGACGGCCTCAATCCCGAAAGCGGGTATCTGGACGCTGCGCGCTCGCTGACGGAACGCGACTACGCTGAGCTAACCGCCGAGTCCGTAGATGGCGATGAAGCGAGCCGCCTCGACAGCCGTGACCCTCTCGTCCGCCGGATACGCGATGGGCTACGCGACGACGTCGGGGAGGTGGGAGGATGGCTAACGACGACCCTCAGACGCCTGTTCCAGTGAAATACTCGGACCTGACCTTCCGAACGCAATTCCGCCAAAACTGGCGCCGGATCGTCAGAGGTGCGGACCTGTGGGCGGCCGTAGCGGTGTCGGCGAGCGGGCTGAAGCTTGCGCCCGGTCTTGCCGATCACCTTGAGGCGGGCACCAGCGTAGCGGTCACCGTCCTCGCAGCGGCTCTAGCGGCCATGGCTCTCGCCACCGCCCTCACCAACCCAACGTTTCTCGCCCTCGAGAAAGCCAGGCGCGCCGTGTCCACCATTCTCTTCTTCTACTGGTGGGTGGCTGTGGTGTCAGCTTTCGCTGCGCTCTTCTGCTGGCTGAGCGCGGCGTACAGAGACGGGGTATCTCCGTGTGCGTCCCTGCCCGTATGGACTGCCTGCACGGCGATCTTCCTCGTGTCATACAGCCTCTTCGCTACCGCCAGCCTCGCCGGGGTAACATGGCGTCTCCTGCATATCTACCGAGAGCTGCTGTCGACTGACGAGGGTACGACGCCCACCAGCCGACAGTGACGTCCGACCATGCCCGTTGCCATGCGGTATGCGACGACGCATCCGATGCTGGAACGTGAAGTCTGCCCTCTTGACCTTTGGCGAAACGAAAGGTACCATTGCGTCGCCAGTCGTAAACAATACGCAGATCTAATCGCAGCTATCAATGAGCCCCAATCTTCAGCGACGACCTTTGGCACGCCTTAAGCCCGTCCCCGCGGCGGCGATCCTGCTTGTGGCAGGAAGCCTTCTCTTTGGCCCAAGCCCTTCCGCACCGCTCCAGCGTGGTTGGCGTTTGGCCCACGAATGCCTCCAACTCAACGAGGAGCTTCAGGGCCTTCGCGCCGACAACGACCAGCTCGCCCAGTACGCGAAAGCCGCCCCCACGCCCGAGGGTCGCGAACTCCTTGCCCGCGGTCGCTACAACATGGTGAAGCAGGGCGAGTGGTTGGCTGTGATCGACGAAGTGCCCCAACCCACCCTCGCGAAGCCGACCGGAGTCCGTGCGGTGATCGGCAACATCCACGCCACCCTCAGTGACGATCTCAAGTCCTTGCGCGAACTGCACAAGCTCATGAGTCATTCGCGCTCATCGAAAGCCTCGGGCAGCTAGCCATCGCAGGATTGCCTCGTTCGTCTTCCGCGGTGCCTCAAGGTTGACGAAGTGCCCCGTGCCCTCGATGATCACGACCTCGACCGGCCCGCTCGTTCGATCGAGCAACAGGTCGCGCCTCAGCCGTTCCTCATCGCCCTCGAAGTACAACTCGCGCCCGCCATATATCCCGAGCACGGGCGCCCTGATCCGTCCCATCTCCTCCGCCGCATCGAAGCGCAACACGCTCGGCCATATCGCCTCGTACGTAGCTTCGCCCATCCGCCCGAACACTTCCTCGCGCCGCTCCCGCACCCACCGCCTCACTTCATCATGCGCGCCCGCCGCATACATCCCAGGCATGTGCTGACTATTGAGCGTGAGGTTCGCGAAGGCATCTACGAGCACGACGCCCTCCACGATCTCAGGCACGCCAGCCGCGATCGCCAGCGCGATCATGCCACCCATCGAGTGCCCGATCAGCACCGCGGGCCGTCCCGCCATATCGCGCACGACCCACGCCCCGATCCCTTCGATCGACGGCTCAACGCCCTCTGTCGGCCCGCCATGATAGGGGAGAGTGGGCGCATCGACTTCGTAGCCTTCCTCACGCAACGCCTCGATCTGCGGCGCCCAGAACCTCGCGTCGCAGCCGAGCCCGTGGATCATCACAACGCGCGGCATCGTCCGGCTCCTCACGGTTTGCACAGGTACAGCCTCACCGCCAGCGGCCCGAACTCCTGCCTCGCAGCGTCCGTGACCGATAGCTCCGTCCCCGCTCTCAGGTCCTCCACATGTCTGCCCCGGGCGATGCCCTCAGCCCATGGCACCGGCGCCGTCTGGGCGGTCTCGGTATTGTTGACGACCGCGACCAGCCGTCCCTCGCGGAGGTCCACGTGCCGTGCCTCGAGCGAGCAGTAGGGCAGGTCGAAATCGTAGCTGCCTCGCTCAGGCCCCCACCATGGATACTTGACCATCGCGACGCGCCGATATTCCTCCGGCAGCCCCGCCTCAACGCCGACCGCCGCGGCCAGCCCCTCGAGGCTAACGACCTTCGCCCGCTTCCGCAGCCTCTCGACCAGCGCCGCGTCGAGGGCCCGCCCATACTCATCCCGCTCCGGCACGCTCTCGACAGCCAGGACCTTCACCTCCGCCGGCAGCGCCACCATCGCCTTCGCCACATCCTCCCGCAGCCCCGCCGACCACAGGACCACCGTCCCCCGCGTCACCTCATGCACGTCCTCGTCTATCACATACCGCCACGGCCTGCCCAGCGTCGCCAGGTGCGCATATAGAAGCCCGAGCGGATGCCTCGGCTCCCAGTCGGTCTCGACCGCCACATCCGACGGCGTCGCGTAGTTGTTCTCCGTGACCACCACAGCCACGTCCGCCGCCTCATATCCGGCCGCCAGAAGCTTCATCCACGGCGCGATCCGCTCCGTTTCCCCGATCGATGCAGGCGTCGCCTTGTGGATCGTGGCGATCTCGGGCTTCTTCCACATACCCCAGGCAAAACTTGCACTAAGGTATTCACCCAACATAGCGCTGGTGAGATACCTGTACAGCGACTTGTTTATCGACGGAGCATAACCATAGTCATCGTTATACAGATGCAGCTCAGAGTTGAACATCGACTTTCCCGCCGTATCCGCCGCGCATTTGATCTGCCAGAGCGGATACATGGCCAGCAGATCGTCCCAGCAGGTCATCGTGTTCCCGCGACAGGCCATGTGGACGAACGGGTCGAGCGATGTCTTCTCCCCGTAGAGCTTCTCGCCGAGCAGCGGCCGCAGGTCGTGCCGGATGAGGTATCCATAGAACGCCCCGAACCGCTCGTTGGCATAGCGCCGGCAGTCGATCCAACCCGGGCTGTCCTTCGGCGGGACGGTCACGTCATCGAAGCTGCGCCAGTTCGTCTTCCAGGCCTCGTTCAGGCGCGCGATCGTCCCATGCTTCCCCGCCAGCCATCCGCGGAACTCGCCCCACAGCCTCGGCGCATCGGCCGGCGTGCCCAGGCTCGGCCCGACCTCGTTGCCCAGAATGACGCCCAGCACGCACTTGTGCCCCTTCAGCACCCGCGCCCAGTCCTCAAGCAGCGGCGCCGTCTCCGCCGGGTTGAGCACTTGCTTGTCGAGGCCGCCGCCATCGCCAACGCTGCCCCACTGGATGTTGTGCATGAGGAAGAAGCCCAGGTCGTTGCGGTCGCACCAATCGAGGACCGCCTGCGCCCGCTTCTCCACATCCGATCCAGGCTTCGGTATCGTCCACACCCACGACGCGAACTCGATGAGCCGGAAGCCGTCGGCCTTGATCTTTTCCAGCTCCCGCACCGCATCTTCCGGTTTGTCGGGGCAGAAGAACACTACGCCATGCCGCACCGTCACATCCACGTTCGCCGGCAGCCCTGCCCCTGCCGCCCACAATCCACAAACCATCAGACTGACGAGCATCGTCTGCCTCCCTGTCGTGGCCCAATACCGTCCTGCGCAAGATTGCCGAACTCTCCGCCGATTCCTTCCCGCAACGAAAAACGGCGGCGCTTCATTGAGAAGCACCGCCGCGTTGGAGCTTTGGGTCTGGGGTCGAGCTAGTTGTTAACCATGAAGGTGTTCGGGACGGTGCCGGTGCCGGCGGCGACCCAGGTATCGTACCTCATCCACTTCACGTGCCCGTCCACGTACGAGACGTTGAAGCCCTCGTTGTGGATCGGAAGCGCGTAGTTCCACGACTGCCAAGAGCGGAACAGGCCGCCCCAACTGTTTACGTCGGCGTAGCTCATGATCTCCGACGGTCGCTTTATCCATGCGAGCGGGAGACCGGTACGGTTCGGGTTCCCGCCAGTGCTAAGCTGATCGTTGTACCCGTAGTCCATTGTTGCCCCGTAGGCGCCGCGGGTTGAGGGGCATCGGAAGATCTGAGCGTTCTTGATGTAAGGCTGCAGCACGTTGTTCGGCCAGGAGGGGTGGCCCCAGCAGGTCTCCAAGGGTGGCGCCTGGCCTCCAGGGAAGGGACACGCCAAACACTCAGAGTGCAGGCACTCATCGTAGTCCTGCGCATACATGAGAGCAGCCAACTGGATTTCCTTAAGGTTGCTTGCGCAACTTGTCTGCCGGGCCTTTTCTCTGGCCTTGGCGAAAACGGGGAAGAGAATTGCCGCCAGGATCGCGATGATGGCGATCACGACGAGTAGTTCTATGAGCGTGAAACCGCGGCGCATTCAGTCGACCTCCTGAGGTCGCACAATTGCCCTACAAGGGGTGAACAGCATGCCACATTTAGCCTCCGACTGCAAGCGTCTTTTCCCGGGCGACCCTTGCCCTCAACCCCGTAACAAGGGATAATGTAGCCGTAGGCTTTGCCCTTGGTGGACAAGGCACTCTGCTATGAAGCACAACGCATCCTTGAGGGCCCGCGCCGTCCTCGTAGTCCTCGCAGCCGCGCTGGCCACCGTCAGCGCGACGGCTGCCCCCATCTTTGTCGTCTCCCTCGGCAAGTCCGTCGTCTTGCCAGAAGGCTGGAAGGTGGCCGAGGACGCCGGCGATCGTGGCATGGCCTTCGACACCCCCACCGGCGAGCGCATCGAGATCGCCGTCTGGAAGCCCCAGCTCGACACCGGCGAGACCCTCGACGCCAAGCACGTCGCCTGGGAACATCTCATCCTCCTCCGCCGTAGCTGCAACTTCATTCCCGAGCACGAGATGAAGGTCGATAGCCCCTTGGCCGCGCACTCGCTACGCGTCTCCGGCCGAGCCGAGATCGACGGCAAGACCTGGGGCGGAGCCTTCATGGCCTCCGTCCTCGACGGCGGCCGAGCTTGCGTCATCGGATGCTTCGGGGAATTCGCCTCGGCCGACGCCGGCGCAACGCACGCCTTCGATCTCATCGACCAACTCGCCTCCGCCGCGGCTGGAGTGACTGCCGTGCCGCCGTCCACTCTCGTCACCGGCCGGCCCGGCACGACGCCGGAATCCGGCGGCGCATCCCTCGGCACCGAGACGCCCGCTGTCGGTGGGGGAGAAGGCGGGCCCACCCCTGCCGTCCCGGCTGGCGGAGCCTCCTCGCCTGGTGCCGACCTGCGCGCAGGACTGCCCGACCGCACGTCCGAGAGAACGACGGGCCCCGGGCTCGCCCTCTTCCAGGATACTCGCCCTCCGGTCGCCGAAGAGGTCGTAGCCGAAGCTATGCGCGTTCCCTTCGGGCCGGCGGCTGAGATCGCTCTTGCCGCCGCCCTGCCCGGATCGCCGCAGCGCCGGGTCGCCCTTGCTGCGCTGGCTGACGTCGCGGCTGTCGATCCGACCTTCCCGTCCGTCCTTGAGACTCAGGCGCCGGAGGCCTTGCGCCTGGCCGCGGCCCTCTTCCCCGAGGTCGCCTTTGCGCCGTCCGCCCCTGGCCATCCCGAGCGCATCGCGGTCGTCGTCGCTGCCCAGCCTGATACCGCGCTCACGGTCGACACTGCCCCTCCCCTCGGCATTCAGTTAGCGATGGCCTCGCCGACGCCCTGGCAAGCGCCGGCGGTGTCAGCGCCATCCGCCGATACTCTCACCGCTCGCCCCGGCAAGACTCAGATCGGCCTCGCCCCGGCCGTTGCGCCGACCCCGACCGTGGAGCCCGCGACCGGTGGCTCCCAGCCGTCCATCGCCGCCACTGCCTCTTCGGTTGGCGCGATGAGGATCGCCGCGGTCGTGCCGAAGGTCGCCGAGAAGCGCTGGATCGTGACCGCTCCGCCGCTGCCCGAGGGCCACGCCGCGTCGGTCGGCTCAACCCCGTCGCGCCCGGTCGAGAACGCCACCGCGGTAGCTCTGCGGCCTCAGGTCACGCGCCCTGCCGTGGCGATCAGGCTTGCCAGGGCGCTGCCTGGTGGCTCGCCGCCCAGCGCAGTCATGACCTCATCCTCCTCGCCGGACGAACAGCCTTCCGCCGTCGCAAGTCCTGAGCGCCCGCATACCGAGGTCACCCGACCGCTCGGTCAGCCCCTCGAGGGCACGCCGGCTTCGGCGTCGTTGCCGGTCAGTTCCTCCCTCCCCGGCGGAGTCTCGGCCACTCCCTCCGGCGCCACCGAACGGCCCAGAGCCTCCACGGCTCGTCCCGCCCCCGCCACCTTGAGCGCCGCGCCAGCCACCAGCGGCCCCACTGCCGGCTGGGCTGTCGATGCCGGGACGAACGCCCTTCGCGTCCCTGCGCCGCCCGGTTGGTCGCTCTCGGTCAAGACCGCCGATGGCCCAGGCGGTCCCGCCATCGTCGTCCAGGGCCAGTGCGTCACCGAGCCTTCTGAACGCTTCGTATGGGTCCAGCCGGGCTTGCCTGGCTATCGCGAGTTCACGCAGCTTCTCCAGGCGATGGGCTACCGCGAGTGGCAGCCCTATAAGGATGCCGTCGGCAACCGCACTCTCACCCTCGTCGCCCGCCGCACCCCCGCCCGCTTCCTCGAGCAGATCGTCCTGCCGGACAGTCCCGCTAAGCTCACCACCTGGCAGATACTGGACGCCCAGGCCTCCTCGACGGCTGCCGACCTCGTCGGCGGCGCCGACGGCCTGGTGGCTCACCTCCTCGCCTCGGGCGAAGGTGGCGCGGCCGAAGGCTGGTTCTCCGTCGCCACCGGGACGCCCGACGGTCAGCCTTCCTACATCTGGGTCGGCGCCTGGTTGGGCGCGACCGCCAAGCCTGGCGATACCCGCGCGGTCGATGCTCTGGCGCAGGCAATCCTTGGCGCTCAGGTGCTCGATACGCCAGCACGCGGTACACTGGAGCGTGCCGTCGCCGCAGCGCAGGCCGCTGTTCGCGACCTGAAGAGCGGCGCAGGCCGCGGTCGCACACGTTAGGGGCGGCCCCGGCGGGGTCAAGTTACGCCCCGCGGGTGTCGAAGCTTCATCTGGGGTGATGATGACATGGCGCGGAAACTGGCTGCTTGTCCGCACTGCAAAGGCAAGATGAACTGCACCCGCAGCGGCGGGCGTAGCTGCAAGAAATGTCTCTCCGCTTCCGGGCGCAGCGTCCATGAATGGGGCGTCGTCCGCTGCTCTTATTGTGGCGGCACCGGCAAGGTCTGGGAGGAGACGGAAGACGCTCCCGCCGAGCCCGCTGAGGCCCCGGCCGCGACCGCCAAAACGTCCGAGCCGCCCGCCGAAGCCTGAGTTCGGCCCCGCGGGTTATCTAGACGAAACTAAGTCGCTCTACGCGTGTCTATAGTAGTGAACGTCCGGGACCCGGGAAGGGGCCACTGCCCTTGACCGTATCCCCACGACATGTTACAATTCTTTGTACTGGCATCACGGGCGGCGTTAGCTGCCTTTGGTCTTCCGGTCGGTGGCCGTACTGTCGTCAATACTGGCGCAAAAGGGGGGAACCTCCAAGCCGGACGACGGGTACACGCGGCCATGGACAGGGCGCAAGAGCTGATACCCTTAGCCTGTAGACGAGGAAACACTGGACACTCGTTGTGGGGAGGGGCACGGCTTTATCGTCCTGCGGGAGAAGGGCAACCGAGCGACCAAATCCTCGAGCCACTCTCCCCCGGAGTTTACACAAGTGGAGGACGATAAAGAATGTCACGCTACGTAATACTAACCGCGCTTGTGATTGTGCTTGCACTTCCGAGCCTGGTAAGCGCCAAGCCGACCGACGACGTTCCCTTCGACCACTGGGCCTATGATGCGGTCCAGAC
>PMZA01000401.1 GCA_003170595.1 Armatimonadota bacterium
GCGCAGCCCTTGGGCCCGACGACATCAACGCTGAGGTAGTAGTCCTGGGGGTAGGCGGTGATGATGATGCCCGCCCGGACGAACCAGTCGACCCGTACAGCTGGGTCGTTGCTGCCGACGTGCCCCGTGCAGTGGTAGACGTACCACCAACTGTTCTGCTCCCAGCTGTAGTTGATGGCCGAGACCGTGTAGCCGTTCTGCAGATACATGGCGAGGGGCTGCATTCCCGGCATGCTGGGCCAAAAATCGGTCATGATGAACAGATAGTCCCCGCCCGAGCTGTTGTGCCAGTTGTCGGTGCTGTGGGTGACATGGAGCTTGGTGCCGTTCTCCTGAAGTTCCCAGGTATCCGGTCCATGGTCGGTGCCCATGGACCAGTTCGTGCCGGTGCCCCACTTGGAGAAGTCGATGAGTTGGTGGACCATCTGCGGGGAGAAGGTGAAGGGGACCGTAGCCTTCATGCCGTCGGGGCGCTTGACTTGGAGAGTGCCGACCACGTCCCAGGGGATGCCGCCGTAATCCGGGACATGGAAGAGGACCGACGTGTCGCTCCAGTTGTCGATGGAGGCCACGAGGTCCTTGCTTTGGAGCTGGAACTGAGGGTCGAGATAGGCGAAGACGCAGTGGACCTCGCCCTGCGTGGAGCCGAAGCCTGTGCCGTTGAGGAGAACGGAAGACTGGGGCTCGGCGGAAGTGCGGTCGGCGCCGGTGAAGGCGATGGATGTGGCCTCGAGGGTGACCGGGAAATCGGTGCTATAGACGTCGCCCTCGAAGTCGTTGTGCTTGTAGTGATAGGCGACGTAGACGGCGGCTACGAACTCGGTGGCGGAGGTGTAGGTCGGTATGCCGGCCGGGAGGAGTCTGTCCGTCGGCGTAGCGGCTGAAGATGCGCCCGCAGCGACTGATCCGGGCGAGCCCGGAATCTGCTTGAAGAAGACCTTGCAGCCGGTCGTGAAGCCGGAGCCGTCGAGGAGCAGGGAGCGCCCGGAGACCGCGAGACCGTCGGCAGCGCGCACCCCCGTGATGACCGGGGCCGGGATGGGCTGGTAGGCGAAGGGGAAGGGAGCGCTGGCGTTGCCGGCCGGGTCCTTCACGACGACGGAGGCGTTGGGATCAGCCGTGTCGCCCGCGGCGGGAACGCCGACGATGAGGTCGACCACATCGCCGCTGTTGGGATCAGCCGTGGCGCCGTAGACGATGCCCGGGGAGTTGAGGGTGCTCGGCGAGCCGTTGACGGTGGTGTGGATCGTGAAGAGGGCGGTATTGGCCGCGTTGGGGTCGATGCCGCCGACCTGGAGGGTGATCTTGTCGCCGGGGTAGCCGGTGAGGGCCCCGGAGGCAGCACCGCCACCCGCACCCCCGCCCGCTGTGTGACCGGCGAGGCCCGTCTTATCGGAGGTGCCGCCGACGATGGTGGGGGTGGTGTACTTGTTGCTTGGGGGCGCGATCCTCGTGGCGGGTGAGACAGTCTTCGGGGTGAACTTGATGTTGCCCAGGCGGACGGTCTTGGTCGAGCCGCGCAGGATGCTGGTGGAGGCAGTGTGGAGCGACGCGGTCAGGGCGGCAGACCTGGTGTTGAACTGGGCGAGGAGGGTCTGGTGCAGGATGGCGAGCTTGGTGGTCCTCTCGGCGTTGAGCGCTCCGAGGCGGGCGGAGAAGGGTTGAGGCTTCGGAAGGCTGAGCGTGTGGTTACGCGCAGACGTAAGGCCGGCCTGCTGGGTTGAGAGGAGGGCCTTGATCTTCGTCTGGATGGTAGTGGGGTCGACGGCCGGCGCGGTGACAGTGATCTTACCGACGGCGGTGGGAGTGGGTGACGGCTTGACGGCGGGTAGGAGCTTCGGCGGAGTGGTGGGCGAGAACTTGGGGAAGACGGGCTGAGGTGGAAGTTTCGGCGCAGGCACCTCCAGCGCGATGGTGTAGATGAACCCGGCGGCGATCTGGGCGGCAGAGAGGGCGAAGGTGAGATGGGCGCGGGGTGCGGCCTGGCTGGGTGCGGTGGCGATGACCTTGCCGTTGACGTCGAGCAGCGAGACGTTCATGGCTGGGCCGATCCAGGCAAGGTCAACGACGACGTTGCCCGCCTTGTCGACAGGGAAGGCGTAGTAATGAATCTGGCCCTGGACGACCGTGAACTTCTGGGGCCAGTTGGGCAGGGCGATGTCGCCAGTAGCGGCGAAGGTGACTGGGATCAGAGCAAGCAAGACCATGAAGGCGGCTAGCAAAAGAAAGGCTCGGCGCATTGGTGGTCCCTCCCAGGAACTCCGTGATGGGATTCTACACGAAAACGCACGTAAGTGTACGCAAGGGAACAAAGAAAGGGCCGGGAAGGTGATCCCCGGCCCTCAGCGTCTGCAAAGGCGGCGTCACTGCGCGCTACTTGACTTCCCACTCGTAGGTGCGGCTGTCGCTGTCGCGGAGGTCGAGGGTCTTGGGCGTGGCGCCCTGCGGGACCGTGAAGTAGAGGCGCACGCGCATCTGAGCGCCCGGCTTGATGTTCTGCTCGACTGACTGCTTGGCCGTGGCGAGGACCATGCCCTCGTACTTGAGTTCGGCGCCGTCGGTGCTGGTAAGGACAGGCAGGAACTGGTCGTAGCGGAGGAAGGACTCGGTGGGGGCCATGTTCTTGAAGAGGACCGTCGCGACGAGGAAGGCGCCGCCGTCGGGTGGGGCGTCATCCTGGACGGCCGTGGTGACGGTCTCGATCTTCTCGATCGTCATGTCGAAACTGGTCAGCGGATAGGGTGTGCCGAGCTGGGCGGGGACGGTCGTGAGGGCGGTGTAGCCGGTGGCATCAGCCGGGTCGGCGAAGGGGGCCTGGAGTGGCTTGATCTGGTCGGTGAACATGTATCGGAGAAGGGGGCCGTCGTTATCAGTGTTGGGCTGGACCATGAGCTTGACGATCGGTCCCTTGGCCGGGACGCGGATCACGGCGTAGGCGGAGACCGTCTGGGCGGGCTTGAGGTTCAGATCGACGTTGGCGTGGCTCTGCTCGTCGCCCCAGGCCCCCTCGGGCTCATGGCCGGTGTTCGCGGCGTCGTAGGCCATGAACCGGAGCTGGTCGTAGCGGACGAAAAGCTCGGTGGTCTTGTTCGGATTCTGGACTGTGAAGTGGAGGACGAGGAGCTTTTCGTCGGCCTTCGGCGAGTAGAGGATGTTGCCGATGACGACGTGGCCGACCGTGTATTCAGCGCTGATCAGGCGGAAGAACTTGGGGTCGCCCTTGGAGATGGTGTAGACTTGGCCGAGCTGGCCGTTGTCGCCGGGAAGCTGGGCGGTGCCGGTCGAGGCGGCGCTACCTCCGGTGGCCGTCGTGCCGCCGCCTGCGCCTCCACCTCCGCCGGCGGAGTTGATGAAGAGCTTGGCGTTGGCAGCGTCGTAGGTGCACTTGCCGCCGAGGAGCTTCATCAGGGCAACGACGTCGACGAAGGCCTTGCCGTCAACGTCCATCACCGGAAGTGTGACGACGTTGCCGTTGAGGATGACCTTCGTGTCAGCGGCGAAGGACCAGGTGGTGAGGACGAGCACGCATGCAAGGCAGATCAGAAGGCGAGCGGTCATGACAAATCCCTCCCGTAGCGGATGAGCGTCGTAACGTGTTCGCTACGGGAGGGACGATACCTGCAGAACCAGGGACGGCCGCGGCTACTTGACGTCGAACTGATAGCTGTGGGTGAACCTGCCCTCTTGCAGCACCAGGGTCTTGGGCTCGCTGCCCTTCGGCACGGAGAAGTAGAGGCGCACGCGCATCT
>PMZA01000065.1 GCA_003170595.1 Armatimonadota bacterium
CGGTACTTCGCGCGCGGCAACGGCCTGCCGGTGACCCTCGACATCGGCGGCGCGTTGGTCAAAGCCGCCAGCGAGACCGGCGGCTGCCCCCGCGGGGCGGTGAATGGGAGGTCGAGGGGTAGGAGTTGGTGTAGATGGGGGTGGAGGTTGGTGAGGCCCCGGGGGTGAAGGTGGTGGAGTATCGGAGGGTGTAAGGCGAAGGCGCCACCACAACGCAAGGTAGTTACGCCGCCACCACAGATTCTTCGCAGGACAGTCGCAGCCACGGCCGGTGGGTGGTGCGCTCAGGATGACACCTAACAGCAAATACGCGGCGGGCATAAATGCCCGCCCTACAGCAAGCAGAAGAAGAAGGCTAAGACCAGTTAGGAGCGTGGAGAGATGAGAAGAGCCTTGGCGATTGGGATGGTTGTCCTTGCGCTGGCCATGGTCGGGGGCTCCGCTCTCGCGCTCGATAGCCCGTGGATCGGTATCACCTACTTCTACTGGTATACCTGGGACTACCAGAAGGAAATGGGCGGGTGGATAGGCGGCGTCTACAACACGCCTCTCGCGGGCTACTACGACTCGCCCCGCCTCGCCGATAACACGCGCGAGCTTCATACCGCCAGCGAGTGGGGCATCACTCATCACTTCATGGACTACTGGGGCCCCGGCTGGATGGATGAGAAGGGCCGGCCCCGCGAGCGCGCCGTCATGGACGCCGCCGAGGCCGTGCGCGATAAGGGCTACGACATCTGGATGTCGTTCTACCAGGACGGCACCGACTTCAAGATGGATGACTTCGCGCAGAACATCGGCCCAGGGCGCGACGTGGACTTCATGCTCAACGGCTATCCGCAGAGCCCCATCTTCCCCAAGATCGATGGGAAGCCGCAATGGCTTGTGTACGGGCGGAATGGATCGCCCAAGACGACCGCTACACCCGAGGGCTTCCGCGAGTGGCTGAGGGCAAAGTATGGGACCGTCGAGAAGCTGAGCGCGGCGTGGGCGAAGGAAATGAAGGGATGGGACGCCGCCGATTTTGCGCCCGATAGCCAGGGCATCCAGCGGGCGGATTCCATCAAGTACCAGTACGAGCTTTGGGCGAAGAGTATCGCCGCCATGAACGCGAAGGTGAAGGCGGGCTACGGCTTCCCCGGCATCGTTCCCTCCTTCGACATCGGCTTCGAGCCCTATAACAACTGGGGGTATAGCCTGCAGACGAAGACCTTCTGCGGGCCGTCCAGCTACGGGGGAATCTTCGGGCAGCCGCAAGAGTTGGACGCGCAGCGATACATCCAGACGGCGGTCGCGAAGTGGTACGGGACCGTCTTCTTCGACACCTACAAGAACTACTACCACGACTGGGAGATAAGGGTGCCGGGCATCGTGTACCCGGAGGACCCGTACCACTTCGACCGCTTCTGGACGGTGGCGCTCGCTCACTATGCCGAGGCCTTGCTGCACCTATCGTGGAACGAGTGGTGGGAAGGCAGCAACATGGAGCCGTCGATGGAGTACGGCAAGACGTACTGCGAGAAGAACCTCCTCTACGCGACGGTCATGAAGGCGGCCTTCGAGAGCATCAAGACGGCGGGGACGAAGGGCGAGGTGGCGGTGCTCGTCAACGACTGGCAGTGGCTGACGAGTGGGGCGGCGTCGGACGATATCTACGGCGCGGTGCAAGGACTGAGGGCGGCGGGCGTGGACTTCAAGCTGCTGCCCGATGACTTCGTCAATGAGAAAAACCTCGCCGACGTGAGGGTCGTTGTGGCGCCGGGGGCGGGGGTGGGCTTCGGGACAAATGCGGAGGGGCAGCAGATATCGGAAGTGCTGCAGACGTGGGCGGAGGGTGGTGCGGGAAGGAAGATCGTGGTGTCGGCCCTGCCGGGAGCGGATGCTGGGCTGCCGGCGGAGTGCGGGTCGGCGTGGAGAGAGAAGCTGGGGATCAAGCCCGCGGNNGCTCCGGCGCAGACCGGGCCCGTGCCTGCGAGCATCAATGCGCGCATCGACGTCGGCGCGAAGGGCGATGACCAGTTTCTGCTCAGCGGATACTCGGGCGCGGAGGACTGGGCGAAGCTGCCGGGCGAGGCGTATGGGGCTGGCCAGAATCGCACGGTGCGATGGACGCCGGGGTCCGGGACTGAGACGAAGATGATCGTGCCCGTGGCGCCGGCGAAGGATCACATCCTGACCATCGCGGGCAATGCGGCGTGGCCGAGCCAGATGGAGGTTTTCGTTAACGGGCGCAGCGTCGGGAAGGTGGACCTGCTGGCGGGCGATCATCAGTACGACGTGACGGTGCCGGCGAAGATCGTGGGCGCGGCGCAGGTGGCGATGGTGACGCTGCAATACTCGCCGCCCCGCGTACCCAACATCGAAACGCAGGGAAAGAACACCGATGCGCGAGTGTGCAATCTGGCGCTCGATTGGGTGCAGATACGGACCGCCGATCAGCCGGCCGATAAGCATGAGCCGGCGAAGCTGCCGGAAGGCAAGGTCACGTACGAGAACACGCTCAAGGGCGTCGCGCCGCAGCCGGTGAAGATGTGGATCGGCGGGTCGGTGCAGGCCGCAGGTGCGCGGGTGCAAAGCCGATACGCGATGGACCAGTCGCCGCGAGACCTACTGCTCGCGGGCGGCAAGGTCTGGTACTGCAACGGGCTCATGGGACAGGTAAGCGCGCCGGATTACTGGGACGGGATACTCAAGTGGGCGGGCGTGCAACCGGCATGGGCGGCGAAGGGCGATCATGTGATCGGCGCGCGGCTGCAGGCCGGGGCGACAACGCTGATGCCCGTGTATAGCGATGACGTCACCAAGAAGCGGACGGTGGCGATTGAGGCGCCGGTGGGAGAGTGGCCGCTGGCTGAGGCGCAGGTCATCACGCGGGATGGCAAGGACTTCGAACCGCTGAAGCCGTGGGTTGAGGGCGGGAGGATGAAGGCCACCGACACGCTGCAATACTACGGCCTCTACCAGTTCACGACGTGCCCGATGCGGCCGGAGAACTTCGAGGCGCCGGACCTGGGGGCAGGGATGACGCGAGAGGTGTCGGTCAGCCTGGCGAACCTGACGCGGGCGGCGGTGAAAGGAAGGGTGACGCTGCGGACATGGCTGCCGAGTCTGACGGCGCCGTGGGTGGACTTCACGGCTGGCCCGGGCGGGACGGCGATGGTGAAGCTGGCGGTCACCGCTCGCGACGACCTCGAGTGGGGTCGGAAGACGGTGGCGCTGGTGGTCGACGTGGATGGTAAGGAAGCCTTCTTCTGGCGGCCGCTGCTGGTCGTCGATCAGCCGCGCTGGAACGTCGAGGCGGCGGGCGTGGGCAACCGCGTCCTGCTGGGGCTGGTGCCTGTGACACAGAGATGGGCCAAGACGGCGCCGGTGACGAAGCTGCAGGTGCTCGCCGATGGAAAGGCGGTCCCGCAGACGCAGAAGCCGGGAGCATATGGGCCGGTGGACCGGTCGGCTGTGGGCGCGGGAGAGAAGGGCGAGGTCGAGATCCGCTACGAGATGCTGGGGCAGCAGAAATCCGTGAAGGCGTCCTTCGACATGCCGCCGGTGACGGTCACGCAAACGCTGGCGCCGGCGGATGCGCTGGCGGCGATTGTGGTGCCGCGGGCCGGGGCTGAGGCAGGGACGATGGTGTCGGCGCAGATCAAGACGGAGGCCATCACGCCGAACACGCAGGGGGCAATAGTGCTCCGTGACAAGCAGGGGCATGAGGCGCCGGCGGCGATAGTCGGGCCGACGCTGACGGGGATGCTGCCGTCGAGTGGGCCAGGACCGTTCTTCGCCTGCCCGTCCAAGACCATGGCGACCGACCTGCGCATCGAGAAGATGGCGGATGGGCGCGTGAGAGTGCGCAACAGCGAGATCTCGGCGACCTTCGATCCCGCGAAGGGCGGGACGATCACTGAGCTGCGGCGGCGCGGCGGAAGGAACATGGCGCAGAACAGCTTCGGCGCAAGCTGGGGCAAGTGGGCCAAGTTCAACCCGCTCGTGCCGGCGATGGGCTCGGTCGAGTTCCTGGGGCAAGAGAAGAAGGAGTACCAGTGGCAGCGGCCGGCGGAGATCGGCGTGGCGAAGAATACGGGCTTCGGCGTCATCGTCGGTGTGAGACAGGCGACGGATAAGTTCGTCATCGAGCAGAACTACACGTTCTATGCGTACCAGCCGTTCTTCACCATCACGAGCAGTGTGACGCGACAGGGGCAGGCCGATGTGGATGAGGTGGCCGTGATCGACGCGACGCTGGCGAAGGGGCCGTGGGACAAGATCTTCCCGAACTTCATCGGCGTGGTCCCGGCTGAGCCGGCGATCCATGGAGGCTGGCGTGAGGCCCGGTACATACCCCCGTATGCGACGGTGATGCAGACGGGGGCGCTGCGCGACAGCCTGTCGCTGGTGGGCATCGGCGGGACGGGCGTGAACTGGTGGCGGCAGGGCTTCTTCCCCGAGAAGCGGGGCGAGGTCGGCCCCGTCGACACCGCGCGGATGGAGGTCATCGCGCGGAGGGAGGGCGGCGCGCCGCTGCCATCGTCGCCGATCATCGCGGGGGCGGTGGTGCTCCTGCATGACGGGTACCAGGTCGTGGCGGAGGCTGCCGCGAAGAAGCCGATCTTCATGGATGCGTGGCAGACGGAGATCGGCGAGCGAAAGGCGATGGCTGCGCCGCCGAAGGCCGGCGACTGGTGGTGCCAGGCGTGGGACGTGCGGGCGAAGGTTGAGGGCCGCCCGGATGCGAAGGAGCTGTCAGTGGCGATGCCGCTGCAGGCGGACGGAAAGTGGCTGCAGCCGGAGAGCATCATGCCCGTGTGGCAGACTCCCGGCGGACCGGTCGCGCTGAGGTGCCAGTCGGCGGTCAGCCCAGCGGGCTACATCGAGGTGCGAATCGACAAGCCTGAGGCCCCCCTCGGCGACGGGGGCCTGTGGGTCTATGCGCGCACCAGCGAGAAGGAGACGGTCGTTCCCAAGCCCGATGCCGCGGGCGTGCCTGATCCGTCCTTCGAGAGGCAGGGCGAAGGGTGGTCGCGGGGCAATGCGCCGATCGATGCGACTGAAGCGCATAGCGGGAAGGTCAGCGTGAAGCTCTTCACCACCGTCGATGAGGCCCTTGCCTTAGCGTCGACCGACCACATCATCGTGAGGCCGAACTCGAAGTACCGAGTCGCCTTCTGGGCCAAGAGCAAAGGTGCCGAGAGCTTCGTCAACGTCAACCTTTTCGCCGATGGGTACGACTTCCCGCACACGGGCGCGCAGGTGTCGGCGGACGGAGAGTGGCACCGGTATGAGATGACGGCGACGACCGGAGAGTACCCCCTCTCGGTGAGGCCGGCGCTGAGGTTCTGGGTCTACAAGCAGGCCGTGCCGATGTGGCTCGATGACGTCGAGATGAAGGCCGTCGAGGAGCCGGCGGCGGCGACGCCGGTGGCGACGGTGGAGATGCTCAAGTAGCGGGGCCGGGCGGGTATGGGTATACTCGCGTGGGTCCCCAGAGAAGGCCAAGAGGTGCCGTCATGGTCGCACAAGAGACGCCGGGGTATGCGGTCGGTTGGGGCACGTTGGCGCTCCTTAACGCCGGCCTCGCCCAGAGTAAGGGGCGGAGCGGGCTGACGTGGTTTCTGGCGTCGTTGCTGTTGGGGCCGATCGCGACGCTGATTGTGGTGGTGTTGGAGAGAGAGCCGGAGAAGTATTGACGGCCATCAAGGCGCGGCGGGGAGTAAATCCCCGCCCTACAGAAAGCAGAAGAACAAAGATGAGGAAGAGATGACGAGGAGCGAACACGTACCTGCCCTGCTGGCTCTGGAAGACGGGACCGTCTTTCGGGGATGGAACTTCGGCGCTCGCGGTGAGCGTAGCGGCGAGTCGGTCTTCAACACCGGCATGACCGGCTATCAGGAAGTCCTCACCGACCCCTCCTATCGCGGCCAGATCGTCGCGATGACCTATACCGAGATCGGCAACTATGGCATCAATCCCGATGACTCGGAATCCTGGCGGCCGTGGGTCGAGGGCTTCGTCGTCCGCGAGTTCAACATGCGGCGCAGCAACTGGCGCAGCGATCAGACCGTGCAGGAGTTTCTCGAGGCCAACGGCGTCATCGGCATCGAGGACGTCGATACGCGGCGCCTCACCAAGCACCTGCGTACCCATGGCGCGCAGATAGCGATCATCACCACTGAGACCCTCGATCCCGACGAGGCCGTCGACAAGGCGAAGGCAGCGCCGAGGCTCGTGGGGCGCGATCTGGTGGCCGAGGTCACCTGCGACGCGCCGAAGGAATGGAACGGCGAGGGCTTCGAGGCCGGGGCCTGCCGGGCGTCCATAAGCTGCGACATCGGGACCGAGGGGAAGGCCGCGCCGAGGATGGATCGCAAGCCACACATGGTCGTGATGGACTGCGGGGTGAAGCAGAACATCCTGCGCCACCTGCACCGGCGAGGCTGCCGAGTGACGGTCGTGCCCGCGTGGTACAAGCTGGATCAGATCCTAGCGCTGGAGCCGGATGGGCTCGTGCCGTCGAATGGCCCTGGCGATCCTGAGGCCGTGACCAACGTCATCGAGACGACGCGGCAAGTCGTCGAGAAGGGCAAGCTGCCGGTCTTCGGGATATGCCTCGGGCATCAGATGCTGGCGCTGGCCCTCGGCGGGAAGACGTACAAGCTCAAGTACGGGCACCGGGGCGTCAACCATCCGGTGAAGTACATGCCCACCGGCGCCGTCGAGATCACGACGCAGAACCACGGGTTCTGCGTGGACATGGACAGCCTCGCGGGGACGGGAATGGAGATCACGCACGTCAACCTCAACGACGGAAGCTGCGAGGGCATGCGGCACCCTGAGCTGCCGGTGATGTCGGTGCAGTTTCACCCCGAGGCGGGCGCCGGTACGCATGACGCGTGCCACCTGTTCGACGAGTTCCTGGGCATCGTCCTCAAGCGCATGGGAGAGGGTTAGGCGACATGGAGATACGGCGATTGAGCCATGTGATGAGCGCGGGTGGGCCGGTGTATCCGGGCGATCCGACGCTGCTGGTCGAGCCGCAGGCGCAGATCGCGAGTGGGGATCTGGCGAACACTTTCCTCCTCCACCTCTTCAACCACTACGGCACGCACGTCGATGGGCCGCGGCATTTCAACCCCGAGGGGATCACGCTGGCCGAGGTGCCGGTGGAGCGATTCCAGTTCGTGTCGGTGGGCCTCCTCGACATACCGAAGGGCCCGGATGAGGTCATCACCGCTGAGGAGATCGCGGCGGCGCTGCCAGAGGGGCAGCGGTGCGATTTGCTGATGCTGCGGACGGGCTTCGAGAAGCACCGGGCCGCCGAGCCGGAGTTCTACGCCGGGCACATGCCGGGGCTGAGCACGGCGGCCGCGCAGGCGATCGTCGACGAGATGCCGTGGGTCGGGGCAGTCGCGCTGGATACGATATCGGCCGGGGCGATCGCGCATCCCGAGCACCCCGTGGGATCGCATCGCGCGCTGTGCGGGTACGGCAGGGGCGACGGGCGGTTTGTGCTAATATACGAAGACGTGAGCATGGCCGGGCTGACGGTGGCTCCGGTGCGAGTTTGGGGCTTGCCGATACTGGTCGAGGGGCTGGATAGCGCGCCGGTGGCGATGGTCGCGGAAGTCTAGTCCGGCGGGTCGAAGGCAGCGGAAGAGGCAGCAGCCATGTCGCAGCAGACGGAGCGGACCGGTGGGTCGCGCAAGCTGTGGGAGCTTGTGGTGATCGCGGTGGCGGCGGGGATCCTGGTGNNGTGCGCGCGACGGTGGCCAAGCGCGAATCGTCGCGCCGCGAGATAACCATCGACCGCATCCTGATCGTCCAGCAAGGCCTGGAAAAGTATGCGATCGACAACGCAGGGAAGTTCCCCCCGACGAGCGTGCCCGCGCGAAAAGTGAAGCCCGGAGAGAAGCCGTCGCCGGGCGAGGGCGTGGAGAAGCTGGGGCTCAATCTGCTGGTCGAGCGCCCGCCGAAAGACATGAGTCCACAGCCGCTCCGGTGGAAGGGGCCGTATGTGCCTGGGCCGGAATACCTGGTGGATGGCTGGGGACGGATGTTCCGGTATTGCCTCGGCGGAAGGGGCGATCCCGGTCCGCCGTATGTGCTGTGGAGCCCGGGGGCGGATGATAGCGATGGCGGGACGGGGCTGGATGCCGACATCGATGTATGGAGCCCGGATAGTCTTGTACCGTAGAGCATGGACAGCAGGGATCACCGCCGCGCTCGTGATGGGTGCGGCGTGCGTGTTGGTGGCGCCGGCGAAGGCTGGTGCGCTCCCGGCGATTGAGGGCGCGCTCACGGACCTGCGAGGGGTTGCGGTCGGCGACTGGAAGGTCAGCCCGACGCACCGATATCTTCTTCAGGTGAGCGCGAGTGATGGCTCGCTCGCGGATGATTCCCTTACGCAATTGGTCAAGCTCGACGCTGACGCGAAGGCGCTGGTCATGGTCGCCGTCGAAGCGGACGAGACGTGGTGCAAGGCCCATCCGGATGATGCCGTGAAGTACAGCCCGACCCCGAAGCATGCGCCCACCCCTGAGCCGTCGCTGTGCTCGAAGGCGTGGCGAGAAGTGGCAGGCAAGAGCGTCGCGGCGCTGATCGAGCATGTGGAGGCGAAGTGGGGCGAGCACGTGCTCGCCTACGCGGTGTGCCAGGCGAAGGCGGGGCAGTGGGAGTTCCCGGCTGAGACCGATGCGCTGGGCGACTATAGCGTGGCAGCGACGAGGGCGTTTCGTGAATACCTGAGGGCGAAGTACCGGACGCTGCCGGACTTTCGCGCCGCCTGGGGTGAGGCGCGGAACCCTGTCATCGACATGCAGAAGGCGCCGGCGGATGAGGTGCGGCCGATCACGTCGTGGGATGAGGTGAAGATCCCCCCTGCGCAGAGAAGGCTCCCTCCGCCGCAGGATCTCTATGAGCCGCCCGCCTACACCGACGTGGCCGACTACCGGCAGTTCGCGTCGAAGATGGTGGCGGATACGGCGATCGCGATGGCCGAGGCGGCGAAGACGAAAGCCGGCGGCAAGCCCGTGGGCGTGCAGTACGTGGACTGGGTGCGGACGCGGTATGAACCGCCCATGATCGAACGCGGCATCTTCGGGCTGGGGCGAGTGATGGATGCGGTCGCGGTCGACTTCGTCGCCGTCGACGGTCACGATGGGCTGAAGCTCCATGCGTCGCATGGCATCGGTCATGTGCTGTCGGGACCTGACACGGCCGCGCCGGCGCAGATGGCCGTTGTGGTCGATGCGAACAGCGCGGCGTACATGGCGCGGCCCGGCGAGTTCCTGGCCTCGCAGTTGGCTGAGATCGACAAGGCCGGGATCAGCTACCGCGTGTACGATTTGCACGACCTCGTCGAGCGCGAGTTCCCGGCGGAGAAGGTCATCATGTTTCTCAATACCTTCGTGCTCGATGACCGGCAGCGGGAGGTTCTGGCGACGCTGCGCAGCGGCGGGAGGGTGCTCGTCTTCTCGTACGCGGCCGGGGCGATGCGGCCTGACCGCGGGGTCGATGGGCGTGACATGCGCGACTTCACCGGCCTCGGGATCACGATGCTGCCGAAGGACCGGCCTCTCAGGATCGCGGTGTCGGGCGGGCTGGATCCGTGGACGAGCGAGGTCGGCGAGGGCGTTGTCTATGGGCCGACGAAGACGATGAGCCCGGGGTTCTGCGTGGTGGATGGGCAGGCGGATGTGCTTGGGACGATCGAGGGCATCAAGCTGCCCGGACTGGCGGCGCGGCGGTTCGATGGATGGACCAGTGTGTACTCGGCGGCGCCGGGGATACCCGCGGCGGTGCTGAAGGGCATCGTCAGCGCGAAGTGAACGCCTCGAAGCCGAGGGCGGTGAGGGTCGAGGACATCTCCCCTATTGACTCGAGGTACCCCGTTGTCAGGTAGGACAGGCGCTCGGCGGGTGCGACTTTGCGCTGGGCCGCGTCGACCCGCGAGTAAAGCCAACGCGCGAGCATCAGCCACGGCAGGGCGGCGCGTTCGTCGCAGGAAAGCTCCCCGTACGCATCGAGCAACGCGGCCACACGCTCGACCGGAAGGGTGAAGACTCGCGTGAGGCTGCGGATGTCAGCCTCGACTAACGGGCCGGGGCGCAGGCCTCCGAGGTAAAGGATCGCGTCGGCGAGGTCGACGATGCGCGGGGCCGGGCAGACCCAGTCGTAATCGAGAAGGCAGACTACCTCGTCGCCGACGAAGTGGAGGTTCTGCGAATGAACGTCGCCCTGCACGATGGCCTGGGGGAGCGACCAGTAGGCATCGTCGGGCAGGGCCTCGGCGCAGCGCAGAGCCCACGAGCGTGCCTCAATGAGAATGCGGCGGTGAACCGCGCTGGTAGCTTCCTCAGCGAAAACGGCGAGACCGTCGGCGGAGAGAAGGGGGTCGTGGAGGCGGCCGACAGGCTTGGTGAAGGGCGGACGCCATGTGGAGGTCGCGGCATGCCAGCGCGTCAGGACTCGCGAGACCGAAGCGAGCTGCGCAAGCGTTGGGACCGCCACGCGCTCGCCGGGAATCCAGGCGGAGACCTGGTAGACGTGGCCATCGACCTCGGCCCACGGACGACCGTCGAGGGCGGTCATCGGCGGGGCGACGGGGACGGCCGCGGCGAGAAGATGATCGGCAACCGCGGCGTCGTAGAGGATCCACTGCTCATCGCAGTACCGGGGGTTGCGGCGCTTGAGATAGACGCGGCCGGAGGCGGTGTCGACGACGATCGCGGGACTGGCTGTGCCTGCGCCGGTCGAGACCACGGTCGCAGGACCGTCGTCCAGGCCGAAGCAGGCGAGGATGCGCAGAAGGTCGTCAGCGGAGAGGTTGAGTGCCTGCAAGCGAGTCCCTCGGTCTAGCTGCCCGTGGTCGGGTTGGAGGAGACGATGAGAATCGCGGGCACGGCGTGTAGACCGTAGCGTAGGACGCGGTCGGCGACGGAACCGTAGACCCAGCGCGCGATGCCCGAGCGGCCGTGAGTGGACATGACGATCAGATCGCACTGGCAGGCGGTCGCGTGCTCGAGAAGCTCCTCGGCCACATCGCCGCGCCGGATCTCAGTGTTGACCTTGAGGCCCTGATCGGTGAGGCGTCCTGAGAGGCCGGCGAGGTACTCCTCGGCCTCGTCGAGTTCGTCGGTCATGTCCGGGACAGCGCCGGCGGCTTCGAGGGAATGGGGCGCCATGCGCACCACGCGGACGAGGTCGAGGGAGGACTCGCCGCAGCGAGCGATGTCCACCGCATGAGCCAGCGCGCGCTCGGCAAAGTCAGAGCCATCGAGCGGAACGAGGATTCGTTTGTACATGGTCCAGTGCCCCCACGCCGATTGCCGTGCCTGCGCAAGGCGTGGTACCATTGTCGCGCAAAACCGCGAGGGCCGCAAACCGAAAGGGGCGGGCTCTGGCGGCCTATTTCGCGGGAGAGGTGAACACCTTGGCCAAGACGCCAGTAGTGGATGCCGACACTTGCACGGGGTGCGGGCTGTGCGAGCAGGTCGCCCCGGAAACGTTCCGGCTGAATGACGATGGGATTGCTGAAGTCGTGGACCCGGCGGGCAACGACGAGGAAACGATTCAGGAAGCGATCGATAGCTGCCCGGTCGAAGCGATAAGCTGGGCCGCGTAGTCAAAGCGCAGTCGAAGTTGGGGCTGGCGGCGACAACAGAAGACGAGACGGCGAGCCGGCCTCAGGCCAAGCTCGCCGTCTTTGGCTTATGGGTTTGGAGGAAAGGAGGCGGTGGGCATGGGCACAACGGAACATCCGCGCAATCTTGGGCGCGCGCTGAACCTCGAGTGGCTGGAGACGAACGGGCTGGGGTCCTTCGCGAGTGGGACCGTGGCCGGCGTCAACACGCGGCGGTATCACGGGATCTTCATGTGCGCGGCGAAGCCGCCGGCGGGAAGGCGCCTTCTCCTGGGCAACCTTGAGGAACACCTCGCGGTCGGGCCGGACGAGTGGGCGTTGTCGGGCAACATCTACGGCGGCGTGCTCAGTCCTCTCGGCTACAAGCAGGTGGTCGAGTTCAAGCTCGAACCGTGGCCGACCTGGGTGTATGAGGCAGGCGGGTGCAGGCTGAAGCGCGAGTTGGTCATGCCTCACGGGCAGCAGGTCGTGATCGTGCGCTACACCCTCGAAGAGGCGCCGCATCCGATATGGCTGACGGTGAGGCCGCTGATGGCCGGTCGGGACAGCCACTCTCTCCAGCGGGCACGGTCGGATGCGCCTGCAAGGCTACACGTCGGTGATGAGCGGATGGACCTCACGCTGTTCGACGCGGATAGCCGCTGCGTGCTGTCGTTCCCTGGCGGCGAGGCGATGCGGGACGGGATCTGGTACTACAAGCTGCGGTACCTGGTCGAGGAAGAGCGCGGGCTCGATGCTATCGAGGACCTCTACTCGCCCGGAAAGATCCGGTGGATGCTGGCGCAGGGGGAGTCGTGCTGGATGGTGGCCTCGCAGGATGGCGCTGAGATCGACGTGAAGGCCACGATAGCGCATGAGCGCGAGCGGCGGGACATGGTGGTGGCGACAGCGAAGGATCCCATCGAGCGACGGCTGAGGCGCGCGGCCGACCAGTTCGTCTGCCGGCGGCAGGTGGGTGAACGATCGTTCACTACGATTCTGGCGGGCTACCCCTGGTTCGTGGACTGGGGCCGCGATGCGATGATCGCGCTGCCCGGGCTGCTGCTGTCGACGTGCAGGCTCAGCGAGGCTCGTGAGGCCCTGGAGCTTTATATCGGCGCGATGCAGAACGGCCTGACCCCCAACTTCTTCAACGACGCGGGCGAAGCCGCGGCCTACAACTCGGCGGATGCGACGCTGTGGACCTTCGCGGCGGCGCGGGAATACCTGCAGCGATCGGGCGATGAGGAGTTCGCGCACTGGGCCTACCCGAGGCTGGCGGACTCGATGGTGCGACTGCGGGCCGGGACGGACTTCAGCATCTACGAGGACGGCGACGGGCTCTTGTGCGCCGGCATGCCGGAGACGCAGCTAACGTGGATGGACGCGAAGGCCGATGGACAGGCGGTCACGCCACGGTGGCACAAGCCTGTGGAGGTTCAGGCGCTGTGGCACTCGGCGGTGAAGACGGTAGCGCTCCTCGCAGGCAAGGTCGGTGAGGCGAGGGTGTCTGAGGAGATGGGCGCGTATGCCGAGGCGATATCGGCGGCGTTCCTCGCGGCCTTCTGGGATGAGGGGCGCGGGTACCTGGCGGACTGCGTGCTGCCGTGGGGCGCGGATGGAGTGCTCAGGCCGAATCAGGTGATCGCCCTGGCGCTACCGGATGGGCTGGTGCCCGATGATATCGCGAAGCGATGCCTCGCGGCGGTGGAGGCGAAGCTCGTGACGCCGTATGGCTTGCGCTCTCTCGATCCTGACGCGCCGGGGTACTGCGCGATCTACGCGGGCGGGCAGTTCGCACGGGACCGCGCGTACCATCAGGGGACGGTGTGGGCGTGGCTGATGGGACCGTACGTGCGGGCGAAGATGCGTATTCTCGGCGAGGGCGACGAGGCGAAGCTGTGGGCGCGGACGTTGCTCGCGCCGCTGATCGCGCACCTCGACGCGGCCGGGCTCGGGCAGATCAGCGAGATCTTCGACGCGCAGGCGCCGCACATGCCGAGGGGATGCTACGCACAGGCGTGGAGCGTGGCAGAGGTGCTGCGCGCGTGGATCGACTTCGGCCTCGGGGAGCTGGCGTGAGTGGGCGAGAAGACGTATGACGTGCTGGCCGTGGGCGACCTCAATGTGGACCTCATCATGTCGGGCATGCCGCGCATGCCTGAGTGGGGCACGGAGGTACTCGCCGAAGGGATGGACCTGCGGCTGGGCGGATCGACGGCCAACTTCGCGTGCGCGTGCGCGGCCCTCGGGAGACGGACGGCGCTGGTGGCGGTCGTGGGCGAGGATGCGTTCGGCGATCTGCTGATGAGTGAGCTAGAGAGCGCGGGCGTGGATGGGCGGTACGTGGGGCGGGCGAAGGATGTGCCGACGGGGCTGACGGTGGTGCTGTCGGGGCGGGAGGATCGGGCGTTCGTGACGGCGCTCGGGGCGGTCAACTTCCTGCGCGCGGAAAACGTGAGCGCGGAGGCCATCGCGTCGGCGCGGCATGTGCATGTGGGAGGCTACTACCTGCAGGCGGGCCTGCGCGAGGGCATGGACTGGCTCATCACCGCCGCGAAGGCGGCAGGGGCGACGGTGTCGCTCGACCCCGGCTATGACCCGAGCGAGGCGTGGGATGGCGGGCTCGTAGACCTCATCGCGAAGGTGGATGTGTTCCTGCCCAATGAGGTTGAGGCGCGGGCGCTGTCGGGTCAGCAGGATATCGAGCGGGCGGCGGGCGTGCTGTCGCGAGGCGAGACGATGGTGGTCGTGAAGCTCGGCTGCGATGGGGCGTGCGCGCACGATGGCAAGCGATTCGTGACCGAGGCGGGGTATCAGGTTGACGTGGCAGACACGACGGCATGCGGCGATGCGTTCAATGCCGGCTTTATGCACGGATGGCTCGACGGCAAGCCGGTGGAGGACTGCCTGCGGCTGGGCAACGCGGCCGGAGCGCTGATGGCGACGGTAACTGGCAACGACGCGAAGGTGCTCGACCCGGCGCGGATCGCGGCGATGGCTGAACGCAGGTAGCGTCAGGCGTTGAGGCGCGGCCTCAGGTGTTGAAACGCTCGCTGAAGTCTTCGTCGGCGAGGGTCTCGACGATCTGGCCGTAGTAGAAGCGATGGAAATCGTCGCTGGGATAGCAGGCGCGCACCAGGCTCTCATCGAGCTGGGACGGCAGGACATCGTTGCGATGGACGCAGCGGCAGAAGTAAGTCAGCCCGCACTGCTCGATGCCCGGCGAGCGGACGGCGTCGATGTTCTCCGGTGTGAAGCCGCACTCCTCGAACTTGTTGGTGTTGCGCCCGGAGCGTGTGCCGCAGAGGGCGACCTGCTCGGAGAGGTCGGGGTACGGGACGCTGACCGTGAAGTCGCCCGTCATCTCCATGCACCCGAAGGTGTAGCGCGAAGGGCGGACCATGACGACGAGGACGGGCTGGCCCCAGTAGATGCCGTGGCTCGCCCAGCCGATGGTCATCGGGTTGGGGCGACCGGTGGCGTCGACGGACGTCAGCAAGAGGCCGCCGTCCTGGAGAGCCCGAAGCGGTTCATGCAGAAACTTCTGCCAGCCGACCGAGACCTTGCCCATCTAGACCCCCTCCCGTGTCGCGGGAAGCACCCGTGACGCGGCAGTTATACCCTAAGGTGCGAGAATGCGCCAGAGGGAAAGGGCAACGGAAGGGCAGCGACGGCGACGGCTTGTCGGGAAAAGGTCGTGTGATATACTGGCGGTTCAATTCGCGGCCGGCGTCGGGCTGAACATCGCCGGCGGCAGGAGGCGAAGAGCATGGATCTGAAGGGAAATGCCCTCATCGGCCAGTCGGGCGGGCCGAGTCCTGTCATCAACGCCAGCCTCGTCGGTGCTATCGAGGCGGCACGGGATATTGCCGAGATCGAGACCTTCTATGGCGCGCTGCACGGCCTCGACGGCGTCCTCAACGAGCGCATGATCGACCTCTTCCGCGAGGACCCCGACGTCGTGGCGGCGATCGGCCGGACGCCGTCGGCGGCGCTGGGGACGTCGCGCCTCAAGCCGAAGGACGCCGACCTCCAGCGCGTCTTCGAGGTCTTCCAGGCGCACAACATCCGCTACTTCTTCTACATCGGCGGCAACGACTCGCAGCTCACGTGCCACAAGATCTCCGAGCTGGCCAAGCAGAGCGACTGGGAGATGCGCGTCATCGGCGTGCCCAAGACCATCGACAATGACCTGGAGATCACGGACAACTGCCCCGGCTTCGGTAGCGCCGCAAGGTACGCCGCAGCCGCGACGAGCTTCGTCGGGCGCGATGCCGAGGCTTTCGCCAACATCGAGGTCGTCGAGATCATGGGCCGCAACGCGGGCTGGGTCACCGGCGCTACGCAGGTTCCGCGCAAGCGCGACATCGACCCGCCGCACCTCGTCTACCTGCCGGAGTTCGAGGTGGACATGAGCCAGATGGTCGCCGACGCGCAGGCCGCGTACAAGGAGTTTGGCTACCTCGTCGTCGCGGTGTCGGAAGGGCTCAAGTTCGAGAAGGCTGACAGCGCCGACGAGCAGACGAGGCTCGACGAGTTCGGGCATGAGCGGCTCGGCGGCGTAGCTTCCGACCTCGCCGCGTTCCTCGAGAAGGAAGTCGGCGTGCGGGCGCGCTGGGACCGGCTGGGGAATCTGCAGCGATGCTTCGCGTACTGCACCTCCGCCGCGGACCGCGAGGAGGGCTATGCGGTCGGGCGCGATGCGGTGCGGAGAGCGTGCAACGGCGAGACCGACGTGATGATCACCATCCAGCGCAAGACGAGCCGGCCGTATACCTTCGAGTGCGAGACCACGTCGCTGCTTAGCGTGGCCGATCAGACGAAGGTCGTTCCGCGCGAGATGATGAACGAGGCCGGCAACGGGATTGCCGATGCGTTCGTGGAGTATGCCGAGCCGCTGATGGGGGGCGAGACGGTGTGCCTCGATGCGGAGGTGCCGTCGTTCCAGCGCTTCCAGAAGCATATGGCGACGCCGGTGCTGGCGGAGTACGTGAGGCCAAAGTAAGGAAGGGAAAGGAAGAGAGGATAGGGACAGCGGCCGCCCTGCAGAGGGCGGTCGCTTTGTTTGAGGTGGGCGAAAACTAGGTCCTTCGGTCGGCACACGACGCCTCCCTCAGGATGACAAGCCGGCGGGGTGGGGCCTAGGGGTTGCGGGCTCGACGACGGCGGGTGGTGCTAGCGAGCGCCGGAGGTGAGCATCTTGCGCTTGCCACGGCGGGAGAGGAAGCTCTCCACCTGCTGCCGCGTCGGTAAGCTCGACTGCGCGCCAGCCTTCGTGCACGCCATCGCCGCCGTAGCCGAGGCGAAGATCGCTGCCTCGTCGAAGTCGGCGCCCTCGGTCAGACGAACCGCCAGCGCGGCCGCGAAGGCATCGCCGGCGCCGGTGCTGTCGACGACCTGGACGTCGTAGGGTCGGACACGTCGCGGGCCGTCGTCGTCGAAGAGCACGCAGCCCTTCGACCCGAGCTTCACCACTCCGCGGCGCACGCCCATCGTGTGCATCTTCTCGGCGGCGGCGAAGGCCAGCGCGATGTTACTCGTCTTCAGGCCCGTGAGGAGCGCGGCCTCGGATTGGTTCGGCGTCACCGATGTGCAATAGCGCCACAGGCGCGGGAGGCCGTCGCGAATCGGCGTCGGGTCGAGGAACACCGGCACCCCGAGGTCGGTGCCGATCTGGATGACGCGGTCGACCGAGGAGAGCGGGATGCCAAGCTGCACGAGGATGCCGTCGATGTCCTCGATGGTCGCGAAGGCCTGCTCGATGCAGGTCGCGTTGAGGGCAAGGTTCGCGCCGAGGGAGGAGAGGATGGCGTTCTCGCCGCTGGGCATGACCGTCACGAAAGCTGTGCCGGTGGGCTTGGAGGGATCGATCGAAATGCGAGAGACGTCGATCTCCTCGCGCTCGAGGTTGCGGGTGAGAAGCTGGCCGAAGGGATCGCGGCCCACGCGGCCGACGACCGTGACCTTGGCACCGAGACGGGCGGCGGCGACGGCCTGGTTGGCGCCCTTGCCGCCGGGCGAAATCTGATGGTCCTTCGCAACGAGGTTCTCGCCGGGCGACGGGGGCTTCTCGGCGCGGAAGAGAAAGTCGACGTTGATGTTCCCGACGATGGTCAGGGCGATGGGCATAGGACGTTTCCGGAAAGGCGGCGCCCTGGGGCGCGAGGTCTAAGGATAGCAGAAGTGAGGTGTGGGAACAAACCCGGCGAGGCCGGGCGGTGGTAAGGAGGCGGGCCAGGGGGTACACTACAAGCCCACGCGCTGGTTGAAGGGCGCGCGAGTTGCAGTCAGGAGGACAAGTCTTTTGGGTCCAGCCCCGATAGTAGCCATTGTAGGTCGCGTGAATGTCGGCAAGTCGGCTCTCTTCAACCGGCTGCTCCGGCAGAAGCGCGCCATAGTGGATGACCTCGCCGGCGTCACGCGCGATCGCGTGTATGCCGAGGCCGAGCTTGATGAGCACAAGGTCGTCCTCATCGATACCGGCGGTCTGGCCGGTGGCCGCGAGGATGAGTTCTATGTCAACGTTCGCGATCAGGCCCTCGAGGCGCTGCGCGAGGCGGACCTGCTGATCTTTGTCGTCGATGCGCAGACCGGGCTGCTGCCCATGGATGAGGAGGTCGCGCAGACCGTCCGGCGCGCGGGCAAGCCCATCGTGTTCGTCGCCAACAAGTGCGAGAGCCAGCGGTATGAGCTTACCGAGTTCACCAAGCTCGGCTTCGGCGATCCTATACCGGTGTCGGCCATTCATGCGCATGGGATCGATGATCTCATCGAGGCGCTGCTCGAGCTTCTGCCCGAATTCGAGGAAGAGGAAGAGGCCGAGGAAGAGTGGGGCGTGCGGATAGCGATCGTCGGGCGGCCCAATGCGGGCAAGTCGTCGATCGCCAACGCCATCCTCGGCGAGGACCGGATGATCGTGTCCGAGGTGCCCGGGACCACGCGGGATGCGGTGGATACGGCCATCGAGATCGACGGTGAGCGGTACGTGCTCGTCGATATGGCGGGGCTGAGGCGCAGGTTCAAGAAGGCCGAGGGCGTCGAGTACTTCAGCGCGATCCGGTCGCTGCGGGCCATCGACCGGGCGGATGTCGCGGTGCTGGTCATCGATGCCTTTGAGGGCGTCACGGCCGCGGATGCGCGGATGGTCAGCGAGATCGTGGACATGGGGCGCGGGCTAGTCATCTGCGCGCACAAGTGGGATCGCGTCGTCGAGGCTGCGAGGGAAGGGGCGGTGAGCAAGGCCGACTTCGGCAAGCAGGAACGGCTCATGCAGGAGGACTTCGTGCGGATGGTGCGGCAGGTGCTCCCCTTCATCGAGCACGCGCCGGTCATCTTCACTTCGGCGACGACTGGGATCGGGATGGACAAGGTGCTGTCGATGTCGGCGAGGGTAGTCGAGGCTCTCCGGCGCGAGGTCAGCACGAGCCAGGTAAACCGCGCGATCCGTCACGCGATGAACCAAACCGCGCCCCCGTCGCCGGGTGGCCGGGCGCTGAAGATCTACTACGCGACGCAGGTGATGGTGCGGCCGCCGACGATAGTGTGCTTCGTCAACGACAGGGAGCTGGTGGTGGACAGCTACAAGCGGTACCTCGAGAAGCAGCTTCGCACCGAGCTGTGGGGGCCGGGCGTGCCGCTCAGACTGTTCTTCCGGAACAGGCCGCGCGAGGAAGGGCGCATTGGACCTCGCAGGACCGGGCGCAAACGAACATGACCCCCGTAGGCATCGTCGCAATCGTCGTCGGGTACTTCCTGGGCGGGCTGCCGATAGGAGTGTTGGTAGCGCGGTCGCGAGGCGTGGACCTCTTCAGCGTCGGCAGCGGGAATGTCGGGACGACCAA
>PMZA01000155.1 GCA_003170595.1 Armatimonadota bacterium
ACCCGCGCCCTACAGCAAGCAAAGAAAGTAGAACAGAGGCTTAGCGGGCGGCGCGGACGGACATCAGGAGGTCCGTGTACTTGCGCGCCACGCGGAGGTCCTCCAGGGCTTCCTGTGCGGTCGTCATCGGGGGCCTCTCGCCCTTGATGGCCGCCACAAAGTTCATCGCCTGCTGGCGCATCGCATGCACCCACGGCAGCGTCGGGCTGCAGGTCATCGGTGTCGCGCCGCCGGGGTCGCGCAGGATCTCCACGCGGCCCGGGTTGTTGTACGCAAGCGGTGCGGGCAGATCGATCTTCACGTAGCCGTGCTCGAAGCAGACAAGCGCTTGCTCCTGCCAGTCGATGGACGTCACGTAGGGCGACATCTCGATCGTACCGCACACCCCGCTGTCGCTCTCGGCGACCATGAGCACGCCCGAGGGGTCCGCATAGGTCGCGCGGTAGGGCTCGCCCAGCAAGTGGCGCAGCAAGTTGACCTGATGGATGTAGTAGTTGACGAAGGCCTCGTACTCCCTGCGCGTCTCGTCGTCCATGTCGGGGGCGGGCGGATCCCACTCGACGGCGGGCCAGGGCTCAGCGGTGCTGACCAGGACGTTGAAGCCGCCTGCGATCCAGTCGCCCGCGGGCATGAGGACGCGGACATACTTGAGCGCGCCGAGTTCCCCGGTGGATTTCAGGCGGTCGACCTCGGCCTTGCCGTACATCGTGGCCGGGTCGCTTCGCTTGTGATAGCCGACCATGTGCCAGGTGCCGCTGGCCTCGACGGCGGCGACGATGGCTTCGCCGACTTGCACGGAAGCGGCGAGGGGCTTCTCCGTGAGGACAGGGACCCCGGCCTTCAGCAGCTCCGGCACGAGGACGCCGTGTCGCGAGAAGGGCTGGGCGGAGACGATGCCATCGAGCTGCTCGTTGGCCAGCATTTCCTCGTGGCTATTGTAAACGTGCGGGACGCCGTAGCGCTGGGCGACGGTCTTGCCCAGGTTCTCACGGATCTCGGCGAGGGCGACGACCTCGCAGTCGGGCACGGTCACATAGTTGCGAAGGTGGGCGCACTGCCCCATGCCGCCGACGCCAACAAAACCTATTCTCACCGGTGCCATGTTCCCTCTCCTCTACTGCAGGTGATCTGCCCCACCACTTACTCAGCCGTCCGCTTCGCCAGCCGCCGCTTCCATAGCCACAGGAAGTAGGCCATCGCAGCGAAGCTCAGCGCCGTCAGCTTGACCAGCACCACGCCCGAAAGCCAGACGACCCTCATCACCTCGGGGCTCACATCTGACCACGCGGCCAGGGAATCCGCGAGGGTGGCCTTGCCGCCGATGAGCATCGCCCAACTCAACCACGTTATCCCATACAGCACCACGGCGGTCCAGAGGCACGCCACCATCGCGTCGTGAAGATTCACCAGCAACCGCCGGTCTTTCTGCTGTTCCTCGCTCATTGTACTCATCCCCCTCCGTACCTCTGCGACTCCCCACACAGGGATACCATTTATCCCGGCGAACTGCCATACCTGCCGGCCGCTCACACCGTGAACCTCTTGCGAAACCCAAGTTCAGGAATCCTGACAGGTCATCGTATCGCCGGCAAGCGCCCTAAAACAGGCTTGGGCGCGATCTCCAAAAGCGTCGAAGCTGATGCTTCGGGGTTTCGCAACAGGTTCCAGTTAGAGGCGATTCGAGCCATGCTCCGACGCGCGTCCAAGTTGGCAGTGTTCGCCGCAATCCTCATTAGGATACCCGCGCTGTGCGATGAGGTGGCGGCTGCGGCTGGGAGTCGGCAGCTCTTCACCGTCACCTTCGCCACGGAGGGGCCGGAGGTCCTCGTCCCTGTGCGGCTGAGCCATGACCTGGGCGACGGCGCGAGGTCGCTGAAACAGATCGGCCTGAACGGCAAGGCTCTCGGAACGTGCCCGGTCTTCATGACCGGGCCGGGCGAGGTGACTACGCTGCTGCCCGCCCTGCCCACCGGAAGGCGAGTGTTCTGGCTCGGAAGAGAGGCGGCGCCGCCGACATCGTCGCAGGTGCGCCTCGACGGCATGACCGTGACGGCGCGGACATACGTCGCGCAGATGGCTCCAGAGCGAGGCGGCATACTGCAATCTGTGCGCGTCCTCGGTCCGGGCGGCAAGCAGATCGAGACCCTGGGCGAAGGCGGGATGCAGTGGAACTGGACCGGATCGAGTGGGCGAGCCGCGCAGTCTGACTGCGGGACGACACCGGTGCGCGTAGTTGAGAACGGGCCCGCACGTGTGGTCGTGGAGACGACCGCGGCGGATGTCTGCGCGCCCGGCAACGCCTTTACCGTGACCACCACTTTCTACCCCGACTGCATCGACCAGCGCTACCAGTACCATCACAAGACGCTCTTCCAGACCTCGGCGCTGAAAATCTGGTGCTTCCTCGGAGCCAAGAGCTACCGCCCCGGCTACGAGGTCGGCGCGACCACGCCCAAGACGCCACTGCGCAAGGCGGGCGTCGCCGTGTGGACCGAGGACCCGCTGTACGTCGATATGACCTTCGACGATCCCGCCGGTTTCGGGCTGGGCTTCGTCGAGCTGCACGGCTGCAAGCTCGTGTTCATGAACGACATCGCCAGGACGGGCGACCAGTACAACCTCTTCGTCGACGCGACGGGCTACAACGCGAAGATGCAGGACGTCACCGCCGACGTGGACGAGGAGATCCGGCTGATCCCGCATGGTCCGGGCCCGGAGGCGTGGAGGACGACTCAGGCGCTTGCGTCGGCGCCACGGGTTCAGGCTCTCGGCGTGCAGAAGCCGGGCGGGCCGCTGCCGGACAGCGATGGGGATGGGCTCGATGATCTCGCCGAGCTTAGGTTGGGCACAAACCCTCTGGCCGCAGATACGGACGCGGACGGCATACCCGATGGGCGCGATCGGGATCCACTGCAGAACGACAATCCGAGCGCCGCAGTGTCGCCCTCGCCGCCCGGACCGCTGGCTCCGCCGACGACTACCACTNNCCCCCAGGCCGTCGGCCGCGTGCAGAACGTCGGCGGCAATCCCACCATCGTCGTCAACGGCAAGCCTTTCGGCCCCGTCACCTTCACGCTGCCGGGCGACTACAACCCGGAGTACGCCAAGCCCTTCGTCGCGGCGGACATGCGCATCTTCTCGATCTACACCGACGGCGGCTTCTCCAAGCCGGGCGAGGAGGGCATGACCCACCTCGACCAGCAGGCGAAGGTCATCCTCGACGCCAACCCCAAGGCGTACATCATGGTCCGCCCGATGTTCATCGAGACGCCGCTCCCGTGGGCGAAGGCGCATCCCTCGGAGCTGCTGACCTTCGAGGACGGCGGGACGCTGATCAAGGACGGCGGCGAGGCGAAAGATGGCATCCCCCACTACACCTTCGCGTCGGAGGTGTGGAAGGCCGACGTGGGGCAGGCCCTCCGCCGCCTCATCGATCACGTACGGGCGTCGTCGTACAGCGACCGCGTCATCGGCTATTTCCTCGGGGCCGGCTATCCGACCGAGGAATGGATCTACGCCAAGTGGGGCCCCGACTACAGCCCGGCCATGCAGGACGCCTTCCGCCGCTTCCTCATCCGCCGCTACAACGGCAGTGTCGTGGCCCTGCGAGCGGCGTGGAAGGATGATGAGGCCGACTTCGCGACGGCCGTTTCTCCGCCGGCGGAGGAGTGGCAGGCGACCAACCTCGGCGACTTCTGGGACCCGGCGTTGGGCTGCAAGCTCGCCGACTACTTCCGCTGCCACAACGAGACCGAGGCCGAGAAGCTCGAGTACTTCTCGCGCGTCGTGAAGGCGGCGACCGGAGGCAACGGCCTCTGCGGCTTCTGGTATATCAACCTCGCGTGCGTCAGCCATCACTTCAGCGGCCACGAGGCGCTGGAGAAGATGCTGAGCTGCCCGACCATCGACCTCTTCGGCGCGCCGTCGCCCTACGAGAACCGCTGCCCCGGCAGTGATGCGCCGCTGCGATCGGTCACGGATTCGGTAAAGCTCCACGGGAAGGTGTGGTACAGCAATACCGATACGCGGACGTACCTGGCGGATCACGACAACGACCAGTACGGCCGCCCCGTCGACCTGGCCGGATCGCTCGCGCTCCTCACGCGCGACTTCGCGACGCTGCTCACTCGCGGCGTGCAGGGCGAATGGTACGAGATGGGCGCGTGGTATCGCGGGCCGGAAATCCTAAGTAGTTCCGCACCTTGATA
>PMZA01000266.1 GCA_003170595.1 Armatimonadota bacterium
CGCAGGGTCCCCTACCCGGCCCGCGCCTTTCGCCTTCGCTTCCGCGCCCTTATCCGTCATCCTCAGCGCACCACGTCTCGCCCGTGGCACCGACCTCCGAGCGAAGCGACGCGCAGCGTCGCAGAAGGATCAGTGGTGGCGGGGAGACACGCTATCGCTGTGGTGGCATCCTTGCTTTGCCTTCCTCCTCTCCCGCGCTAAAATGACGCCATGGGCACCCTATCGGCTTTGGCGTGTGCCATGCTTCTCTCGTCCGCATCCTTCGCGGCCAACGACTTCTTCGTCGCGCCCTCCGGCGCCGACAGCAACGCGGGCACATCCGCCAGGCCCTTCGCCACCCTCGACGCCGCCGTCGCCGCCGCCCGTCATGCGAGCGGACCGCGCCGCATCATCTTCCGCGCCGGCGTCTACTACCTCCCGCGCACGATCACCCTCGGCCCGCTGGACTCCGCTCTCACCATCGAAGCCGCCCCGCACGAGAACGTCACCCTCTCCGGCGGCCGTCTGGTCACTGGCTGGAAGCCTTACCGCGGCCACATCTTGCAGGCCGACATCTCCAAGCTCGACCTCCCCGACCTCGACGGCCGCGAGCTTTACTACAACGGCCGCCGCCAGCCCCTCGCCCGCACGCCCAACTTCGACCCGCGCCATCCTCGCCACGGCGGCTTCCTCTACAACGTCGGCGGCATCGAGAATGGTGGCGCCACTAAGCTCCGCTATCGCCCGGGCGATCTCGACCCGACGAGATGGGCCCACCCCGAGCGCGGCCTGGTGACGTCCTGGGCGAGCGCCAACGCCTGCTACGAGAACTGCGTCTCGCGCCTCGTCCACGTCGACCCGCAGACGCGCGTCCTCGAACTCGACCACGGCGTCTACGCCTTCGAAGCCGGCGACCGCTACTACGTCTCCAACGTCCTCGAGGAGCTCGACGCCCCCGGCGAATGGTGCATCGACCCCGACGCGAAGGTCCTCTACTTCTGGCCCCCTCAGCGGCCCGAAGAGACGCCTACGAAGATCGGCGAAGTCATCCTCCCCGCCCTCACCTCAGCCTTCATCTTCCAAGGCGACCCCGACGCGAAACGCTACGTCGACGGCATGCGCATTTCCGGCCTCAACCTCCGCGACTTCCGAGGCGCCGCGGTGAAGATGACCGGCGCCCGCAACTGCATCGTCGCCGCCTGCGATATCCGCAACGTCGACATCGCCGTCCATCTCGATGACGAGACCCACGACTGCCGCGTCGTCGGCTGCGATATCACTCAGACCGGCAATGAGCCCATCCGCATCTGGGGCACGCCCGCCCATCACGATCGCGTCAGCGGCCACGTCATCGACAACAACTACATCTACGATTTCGGCTACGGCGACTACCACAACGCGAACGCCGGCGTCGTACTCAATGCCTGCTCACACTGCCAGATCACGCACAATGTCATCCACGACGGCCCGCGCTTCGGCATCTCGTGGAATGGCGGCAACGACAACGTCATCGCCTACAACCACATCCACCACATGAACCTCGAGTGCTGCGACTGCGGCCTCATCTATACGGTCACCAGCGTCGAGTGGGGCATGCCCGACGAGGTCGCCCGCAATCTCCTCAATCGCGGCAACGAGATCCACCACAACCTCCTCCACGACGCCGGCGGCTATGGCCGCACCTCCGACGGCAAGTTCGAGTATCCACACTTCTCCTGGGGCGTCTACCTCGACCTCTACTCCAGCGGCTGGTCGGTCCACGACAACGTCGTCTACAACACGGTCCTCGGCGGCCTGATGATCAACGGCGGGGTCGACAACATCGCCGAGAACAACATCTTCGCCTCGGCCCGCGAGTCCCAGATCTTCCTGGAGCCCTGGCCCAAGTATTCGATGTCCGGCAATCGCTTCGAGGGCAACATCGTGGCCAACCTGACCCCCGGCGCCGCCCTCTATCAGCTCAACGGGTGGAAGGCCGAGTACTGCAGCTTCGCCCGCAACCTCGTCTTCTGCGGAGGCAAGCCGCCGCGCATCACCTCGCTCCTCACCTCGGGCTCACCGCGCGACAACTGGGGGGAGTGGCTCGAAGCCGGCCAGGACGCGGGCTCCCTTATCGCCGACCCGCTCTTCGTCGATGCCGCCCACGACGACTATCGCCTGAAGCCTTCCTCGCCTAAGCCCGGCTCGCCGGGCCAGAAGATCGGCTTCCGCCCCATCGACCTCAGCACCGTTGGCGTCTATGCCAGCCCCGACCGCCGCACCTGGCCTCGCCCGGAGGTCAAGGTCTTCCGCGAGCCCGCCGACTACAGCCCCCAGGCCGTCGGCCCTCAGCAGCCCGCCCTCCGCGACTACGAGTCCTACGCCGTCGGCGAGACCGAGCGCGGCGCCGCCGTCGGCGAAGAGGGCGCGGGCACCGCCCGCGTCACTGATGAGGCAGCCGCCTCCGGCAAGCACAGCCTCAAGTTCACCGACGCCGCCGGCCTGAAGTATCCCTGGGTTCCCTACGTCGCCTACTCGGACAGCATCGACGACGGCATCGTCCGCGGGGGCTTCGACCTCCGCTGGGAGACGGGCGCGATCTTCGTCTACGAGTGGCGCGACGACCCGGCCGTCTACCATCTCGGCCCCCAGCTTCAGGTCGACGCCCAGGGCTCGCTCACGGCCAACGGCAAGCCCCTCGGCGTCACACTCCCACCTGGCCAGTGGGTCCGCTTCGACGTCACCTGCGGCCTCGGCTCCAGCGCGACGGGCGCCTACGATCTCACGGTGAAGCTCCCCGGCGCCGCCCCGCGCACCTTCAAGGCCCTCGCCTGCGACCCGAAGTTCACCTTCCTCAACCAGTTCGTCATCATCTCCAACACCGACGGCCCGTCGGTCTTCTACATCGATAACTTGGAGCTACGCCTGAAGTGACCGACGCCCCTCCCGACCTCTGCCTGCTGGTCCTGGCCGACCTGCACTACTTCCACCAGGCGGCCCCCGAGGCCACTCCTCCCGAGCGCCGGGGGGCCCTCGGCCGCGAGCTTATCCGCCGCGCCTTCATCGACGCCGCCCGCCTCGCCGATGTCGACGTCATCCTCGCGATGGGCGACCTGGTCGACGACGGCGCCGCCCCCGGCGCGGCTGACGACCTCGCCGAGCTTCGCGAGGAGCTTGTCCGTCCGGGCCTTCCGGTGGTCTTGGTCCGAGGCAATCACGACGCCGACCTCCCCGTCGCAGGCCCGTCCGGTGAGGATGTTCATCGCGTCATCCTCGGCGGCTACCAGCTTCTCGTCTTCACCGATCCCTACGCCGCCGACGACCACATGACCCGCTCCGACGAGGCCCTCGCGGCCGTCCGCGAAGCCCGTCGCGACCTGCCCATCGTCGCCCTCCAGCACAGCCCGATCCACCCGCCCATCGTCAGCGACTACCCCTTCATGCCCACCAACCGCGACGCGATCATGGCGGCCTACCGGGCCGCCGGCGTCCTCCTCTCGATCAGCGGCCACTACCACGCCGGCCAGCCTCTCACCCACGAGGGCGGCGTCGCCTACCTGACCGCGCCGTCGCTTTGCGAGCATCCCTTCCGCTTCCTGATCGTCCGCCTGCGCGGGCGCGAGATCGAGGTCGAGGAGCACCGCCTCGCCCTCTCCGACGACCCGGCGACGCCCTCGCCATACGCCGATTTCCACTGCCACACCGAGTTCGCCTACTGCCGCGACGACGTCACCGCCGCCGAGGCTATCCGCCGCGCCGAGGTTTTCGGCGTAGGCAAGCTTCATCTCACCGAGCACGCCGGCCAGCTTTACCTCAGCCCCGACGATTACTGGTCCGCCGCCTATCTTGCCGACCCGGAGATAATCGCCCGCGAACGCCGTGCCGGCCGCGGCCGGATGGACGCCTACCGCGCCCACGTGACGCCCTTGCGGTCGGAGCGAGTGGGCCTCGGGTTGGAGGTGGAGGTCGACGGCGCAGGCCGTCTGACCTTGCTCGAGGAGGACGCGGAGAGCTGGGACGTGCTGCTGGGGGCGGTGCATGTGACGCCCGAGAGCATGCTGGCGACGCCCGATCAGGCGCGCGTCGAGGCGGAATTCCTGTGGTTCACCGAAGTCTTGGTGCGCTCGGGGGTGAACATCCTGGCACACCCGTTCAGGCTATTCCGGCGGAAGGGGATGCGGGTGCCGGAGGAGCTATTCGAGCCGGTGGCGGACCTGCTGGCGGAGAACGGGGTAGCGGCGGAGTTGAACTATCACCTGAACGACGAGTCGCCGGATTTCGTGCGGATGTGCGTGGAGCGCGGGGTGAAGATAGCGCTCGGGTCAGACTCTCATGGGCTCTGGGAAGTGGCGGCCCTCCACCCCCACCTCGACCTCCTCACCCATCTCAACCTGCCACCTGCCATCCTTCTGTAGGGCGGGCATTTATGCCCGCCGCGCCTGCGTCCTCGGCAGTTTGCGCCTACTCTTCTGGCCCGCCTCCGCCCTGAGGTCATCGGGCTGGTCCCGGCGATGATCGAAAGCTATGTAGTTGACATGTCGCTCCTTGGGTGGTACGAACTAGTTGGACGACTTGTGGGGGGCGGCGGGACATGGGCCGTCGGAAGGGGTCCGACTTATGATTCCTCCACTTGACCAGAGCACAGGGTGCTTGCCGGCCAACCCTAAGTTCCACGACGCCACCACCGAAGAGGTAGGGGCTGCGTTCGCAGATGGCTTCGCCGATTCGCAGACCCGCCCCGCAATATTCGCAGCTTATCTCGCGCATATCGAGCGGTGGCGGCCACTGGTGGGCCAAGAGCCTCGTGAGCAATGGATGGACGGCAGTTTCATGACGGACAAGCTGGATCCTGGCGATGTGGACTTCGTGACTTTCCTACCTGAAGAAGTGGTGAACCAGGTTCCGCAGTCAGACAGGGGGACGCTCGTCAATCTCTTCGCTGGCCCGGCAACTCCAGAAGGTGACCTGTGCCATGCCTTTGTCGTCACGGTCGCCACGCCTGGGACGCCTCAGGAACGGGCAACGGAGCGGCAGCGACGTTATTGGGAGCGCTGGTTCGGACACCAGCGACCCGAGCGCGGAGGGTATGCGAAAGGGATAGTTCGCCTCGAGGTCGGTGGACCCCTATGAGCGCCAACCTGGCTTTTCTGCGTGAGGAACTCCTGGAGCTCGCGGAGACGATCACCGCAACCGAAGAGGCGGCCCAGCAGGCCGCTGGAAGCTTCGCTTGGGAGTTGTCTCTCAATAGCCTAAGGGCCAGACGCAAGGAGTTGCTTGCCGAGATACAGGCGGCCTTCGAGAAGGCTCGTGTGGCAGAGCTAGGCCTAAGCTTCGACGGCGCCCCAGTGCGCAAGGGTACGGTCGAGGCAGGGTTCCTCAGCGAGTTCCTCGGCCATCTGCAGAAGCTCGTATTTGCGCTCGGTCAGGCCATCGCCAGCCAGCCGATGGCCCGCGGGCCGATTCCTGGGGACATCATGGAACGTACGCGGCTTCGACTGGCGGCGGTCGCGGAGGGGTCATTCACCGTGAGCATCGTCGGGGACGCGCACCCAGACTTGTTTGGGGACTCGCTCATCTCCGAGTGCTTCGAGGATCTGCATAGGCTCATCGACGCACGAGACAAGGTGTCCGACCTCGCCGAGCTTCTCAGCCGTCTCGGCGGACGGGTCCAAGGCCACTATACGGCGTTCCTCGATAGTCTCACCTCAGCCAACGCCTCGGTGGAGATGCAGACTTGGCGCGATTCCTCGACCTCACGAGTGGACTTCCTCGACGCGAGCGAGGCCAAGAACATCAGCGACGCCCTGTCCTTGCTCCAGCGCGAGGAAGAGCGGGACGAACAGCTTACAGGGCGGCTAATCGGGCTTCTTCAGCACAGGGCTCAGTTCGAATTCGAGCAGCGGGATGGGGGGCCGATCATCGCGGGAAAGGTCCTGCCCGGCGCGCTCCCGAAGGCCATCGCCAGCTACAATTGCGACGTCATCGCCTGCTTTAGCGTGGAGACAATGGGCGTCGAGGGCCGCGAAGAAGTGAAGGAGAACTGGACCCTCATAGGGCTGTGCCCCGCGAGTTCCTGACGCGTGCCCCAACGCAGGCCAGGAAGCGCGGGGGCCGTGCGCAGAGGGCTTTGTGAGCCCTGTTGGGGGCTCGCCCGTTCGGTGCTACCGCGCGGTCGACGCTACCGACCCCCGGGTCGACATCCTCGTCTGCGAGCCTTACGGCCTCGCCGACGACGAGATCGCCATCGTCGAAGCCGCCACCGCCCGCTGACCTGCCCGTCCTCTATATCCACCGGGCTCCGCCCCAATCCCCTAAGCATAGCTTAGCTACAATGTAGCATTATGTAAAGTAGAGCCCCTGGTTGCCCGCCGTTAGTTAAGTCCCCTTTACTAACGCCCGCCGTTAATAAAGCAAACCCCTGAATCCTTTACTAAGAATCTCAACGCCCGCCACCAAACGCAGACGCCGGCCAGCGGCCCATGAAGTGCGCCACGTGACCGACGTCGTTGTTGCTCAAGCTATCCCAGGGAGGACCTTATCCCCGCCGGCTTCGGTACCACCAACCCCCGCCACCAAACAGCAATATCACAACGATGATGATAAGCAGTAGTTCCATGTCTCTTCCCCCATCCTCTAAGGTTGGACTAACCCCTACGCACAACCCGCAGCTTCCAACCACTGCCAAGCCGCAGCCACGACGGGGCCGCACTCATGAGGGGGAGGTGGATCGGCAGGCACAAACACCTCCCGGCCGCCATATAGGCCGGGAAGAGACATATATTGCGCCGCAGATCGCTCCACCCCAACCATCCCCCTGGCGGGCACTCCATCCGTCAGATAATAGTGTACCCTCCTTGCCACGCATGTCAATAACCAAAGCGCCTACTTCGCCATCCCCGCCACTTCCTCCGCCGTCAGTGCTCGCGACCAGATCTTCACATCCGCCAGCAACCCATGGAAGTACGCGTTATGCCCCAGGTCGAAGTTCCCCAGGCAGAGCGCCCAGTTGTTCCCATACACCCGCCCCGGCCGCTCCAGCGTCCCGACCTCCTTCCCATCCTGGTACACCCGCATCACTTTCCCATCGAAGGTCCCTGCGACGAACACCCATTTGCCCAGCGGCAGGGGCTCACTGGCCACCAGATGATGGCTCCACGGCGTCTTCGGGATTGCGAACGACAGGTTTCCGCCGCTCAACCCGAAGCGGAATCCCGCCCCGCCGCCGTCGTAGATGTTGTTCACGAACCACTTGTCCTCCTGCTCGCCCACATCCGTCCGCAGCCAGCAGCTCACGCTGAGCTGCCCGAGACCGAACGATTTGCCCGCTTCAGGCACCGTTACGCACCCTCCGGAGCACTCCAGAGCACGCCCATGCGGCCCCGCAACGCGCTCCGCGTGGCTCACGAATCCTCCCAGACCATGCCCAGACCAGTCGTTCGCGACCTCCTGCCCGTCCGGCTCATCGAAGGTCCACCACCCGATCAGCCCCGCCGGCACCCCGCCCGGCGCGGTGACGACCTTGTGGGTCAGCGTCATCCTGTCCAGGTATGCCCGGAAGAGTTTGTCGTATGGCCCGCGCCCGATATCCTCCGGCACGAGGTCCTGATGCGCCCCTGGCGATCTCGTGAACACATCCCGGACGGCGTCGAGATACCCGAAGCCGTACTGCCGGTGCGGGGCAATGTAGTGCCCCTCGCCGAACTCATTCCAGTTGTCGAGGAGGAGCAGTTTGTGCCCCAATTGCTCCGCCGGAAGCGCATCCATCGACGTTTTGGCGCGCTCCAGCACCCGTTTGAAGTCCGCCGGAGGCAGCCGCCAGTACTGATCCGTCGTGTACCACGGCCTCGGATCCCACCCCATCGACGCCGTCAGCAGCCCCGGCAGGATGTTCAGCCGCTGCCACTCCTTCCAGATCGACTCCTGCGTATCCACAGCCACATCGGGCGTCGGCTGCCCACCCACCGGCCAGCAGTACGCGAAGCTGTAGTCCAGCCCCTCAGCCAGCATCAGCTTGAGCGGCGCAGGATCGGTCCCACGGTACTCACCGAGGATCGTGAGGCCGCCCAGACCGGCCTTCCGGCACGCTTCCCGCGCCTTATCGAGCGCCGACTTGACCTTGTCGACCCCTCCGAGGTCGTCCACCAGGAACTCCGGGCGGTAGATGAAGAGCAGCGGCTTGCCGTCAACCTTCAGATAGTTGGGCCGCTTGAAGTACTGGTCGATGAAGAAGGGGAGGAGGTTGTTGAGGAAATCGTCCTCCGAGGCGACGCCGGCCGACCCCCGGCTCTGGTTCTCCCACATGATCGCGAACTTGAACTTGTCGCCGTAGCGCGCGTGGAAGAGGCCCTCATGGATCGCGTGGCCGAGATTCTGCTTCACGGGACCGCCCTGGCTCGCGCGATACCAACAGTAGACGAAGTACTGGATGCCGTGCTCCAGCGCCCACTTGATGTCCCAGTCGGTGACCTCCGGATCGCCCTCGTCATACCAGCCGAGGGCGGGCTTGCGCTCGGGGAAGGGGGTGATCTCCTGCCAGCCACCCGGCGCGCGCGACCCCTGTTTCCAAAGCGGGCAGTAGTGGCAGCCGACCAGGTAGTCGCTCTGCGGGATCTGCGGCTCGGGGACGTAGTCGGCCTTCGGGAGGTTGACCGGAGGCATGAAGGCGATCTGCACCTTCGCCCTCGAAGTCGCCATGCCCGCGCCGCTGACGATGAGTTGGAGTCCGCCGGTCAGGGCCTGCGGGGCGACGATGTCCCACGTCAGCTCGCGCTCCTCATTCCAGGCGATATGATCGATCTTCTTCTCGGCACCCGGGGCTTTCACGCCCGGCGGGACGGATAGTTTCACCGCCAGGTCCTTGCCCGGGCCGCCGGTGTTGCGGATGGTCGCCAGTATGCGGCAGGGCCTGCCCGCGCGGTTGAGCGCGTCGTCGGTGTAGAAGTTTGTCACCGCGATCTCGGGCGGCGCCTCGGCCTCGGCGGCGACGCGGAGGAAGTCGATATCGGCGCTGCACGCCTCATCCGAGGGCAGCAGGCCCACGGCCAGCAGTCGCCCCGACCAGTTCTCCAGGTCGGCCGCGTGGACGACATAAGAGTGCATCGCTCCATCCGCGATCAGCGGCAACGTCGACAGCGTCAGCCCGCCCGTCGTGTAGAGGAGAAGCCGCCCCTCCTTCCCGGCAGTCACGGCCATCCGCAGCGCCACGTAGCTCTTGCCCGCCACCGGCACGTCGAGGTTCGGGTTGAGGAGCAAGGCCGTCCCCGCTCGCGTTGTCGCATGAAGCCGCCCGCCCGCCACTCGCACGTCATCAGCATCGCGAGCCGCCCACCCCTGCATCCCGTTATCGAACTCGAATCTTGCGTCCGCCGCCTTCGGCCCGGCCGGCAACTGGTCGAGGCCATACTCGGCGAGGAGGACCTCCTGCTCGGTCAGCGCGCGGTCGTAGAGGCGGACATCGTCGATGATGCCCTTGATGCCGATGGGGCCGTAGTGTGACGGCAGGCCGACGAGGACCGGGGCATCGCTTTGCTCGATGGCGCCTCGGCGGGTGCCGGAGAATAGCTGCCCGTTGATCCATAGCCGCGCCTGGTCGGTATCCCAGGTGGCGACGATGTGATACCAGATCCCCGGCTTTGGGGCGAGGCCGAATACTCGCGGCTCGAGGCTGCCGCCGGGGTTGACGAAGAAGGATATCTTCCCGCCCTCGGCCGGCGGGTCGATGCGGAGGAGGTACTCGCCAGTCTTGCTGACGAGGCCCATGTTCTCGGAAACGGTGTCAAAGCGGACCCACATCTCGAAGGTGAAGCCGCGGGAGGTCGCGACGGCGGGGACGCCGGGGATCTCGAGGCCGCCATCGCCGGTGAGGGCCATGCCGCCGCCGTGGACGCCGGTGGCGTGCTGGCCGTTGACCGCGCGGGCGAGGAGGGAGTGGCCGGAGGCATCCTGGCCGAAGCTCGCGGCCGCGTCGAGTTTGTACCACGCGACGGGGGCGGGCGATTGGGCGAGGGCGGAGAGGCAGGCGGTCACGGGCAGGATGAGGCATATCAGCGGCAGGCGCATGGCATCGTCTCCTTGCGATCGATCGTAAGGGGAAACTTCCGCGGTAGCCGAGGGGTTCCTCCCGAGGCAAAGGCCCACCACCAAAGGCCCACCACCGGCCACCCCCGCACCCTGAAGGGTGCGACTACGGTTGCGACGCGATCCGCAGAAGGGCAGGGCCTCGATGATCGAGGGGCATCGAAGAACAGTAGTCGCAGGCTTCAGCCTGCGGCTGTGGCCGGCGGTGGGCCTTTGCTCGACCCTACGGACTCGTCAGCATCGTCAATCGCGTTCCTGCCGCGACCCAGAGGCAACCCGCCTTCGCATCCCAGGCTACGTAGGCCGGGCGAGCGTCCTTGCCAGTGACGGGCAGCCCTTCGACCGTTAGCTTGCGCCATCCCTTCTCGTCGAAGGCGAGGACGCCATGCTGCCGTGTGCCGACGAAGACAGTCTTTCGTCCATCCCATGCCCAACTGATGAACTCGGGCACGCCACCGAGCAGCCGCGCAGGCATAGGGTGCGGGACCCATGCATCTTCCTCCAGGGCAACCAGGCCCGCTTCTGATTTGCCCGAGTACAACGCGCACAAGCTCTGAGCGTAGAGGGCACCCTCGATCATCCGCCCCCCGTCTTGTCGCAGCCAGTCCTTTGTCGTCGCCGTCAGCCCGCCCGAGATGACGGGGGTCTTCCAGCTTAGCCACGTGCCGCTGGATCGCCAACTGGGCGGCTCGGGATCCAGCCCACGACATGCCTGAAGCCTCTGATCGACCATGCTGATGGCACCGTCCGACTCCGCGAAGACCCAAGCTCCCAGCGAGAGATGCGGATCGCGGGCCAGCAGGTAACGCCTCTGGCGAAACCACTCGATAGCGCAGGCACCACCGGAGAAAAGGTCCTTCATCCTACCGGCGAGAAGCTTCGCCTGGGCTGACGCCTCCGTCTCTGGCGAGCCCAGGCCCATGTAGGCGACCTCCCGGCCCGCGGGCTGTACCTTGGCCACCACCAGGGAGGTAAGGCGGGTCAGGTCAAGGTGGTAATCAGTCCAGGCCCCGATGCCACCGGAAACGCCGCCAACATACCTGACCGACACTGTCGCGATGGGGGCGGCCCAGCTTCGGCCTTCCTGCTTCAGCAGCCCCCGGTCCGTCGCCACCCAGAGGTTCCCGCTAGGCAGCAGGCAGACGGAAGTCACCCGGGTTGCTTCAGTTGGGACCTGCGCGAGATGCCGCGGCGGGAGACCGGGTGACAGCATCCACAAGGAGACCGGACCGTGGGGAGAGGTACGCAAGACTAGAAGCGGAGGGCCTGGCCTCACTGAGCCCAGCCACACGGCCTCACCGGCTAGGTCATAGGTCGGCGCGGCGAAGGCGCAGGCAACGGCGAAGGCGCACAAAAGGCAAGACGTCGGTCGGGTGGTGAAGCACATGGAGTGTCACCCCGGGTCCGTCATGTGTTGCTAAGGTAGGGTTCGGCAAAGGAAGGAAGCGTCCTGCAAGCGGGAAGGAAAGGACGGAGAAAGGGCGCATAGAAGCGACGCGTTAGCATGCACAACGGGAGGGCTCGCCCATGGAAATGATCGTGCTCGACACTGCTGCTGATAGGCTTGGGTTCGATCCGAAGACCGGAAGCCTCGTGTCACTGAGGCCGAAGGTTGCGCCCGAGGTCGAACTCATCGCCTCCGCCCCGGGCACCCCGGCCTTCGCCCTGCAGTATATCCGCGACGGCCAGTACGTCATGACCGACTCCTTCAGCGCCGCGACGACAGAAGTGAGCCCCGGCCAGGACGAGGTCGTCATGGCCTTCACCGGAGTGGGCGGCCTCGATCTCGACGTCACCCTCACCGTCCGCGCCATGACCGATGATCCCATGAGCCGTTGGTCCTGCCATGTTCGCAACGCCTCCGGCCTACCGGTCGTCGATGTGCAGTTCCCCTTCGTCGTCACGCCGGACGACCCGGCGGCGTCGCTGGTGCGGCCCTTCGGTTTCGGCGAGGTATGGACGGGCGAGCAGCTCAACTGGCTCGGCGCCGATGAGCCGAAGATCTGGCAGTTCATCCCCGAGTGCGGCAACTCGTCGCACTATCCCGGCTCCTGGTTCGCCCAGTTCCTCGCCTGGTACAACGACCGCGCGGGCATCTACCTCGCCTGCGAGGACACCGAGGGCAACGTGAAGCGCTTCAGCACCCCACGGCGCGAGAGCGGCCTACGCCTCGGTGTCGCGCATGTCGGCGACTGGCCCACCGACGGCGAGCGCACGCTCGAGTATGAGACGGTCCTCGGCAGCTTCGCCGGCGATTGGTATGACGCGGCCGAGAGGTACCGGTCATGGAGCCTGCAGCAGTCGTGGGCCACGCCGCTGACCGAGCGCACCGACGTCCCCGACTGGCTGCTCGACTCGCCGCCCCACATCACGATCCGCCTGCAAGGCTATCTCGACGACGGCCCGGCGCCCGAGATCGTGGAGTTCCTGCCCTACGAGAAGTGCATCCCCCTCCTGCAGGGCGTCGCCGACGCGGTCGAGGCGCCGCTCGTGGCGGTGATGATGTCGTGGGAGCGGGGCGGGCCGTGGGTCTATCCCGACTGCTTCCCGCCCGTGGGCGGCGACCAGTCGATGACCAACTTCTGCTCGATGGCCCACGAGCGCGGCTGGCAGGTGGGGTCCTTCTGCAACGGCACGCGCTGGGTCATGGGGCATAGGTTCAACGGCTACGACGGGAAGGAGTTCTTCGAGCGCAACCATGGCGCGGACGGCGTCTGCCGCCTGCCCGATGGCGAGATGTGGACCGAGGGCTGGGACGGCTCGTGGCGGCCGAGCTATGGCTGCTGCATGGCCGCCGAGGCCACGCAGCGGGTGGCGCTCGACTTCGTCAACCACCTCCTCGGCTGGGGGATGACGTCCATCCAGTTCTTCGACCAGAACGTGAACGCGGCGGCCTTCCCCTGCTTCAGCCACGACCACGGCCACGCGCCCGTCCCCGGCAAGTGGATGCCGCGGGCCATGGAGCTGGTCATCGCCTCCTTCGTCGACGCGCAGAAGCGGGCGGGCGCGGTCGATGCGCTCCAGTCGACCGAGCAGCCCTGCAACGAATTCCACCTGCAGATCTTCCAGCAGTGCGACGTGCGGGTCAGCCCGCCCTGCAGCGGCACGCCGTACTTCGCGCCGGTCTACCACTATCTCTTCCACGAGTGCCAGATCATGCACGGGATGATGAGCACGGGCGGCGAGCCGTACGCGCTGCCGATCCGCAACGCGTGGAATGGGGCGCTCGGAGAGATACCCGGCGCGGTCCTGACCGGCGACGGGACGCTCCTCAACCGCGAGACCTTCAACTGGGCGAACTGGGAGCCCAAGATGGGCAGCAACGAGGACTCCCTCGAGATGATCCGCACGGTGACGGCGATGCGGCGCGGGGCCGGGCGCGACTTCCTCGTCTACGGGCGGATGATGCGGCCGGCGCAGGTCGAGGGCATCGAGGTCATCGAGTGGGACCACGAGGGCAAGCACTACGCGGTTCCGGCGATCGTGCACACGGCGTGGCAGTCGGCGGATGGACGGCACGCGGTCGTGATGTGCAACTGGACGACGGAGGACCGGAAGGTGACGGTCATCGACGAGAGGCTAAGCTCCGGCGCGAAGGTCCGCGCCTGCGGGCGAGAGGACGTGTGCGAGGACCTCGGCGCGGAGGGCGAGGCCATCGTCCCAGCGCTAGGCTGCGTGCTAGTCGAGGGCTGATGGTTGCTGTAGGGCGGGGATTTACTCCCCGCCGCATCTTGTCTTTCGGAGGGGCCGAATCAGGAAGGCCGGGCCGTCGCCCGGCCTCACGAATCCGGCCCGTTTTGCCTTCCCTCGTCGCGGCGGGGCGTAAAGCCCCGCCCTACAGAAAGCAGAAGAGCAAGACCCGACGGGCTCAGTAGTCCGTCAGCCACTGCGCGTCGGCGGTCCACAGCTCCTCGAACATCTCCCTGATCTGCGCCAGCGAGCATTGCGTCGCCGTCAGCGGGTCGAGGATCGACGCCAGGTACGCCTTCTTCTTGCTCCGCTCCAGCACCGCCTGCACCGTCAGCCTGTGCACCGCGATGTTGGACATGTTCAGCGCCGCAAGCTGGGGCGGGATCTCGCCCACGAAGCATGGCCGCACGCCCGTCGCATCCGTCAGGCACGGCACCTCGACCGAGCAGTCGGGCGAGAGGTTCGTGATGATCCCCTTGTTCGGAACGTTCCCGTTGAAGCGGAACGGTATCCCCGTATGCAGCGCGCGCATGATGTGCGAGGCGTACTCGGCCGACGGCTTCAGGCCCTCGCTCGGGTCGGCATCCTGAAGCTGCTTGCGTATCTCCTCGAACCAGTCATGCCGCCGATCCTCGGGCGCGACCGGGCCGGGGTTGCTCTCGCCCAGCGAGAACGAGTCGCGTAGCTCCTTAGTCTTGCGGAAGTAGGGCACGTACTCCGACATGTGCGGCGTGGACTCGGTTACGAAGTAGCCGAAGTGTTTGAAGATCTCGAACCGCACGGTGTCGTGCTTGTAGACCTCCGGATCGTCGGCCACTTCGCGCAGGCGGGGGTAGAGGTCGCGGCGGTTCTTGTCGCGGAGTTCCAGGTACCAGCCCATGTGGTTGATGCCCGCGCACCAGTAGTCGATCTCCTCGGGCGGCACGCCCATGTACGAGCCGAGCTGCCAGATCGTCCCCTGCACGGAATGGCAGAGGCCGACCATCTTGATCTTGCTCGCCGCGGTCATCGCCCAGCACAGCATCGACATCGGGTTCGTGTAGTTGAGCACCCACGCGTCGGGGCAGAGGTCCTCGATGTCGTGGGCGATCCGGACCATCTCCGGCCCGGTGCGGAGCATGCGGAAGATGGCGCCGATGCTGCAGGTATCGGCGACGGACTGGGAGATGCCGTACTTCTTGGGGATCTGCACCTCGTTGTAGTAGGGCACGCCGTCGTAGGCCGGGCCGCCGATGGCGACGGCGATGACGACGTAGTCGGCGCCCTCGAGGACCTCGCGGCGGTTGGTGGTGGCCTCGACCTTCGCCGGGAGGTTGTAGCGATCGATGAGGTCCTGCACGTAGCCGTGGACGCCGGCGAGATTGCCCTCGTGAATGTCGACGAGAGAGATGGTGCAGTCGACGAACTCGGGATGGGCGAGGATGTCCGCGCTGATGCGCTGGCCGAAGCCGCTGCCTGCGCCGATGAAGGCGATCTTGGTCATGGGCGATGGACCCTCCTGTAAGACGCGCTGAAGGCTGGGACGGGGTGAGACTTCGGTGCGGGCGGTTAGGCACCTCCGGGGAGATCGCGGCCACATCTAAGGCCCACCACGCACCCACAGCCGCAGGCTGAAGCCTGCGACTACTGTTCAACGATCCTTTCGATCATCGATGCCCTGCCGTTCTACGAACCGTCAGCCGTGGCCGTAGTCGCACCTTTCAAGGTGCGGCTGTGGCCGGTGGTGGGCCTTTGGTGGTGGGCCTTGGCCGTTCCTGTGCGGCGCAGTACCATGACATATGCGCACGAGGGCGTGGAGGGGCGCAGGGGCCGCTGCCCAGACCCCGAGGCCCGGCTTCCACCAATCCGCAAGAGGTGATCCGCTCATGGTTCACGCACGTGGGTTGCCCCCGCTTCTCCTGCCTTTCGGCCTGGCCCTTGCGATAGGGGTGACGGCCGCGATTGGTCTGGCGGACGACCAGCCGGCCGCCCCGCAGCCGCAGATGCTACGGTTCGTCTGCCATTTCGTAGCCTACATGCCGAAGGACGCGGCCATCCTGAGCGTCGATGAGGGCGGCGGCCTAAAGGGCTGGCCCCGCTGGATGTTGCCATACATCAAGGGGGACACGCACGTACGGGCGCCTGACGGCCAGTGGCTCAGGAAGGCCTTGGGGGACCTCGCGCCCGAGTTCGGCCCACTCGACGCCCTTAAGGGCCGCGATCCGAAGGCCGTCGAGGAGTTGCTGACGCGGCTGGACGATCGGTGGGACTACAGCATCGTGACTCTCTGCGACTCCGGGCCCATTGGCAACCTGCTGACGGACGTCGGACAGTTGAGACCAATCCGCCTCAGGAGCGGCGGCACCGAAATCGGATCGGCAGACGCTGTGCTATTCCAGGTAGCGCGTATCGTTCGCGTCGATAGGGTGGTGGGCGGCGGGCGCGCGCTCCTGCAGACGCAGTCCTTCTTCGCGAGCACCAACGACATCTTAGCCCAGGGCACAGGTGACGCGAGCGAACGCACGCTCGGAGCGCCCTGCCCCGAGGGGGGACACTCGGCGTTCATAAACCACTACTACAGGACTGCCGCCGGAGTGCGCTACCCGGACGTGGTGTCGCCCGGCATCCAATCCATACTCACCGTAGACCTGGGGCGGTGGGAAAAGCAGCAGGGGCCGACGCATAACTGAGGGCGACGGCGGGCGTGCCGGCCGCCGAGGGCTCGGGGATGTCACACATCCTGCCCTACGATGCGGCCTATTGCTTCTTCCAGGTGATGATCGGCGGCGACCTGCGCGAAACCTATGCCTCGGCCTGCGTGAGCTTTCAGTAGCGTTCTCCTGCATGCAAATGAAGGCAAAGGCCCACCACGCAGCCGCCCCCGCAGGCTAAAGCCTGCGACTACTGTTCAACGATGCTCTTCAGTCAGCGAACGTTGCCGTTCTACGAGGCGTGTGCTCGTCAAGACCTGGAAAGCCCTCGCGTCGCGGGAGTAGTCGCACCTTTCAAGGTGCGGCTGTGGCGGCGTGGTGGG
>PMZA01000549.1 GCA_003170595.1 Armatimonadota bacterium
CACCACCTCACCACCTCACCAGCTCACCAGCTTTTTTCCACTACCTTTGCTCCCGTGAAACCCAAACAGTTCTTCATCGAAACCTACGGCTGCCAGATGAATGTCCGCGATTCCGAGACCCTCGCCGGCGAGCTTGAGGCCCTCGGCTACGTCGCGGCTGAAGCCGCCTCGGACGCGGATGTCATCGTCCTCAACACCTGCTCGGTCCGTGAGAGGCCGCATCACAAGGTCTTCTCACGCCTCGGCGAGCTTGCCCTGCTCAAGCGCGCACGCCCCAACTTGGTCCTCGCCGTCGCGGGTTGCATGGCCCAGATCGTCGGCGACAAGATCGCCCAACGCGCCCCCTACGTGGACGTCATCCTCGGCCCGCGCAACCTCGGCCGCTTCGGCCCGGCCCTCGCGGAAGTCCTCGCCGATCGCGGCCACGTCCTCGTCCGCGACACGGCTGAGTGCCTCCCCGAAGGTCTCCCCGTCCGACGCGCGCCCGGCTTCTCCGCCTTCGTCAACGTCACCTACGGCTGCAACAACTTCTGCGCCTACTGCGTCGTCCCCTATGCCCGCGGGCGCGAGGTCAGCCGCCAGCCCGCCGAGATCATCGACGAGATCGAGCAGGCCGTCGCCGACGGCTACCACGAGGTCACGCTCCTGGGCCAGAACGTCAACAGCTACGGCTCCGACCTCGACAGCGCCACCGACTTCGCGGACCTACTCACCCTCGTCGACACGATCCTCGGCCTCTGGCGCGTGCGCTTCACGACCTCGCACCCGCGCGACTGCTCCGAGAAGCTTCTCCAGGTGATGGCCTCGCTGCCCACGGTCTGCGAGCATCTCCACCTCCCGCTGCAAGCCGGCGGCGACGACGTCCTCCGGCGCATGGGCCGCGGCTACAGCTTCGCCGACTACCGTCGCACCATCGCCCGCGCCCGCGAACTCATGCCCGCCCTCGCGGTGACGACCGACCTCATGGTCGGCTTTCCGGGCGAGTCCGAGGCCGACTTCGAGGCCACTCTCGCCGCCGTGCGCGAGATCCGCTTCGACCAGGCCTTCATGTTCAAGTACGACGACCGCCCCGGCACAGCCGCGGCCGACCTCCCCGACAAGCTCTCCGAGGTCGAGAAGCTTCGCTGCCTCGCCCTACTCATCGAGCTTCAGAACACGATCGCCCGCGAGGTCAACACGGCGCAGTTGGGGCAGACCTTCGAGGTCCTCGTCGAGGGCTTCGATGAGCGCCACGGCGATCTCCTCCGCGGCCGCACGCGCCAGAACAAGATGATGATCTTCGCAGGGGACCCGGCCCTGGTCGGCGAACTCGTCCACGTCCGCGCGACCGAAGCCTTCATGTGGGGCTTCCTCGGCAAGCAGGGCTGACACGGTTTTCTGTAGGGCGGGCATTTATGCCCGCCGCGCCTGCGCCTTTCCATCGCCGCCTTTACACGAGGTGACGTCCGCATGAGAACGCCGTACGCTTTCGCCCTTGTCCTTGCTTTTCTCCTTTCCCTTCCAGCCTTCGCCGCCGACTACGTATGGCTCGAAGGTGAGGCCCCCACCGCCCACAACATCGACGCCCCCGCCGCCGGCTGGGGGAACAAGCAGTTCCTCTCCGGCCAGGCGTGGCTCAACATCGACATTCCCGGCGATCAGGTCGCGGCCAAATGCCCCAAGGACGGCGCCCTCTTCTCCTACGATTTCCAGGCGCCCTCCGCCGGCCGCTACGAAGCCTGGAACCGCGTCGGCTTCGAGTTCACCCGCTCACCCTTCGATTGGCGGATCGACGGCGGCGAGTGGAAGACCATCGCCCCCTCAGACCTCACGACCGACCTCATGGACATCGACTTCTGGTGCGAGGTGGCCTGGATCAAGCTCGGCGACGCCGACCTCTCCGCCGGCAAGCACACCCTCCAGATCCGCCTGATGCCAACCCTCAAGGCCGACGGTAAGCCCAACAACATCCACTACTGCTCCGACGCCCTCTGCATCTACAAGGGCGCCTTCCGCCCCAACCTCTGGCACAAGCCCGACGAGGACTGGCAGTCCGACGCCGACCGCACCGCCGCCGCCCAGGTCTTCCAGGTCACCGCCCCACCCACCGCCACCTCCTACGACCGCATCGACACTGGCCTCTCCGGCGCCTGGCAAGTCTGCCGCTATGACGAGCAGGAGGTCGTCGATCGCGACGGCCCGACCAAGACCCTCCCCGACCTAGCCTCCGCCTACTGGTATTTCATCGCCGTCCCCGGCAACAAGTTCACGGTGCGCCCCGAGTTCCGCTTCTGCCACCGCTTCGTCTACCACACCCGCGTCCTCATCCCCGCTTCCCTCGCCGGCCGATCCTTCTTCCTCCACCTCCCCTCCGTGTGCATGATCGCCAGCGCCTTCGTCAACGGCCAGTATTGCGGCTGGACCAAGGCCCCCTACGCGCTCTGGGAATGTGACGTCACCCGCGCCGTAAAGCCGGGCCAGGTCAACGACATCGCCATCGTCGTCAAGGACGCCTACTACGCCTTCACCCCGGCGAAGATGGGCGGCAAGTCCTGCCGCATGCAGTTCAACATCCCCGTCACCTGGATGGGCGCCCAGAACTGGATCAGCAACCAGTACGACTTCCCCGTCGGCACCGGCGAGTATGCCCAGCAGGCCGGCATCCTCGAACCGCCCTCGCTCATCACCGCCGGCTCGGTCTACGCCTCGGACGTCTTCGTCATGCCCTCCGTGAAGCAGAAAGCCCTCGGCCTCCAGGTCACCCTCCTGAACCCGACCGCCACCGAGCGCCACGTCGAGATCGTCAACGAGGCGATCCCCGCCGGCTCCGATAAGCCCGAGAAGACCTTCCCCGCCCACGAGGTCACCCTCCCAGCAGGCGCCGAGCAGGTCGTCACGATCTCCGATCCCTGGGAGAACCCGAAGCTCTGGTGGCCCGACCAGCCGAACCTCTACCAGGTCGTGACGAAGATCAGCCTCGGCGGCCGCGTCGTCGATACCCACCGTGCGACCTTCGGCTTCCGCGAGCTTGAGTGGGACGGCCCGCAGTTCAAGCTCAACGGAGTCCCGTGGCAGATGTGGGCCGATTGCAGCGTGGCCCGCGACGCCAACGAGACGATCGCTCTGTGGCGCAAGAACGGCCAGAACATGTGCCGTTTCTGGGGGAACGAGTTCTGCGGGCTGAACTCCGAGAAGACCTTGTCGTTGATGGACGCCGAAGGGATCGCGGTCCGCCGGAGCGGGATCTTCGACGGCGAGGGGGCCAACTATCTGGGCGGCCTGGTCCATTCGGAGACCGTGGGCGGCAAGCAGGTCACGGTCGCGTCCAAGG
>PMZA01000416.1 GCA_003170595.1 Armatimonadota bacterium
ACATAGAAGATGTCCCACATCATGCCCTCAATCCTCCAACCTTCTCTTCTGACTTATTATCACTTCAACCAAGGCTACCAACTTCCTCGTCAAAGGTGGCGCAAGACGCCGCCCTTCCGTATCAAGAACCCGTCAAGGCCGGCGGATGGTGCCTCTCCACCGGGCAGTTGGCTCTACTCATCGCAAAGCACACACGCCCCCGAGGNNCCTAGGCTGTCATCCTGAGGGAGCGGCGGTTTCCGCCGCGACCGAAGGATCTCCTTTTGTCGACGGTGGGTGCCGACTGGCGCTCCGCGCCCCAACAAGCCAGAAGGCAATCCTTCGGTCGGCAGAAAGCACCTCCCTCAGGATGACAGCCGGGGGGTGCGGCACCCTTGGGCCTTTGACCGTTCTAGCAGTTTCCCTGGTCAAGGGCCATCAGCCTCTGGCCGTGAGCCTTTGGCTGGTCTTCGCGTGCAGGTCCAACCCCCCATCGCCGCGAACCCGCGCTTGCTCGGCTCCACACCAGCCTTCAGGGGGACCACCCATGCTTCGTCCTTTCTGCCTGCTGACTCTTCTCAACGCCATCCTCGCTATCCCTCACCCGGCCCTCGCCGCTGCCGATCCCTTGCCCCTCAACCTTGGCGATCGCGGCCCATCCTCACCCGCCTACTCCGCCCCTCCCGCCATCTCACTCCCCTCGTCCGCCACCGCCCCCGTCTACGTCTACACGATCTCCGGCTCCCAGAACGCCGCCGGCTACGACGAGGCCCTTGCCGCGGTATCCCTCCAGGGCCTCATCAACCGCGACGGCCCGCGCCTTTACGTGATGACGAAAAGCTGGGCCCGCCCGCAGATGTGGTTCGACCTCCTCGCGGGCGAGGGCGGATGGCTCCACAACCGCCAGCGCCACGACCTCCCCGACCTCACCGCCCTGGTCACCCTCGCCGGCAAGCGCCTCGCCGGCGCAGTGATCTGGGATCCCAAAGTCCCCGCCACCGTCAACGTCGCCACAACCATCGCCGGCGTCGAGGACGGCGTCGTCCTCAGCCCCGACTTCGCCGACAAGTACCTCGCCCTCTGGCATCTCCCCATCCTCCGCGATCTCCGCGGCATGTTTACCGGCGCCCAGACCGGCAGCGCCAAGAACGATGCCTACCGCTGGGCGATCCGCGAATATCTCGCCCGTGGCCGCTGCACCTCCCGCCTGATCTGCCTCTACCGCGACGCCTGGGGATATCGCGATCGCGGCGACATCTCCTACGCCGTCCTCCGTGACCTTCCGGTGAAGAACCGCGCCTTCGTCTTCGACCTCTCGCCCTGGGGTGATGAGAGGCCCGGCGACGACCTGCACCAGCCCCTCGGCCTCGACCGCGAGACCTATCGCATGATCCTCCGCGGCACCCAGCAGCAGGCCGCCGGCCGCCACATGACAGAGATGGAGGGCTTCTTCGATTTCTTCAAGTACGCCAACATGCCCGAGCACCCCGGCAAGCACGACCCGGTCCCGACCGAGTGGGAGAGCGTCTATCTCATCTCCCCCTTCAACTGCTATCAGAACACGGCGACGGAGTGGTGCTACAACCAATCCTTCCACAGCCAGTTCCCCTTCGTCCCCCTCAAGCAGCACCGCCCCGCGGTGAAGCCCGCCCTCGCGAACAAGACCTACGTCACGATCTTCATGGCCGACTACGACTCGGCCTTCCCGCTCTATGAGTTCCTGCCCAAGAACTGGGCGGACTCGGGCCGCGGCAAGCTCCCCCTCGCCTGGGGCATCGATCCCAATCTCATCGAGACCTATCCCGATCTGATCTCCTACTTCTACAAGACGGCCTCGCTCAACGACTACTTCGTCAGCGATGCCAGCGCCGCCGGCTACATGAACCCCCCCCGCCTTGACCCCAAATCCCTCCCGCTCTTCATCCGCCACAACCGCTACTTCTTCCACCTCACCGACATGACCATCGCCCCCATGGTCCTCGACTGGGATCAGCCCACCCCCGCCGTCAAGGACGCCTTCTCCCAGTTCTCCCCGGACGGCTACTCCACCATCGTCACCGATTTCCACGGCAAGCCTTTCACCCCGCCCACGCCGCAGGTCTGGAAGGGCATGCCGATCCTAAACCTCTCCGGCTATCCCGATTCCGACAACCCCAAGGCCTCCGCCGACGCCCTCGCCGCCCAGTTGAAGACCACCCCCGCCGGCACGCCCGGCTTCTACATCTTCCGCGCCGTCTGGCTCCCGCCGAGCAAGATTGTCGCCGCCATTGACGCCCTCCGCGCCGGCCATCCCGACGTCGACTTCGAGGTCGTCGATCCCTACACCCTCTTCGCCCTCTTCAAGCAGTATCAGCAGCCGCCCCCCTGACGCAGGTCCCCACGCCCCTTCGTCGAACCTCCGCCCCCAACCACATCCCCAGGGGTGACTCATCCATGCCCGACAAGATGAAGATCGGCATGATCGGCGTAGGTCAGATCGGCAAGCACCACGTCGAGAACTATCGCAACATCCCCGACGCCGAGATCGTCGCCATCGCCGACCTCAACCTCGACGAGGCCCAGCGCGTCGCCGATACCCTCGGCGTCAAGCGCGTCTTCTCCGACTTCCGCGACCTCCTCGCGATCGACGAGATCGACGCCGTCGACGTCTGCCTCCACAACAACTTCCACGCCCCGGTCTCCATCGCCGCGATGGAAGCCGGCAAGAACGTCTATTGCGAGAAGCCCCTCGCCGGCAGCTACGCCGACGCCCTCGCCATGCTTGCCGCCCGCGATCGCACCGGCCGCAAGCTCCTCATGCAGTGCTACAACGTCTTCAGCATGGACACCAAGGCCGCCCGCCGCCTCATCGACCAGGGCCATCTCGGCGACATCTACTACGCCAAGTCCAGCGGCTACCGTCGCCGCGGCCGTCCCTTCGTCGACGGTTACGGCACCGCCAGCTTCGTCCAGAAGTCCGTCGCCGCCGGTGGCGCTCTCTACGACATCGGCATCTATCACATCGTCCAGATCCTCTACCTCCTCGGCCGCCCCGACGTCCTCACCATCTCCGGCGCCACGCACCAGGAGATCGCCATGTACGAGGATCGCCGCAAGACTTCCGGCTACGACGTCGAGGAACTCGGCCTCGGCTTCGTCCGCCTCGGCGGGGGCATCAGCTTCTTCCTCGAGGAGTCCTGGGCCATCAATCTCGGTGGCACCGACGGCTCCAAGATCGCCGGCTCCAAGGGCGGCCTCACCCTCGAACCCTTCACCTATCACACGACCCTCGCCGATCTCGAGATGAACGGCTCCTTCGACCTCGGCGCGGCCGACTTCCGCTGGCACGCCTGCGAGCCCGACTTCGGCGCCTACGACAGCCCCCAGCATCACTGGATTGCCGTCCTCCAGGGCCGCGTCGAGCAGATCGACACCGCCGCCCTGGGCGCGGACATGATGTGCATCGCCGAGGGCATCTACCTGTCGGAGAAGCTGGGCCGCGAGGTCACTGCCGACGAGGTCGCCGCAGCCTCTGTCTCCACCGCCGTCACGCTCTGACCCTCCGTGGGCATCGCTGCTTTTCGGAGGGGCCGCATCAGGGACGGATACGCCGCGCGTGTCCGTCCCGAATCCTGCCCCTTCCTTCCGCCACGACGCCTTTCCCGGTGCCGGGGCCTTCTACTGCCGTTACTGACATCCCGGCCCACGGTGCGCTGTCCCCAAATAGATCTCGAAAGTGAGAAGGAGGCCCGTCCCGCGCGACGTATGTATCATGCAGTGGTTTTGTTCCCGGGGGTGATGCTCCCCTAGAGCTGCCGTATGTCTTGATCGCCTGCCACAGAGCGAAGGACCAGCCAGCATCGGAGACCATCGTGCTTCTTTGCCGCTTGGCACCACAACTTTAGGGAGGTGTAGGCCATGCGATGGAGCTTCCCACGCAAGTCGGCTTTCACGCTCATCGAGTTACTGGTCGTGATCGCGATCATTGCGATCCTGGCCGCCATTCTGTTCCCCGTCTTTGCCAAAGCCCGCGAAAAAGCCCGCCAGGCCAGTTGCGAGAGCAACCTCAAAGAGATCGTGCTCGCAGACCTCATGTACGTACAGGACTATGATGAGAGGTTCCCACAGACGACCACCAGGTGCGCAGCAGGTACTACTTCCAACAGCCGGATGTCCGTGGTCACCAAGATCTTCCCCTACGTGAAGAACGCACAGATCTTCAACTGCCCCAGCAGCCCCTGGGACAGCAACTGCAACTGGGGGGATGGCACCGGCGGCCACGGCATCCCGCACCACAACATCCCGGAGGAGGTCCAGTTGGGTCGGCTGCCGGCAAACACCATCCTCAGCTACGGCTTTGTCGAGGACAGCCTCGTCAACGGGTACAAGCTCGCCTTGTACAAGTATCCGTCTGAGACCGTCTGCGTCGCCGACTCGAGCGGCTACATCAACTGGATGCGGCTGGCGGCCTCGAACACCAACGCTTGCAACGTGGGCGGGAACCCGTGCTCCGATGCGCAGTTCTACAAGAACATGACGGACGACCAGGCTCGCCACAACGGCGGCAGCAACGTGGGGTTCGTGGATGGCCATGTGAAGTGGGTGCGGTGGGCCAACGTCGAGAAGCTTCGCTACGGGCCCTAGAGGCTGGCGCCCTAGGCGTCGACAGGAAGCTGCAGCCCCCTCGCCCCACCCTTACGCCACAGCCCCGGCGCCTTCCCCGCGCCGGGGCTTTCCCTTGCCGTTACCGTCGTCCCGGCCCGCGCGTTTCTGTTCCCATAAAAACCTCAAAACCAAGAAGGAATCCCCTCCCCGGCGGCGCAACTAACACCCAGAGGGAGTGTCTTCCGGAGGTGATGCCCGCCCGCTTGTGAATCTGTATGTCTCACTTACCTGCCGTAGAGTAGGGGACCAGCAAGCATCGGAGTCTGTCGTACTTCCTTGCACAGAGGCACCATCACTCCAGGGAGGTGAAGGGCATGCGTAAGGCCTTCACGCTCATCGAGTTACTGGTCGTGATCGCGATCATCGC
>PMZA01000088.1 GCA_003170595.1 Armatimonadota bacterium
CGAGCACGCGGTCGCCCACCTTGAACCGCGTCACCTCCGCGCCCACCTCCTCGACGACGCCAGCCCACTCATGCCCCGGCGTCATCGGGAAGCGCACCGTCCCCCCGCCCGTGAACGCGCCCGTGTATATCGCGTCATCCGTCGCGCACACACCGGCCCGCGCGACCCTCACGAGCACATCCCGTGGCCCGACCTCCGGCACCGGCACATCCACGATCCGCAGGTCCTTCACGCCGAAAAACCGCGCGGCTTTCATCGTTCTCATCGGCTCAGTCTCCTCCAGCTTACGCGCGCGCAATCTCAAACCACGGCTCAACCTCGGGGTTGACCGGATGCTTCGGCCAACGCCCGCTCAGCACTTCCACGACGGCCTCCGCCCCACGCCGCACCACATCCTCCAGCGCCTCGACCGACGCCGCCGCGCAGTGCGGGGTCATCAGCATGTTCTCGATCGCGAAGAACGGATGCTCCGTCGGAAAGCCTTCCGGCGCGAACACATTGATCCCGCCATACACGTCCACGGCCGCGTAGCGGATCACGCCTTCCTTTAGCGCCGCCGCCAGGTCGTCCTCGTTCACCAGCTCGCCCCGCGCCGTATTGATCAAGACCGCGTTCGGCTTCATCTTCGCGAACTCGCGCTTGGTCATCATCCCCCGCGTCGCCGGCAGCAGCGGGCACATCAGCGCCACGTAGTCGGCCTCGCCCAGCAGCGTATCGAGGTCCACCGCCGTCGCCCCGTGCGCGGCAATTTCCTCCGCCGTCCTCGCCGGATCGTGCACGAGGATGCGCATCCCGAACCCCGCCGCCCTCTTCGCCACGGCCTGCCCGATGCGCCCGAAGCCCACGAGCCCCAGCGTCCGGGTCGACAGCCGGTGCATGTCGCGCACGTGCTTCGGTTGATGCCCACGCCGCATGGCCGCCTCGAAGAGCTTGAGCTGCCGCGCCGCAGCCAGCAGCAGCGCCATCGTATGATCGGCGACCTCCTCGGTTGAGAAGTCCGGCACGTTCGTCACGAAGATCCCGCGCCGCGTCGCCTCATCGATGTCGATCTTATCGGTGCCAGTGCCGATGCGCGAGATGAGCCGACAGCGCGTCAATGCCGCGATGGTCGGCGCGTGCAGATATGCCGACACGATCATGACCGCATCGGCCTCACGCACGGCCTCGATGGTCTCCGCCTCGTCATACCCTTCGATCTCGATGACCTTGCCGCCGAGCAGCGCCAGCGTCTCGCGCTCGTCGAGGGTCATGGGCATGGTCTCGGCATTCAGCCGCACGATCAGGGGGTGCTCCACACCGCTCATGTCCGCTCCTGCCTTCGCCTGCTGTAGGGCTTAGGGTTCGCTTCGCGAACCCAGCTTTACGCCCCGCCGCGCCTGGCCGTTGGTGTTTTGCCCTTGCTCTTCTGCTCTTGGTTGTCATCCTGAGAGAGACGTTCTGTGTCGAGCGAAGGATCCCCGGGACGACGCCCGTCACCTCTCACATCCCGACCAGCATATCCGTCAACGGATCCAACACCCGCCTTCTCACGATGCCTTCATCCGCCGAATACAGCATCTCCTCACCCGGCGCCATGACCAGGCCGTGCATGCCTTGCGGCAGGTCAGCCGCCGCCTCGAGGAACGGTCCCGGCCCGGCGCCATGCTCGACGAACATCCAGAAGTGCGAGCCGATCAGCACCCTCGGCAGCACCATCTTCGCAAGCTCGCACGCCTCTCGCCCGTTCAGATTTCCGTACGCCCCATTGACCGGCGCGACCATGATATCCACCGGCCGGTCGAGGGTCGGCAGTATTTTCTCCGCCGTCAGCGCCGTGTCGCCGGTGAAGTACACGGTCACGCCCTCGACGCTCAGCAGCACCCCGATCGCTTGCGGCGCGAGGTCGCCGTGATCGGCATACGTCGCCTGGATCGCTACACCTCGTCGATGCAGCCCATCCCCTTCCGCCAGCACCGCGAACCGTTCCGTCGTCAGCCCCGCCGCAAGGTACGGCTCGAGGCAATCCTGCGCGCCGACAAAGAAGGTCGACTCCGCCTCCGCAAGTATCGGCAGCGCATCCGGGTCGAGGTGATCGGCATGATTGTGCGTCATGATGACGATGTCGGGCGTGAGATCCTTCGGCTTCATCACCGACGGCGTCATCCGCTTCATCCCGAACTCGCGCCCGCAATAGTCGCTGAAGTACGGGTCGACCAGCACGATCGCGCCGTCGGGCGTCTTGATGCAAAAGCCCGCCTGCGCGATGAAGTACAGGCCCACGTGCCCGGGCTCGATGCGCGTCTCAGCGATGCACGAGGCGAAGCTCACTTGCGCATCCCCTCCATCCCCTTCGCGGCAAGGGCGGCGTCGAGGTCGGTGATCTGCTTGCTCGCGGCGGCCCATAGCAGATAGATGTCGGAGGCATACCAGATGACTCGCGCGCCGATGCTGATCCAATGCGCGATGGTCTCAGGATCGCCGCCGGCGATGCCGGGCAGAACGCCGTGGCGGTTGCACGCGGCGAAGACTTCCTCGACCGCCTGGTGGAAGACCTCGGTGTCCCACTGCCCGGGGATGCCCATCCGCGCTGAGAGGTCGTCGCCGCCGATGACCGCGATGTCGACGCCCGGCACCGAGAGGATGCCGTCGAGATCGTCGAGGGCCTCCTTCGTCTCGATCTGGATGCCGAAGACGAGCAGATCGTTGACCGTGCGCATCTGCTCGGTGACGTGGCTCCAGCCGTAGTACTTGCCGACGGGGCAGGTCGACCCGGCCACACCGCGCACGCCCTTGGGCGGATAGCTGATGTTGCGGACGATCTCCTCGACCTGGGCGCGGCTAGAGATGCGCGGGACGTAGATGCCGTCAGGCGCCTGGTCGAGAGTGCGGCATAGTTCGTGGTAGCTATCGTCGGCCGCGCGGACCATGACCGGCAGGCCGAGGGCGCGCGAGATGCGGATATGCTCGCACACGGTCTCCGTGTTGAGGGGGGTATGCTCGCGGTCGATGAGGAGGCAGTCGTAGCCGGCGTCCTGATATAGCTCGACTACGGCGCCGGAGCGACTGTCCATGATGCCGCCGGTGATGATGAGGTCCTTCCGATCCACACGTTCACGCAGCTCGCCGCTGTAAACTCGCATGATGGTGATGGCCTCCTGACCGGATAGTGCTTTCTGCTTGGTGTTTGCTTGGCTTGTGTAGCCGCGGACTTCAGGCCGCGGGGGTGGAAGGCTGTGGCCTTCTTTGGGTTGTCATCCTGAGAGAGGCGCTCTCTGCCTCGCGAAGGATCCCCGGTACCCGCCACACGTCTTACTTCCTTCCCCCAGCCGTCGTCAGCCACACCAGTTCGCCGCAAAGGTCGGCAACCCTGTCGCATCGCACCAGCGCCAGAGCAGCTTTCTTCATGGCGACGCGACCGCCGGTAAGCTCGCCGATGATCTCGCTGAAGTCAGGCTCATGACCGACGAGCATGATCGCCTCGGGGTCATCCTGATCGGCGATGATGCCGATCAGCGCGCTGATCGTGAGCCGCCCACCGCTCAGCCGTTCGTCCTCAACGAGCGGCACGCGAAGCGCCACGGCAACGGGCTCTGCGGTTTGGCGTGCGCGAACGAGGGGACTGGTCACTACGATTTTCGCATCGACCTTGTGCTCCGCCGCCCATTTTGCGACGGCGTTGCTCTGCTCAACGCCTTTAGCTGTAAGCCTACGTTCAGCATCTCCCTTACCCGGCCTTTGCTCTTCAGCCTCCGCATGCCTCAGGAAGTACATCTCCATCCCATCACCCCCACTGGTTCTCGGCCCTTCCCCTTTCTCACTACGCAGCGCAAACGTACTCGCGGCCTTCCAGGCCGCGGTGGTGGAAGGCTGTGGTCTGCTTATCCCTCCCCGCTTTGTCTGCCACTGCGCGCTACCTCAGGCGTCTCCTTCCCCTTACAGCGCCTTCTCCCTTCCGGAAGGATGCGCCCGACCCCAGGCGAAAGCGTGTTGTAGGGAGGCGACAGCTGTGGGAGACAGTGACAAGGGCCCAGCCAGACGCATCCAGGTACCTCCGGAGGAGCTTGGGCCTCCAGGTGTCAGGCAGTGGATGCACATCATCCCGCCAGATGGGGAGTTGGAGGACTACATGAACGAGCGCGCGCCCCGCCGCTTTGAAGTCACTCTGGAGTTACAGCCAGGGCCCGCTCCCCCTTCGAGGCCGATCGAAATCGATCCCCAACGAATGGGCGATTCAGCAGTTCTTGTGGAGGCGGCGCGTCTAGAGGTCGAGGCCGGGGTGAGCGGGGCCGGAGACCCGGTCTTTGCCGTCCTCGAAAAGAACGAAAACGGCCGCCTCGGGAGAGCGACCGTTACGGTGGATTCCCCCGGACCAATGGCGGCGTCCAAGAGAGCCTGCGATTGCCTCCTGCCCCTGTTCAGCAAGTGGTCTTTCGAGTGGGACGTCCCCATAGCACTCGGGCGCGTGAGCGTGTGCGACCCCGCGTCTGGAGCATACTCCCAGGAATTCGAGGCACCGCACCGCCTGGTTGCAGTGGGGGCCGAGGTCTCAGCCACTATCTCCATAAGGTATCAAGCCCTGTTCTCCATCTTCCGCGAGGGCCTTTGCTCGGGCAGTGCCTTCTACAGCTTCCTGTGCTTCTACAAGGTCATCAAGTTGCTGGAGCGGATTCGGGGTGAGAACGACGACGCCAAGCCGCGAAAAAGCGGGGCTCACGGCCCGAGAAGGCAGTGGGTCCGCATACCGGACGATGAGCCGTTCCAGCGGCCCCGGTTCCGAAAGTACATCGGCCAGAGGTGCCCTTATCGCCTTGTCGAGAGGGAGTTCCTTCCAGCCCGGAACGAGATCGCACACGAGATGCTGGAGGGCTGTGAAGTGCCGATGATCCTGGACCGATCGGAGGTCGCGGACAAGTACGGGGAGCTGTCGGCAGCCGCGAGATGGGTCGCCAGACAGTTGACGCTCAAGGAGATTCAGTTCGAGCGGGACATCGCGGCTGCTACCCCTAAGGAATGAGTAGGCAGGGAGGCTGGATTCCTATGCCCAACGACAAGATCTCCATCAACCGCGCGCCCGTCCTTACCCTCTGGGCGGCGGTCGTTGCCGAACGCTTCGGCTACGATGCCGATGAGGCGCTCTCCCTCGCGAAAGCCGTCGCCGGCCTCAACGCCCAGGCTAAGGGCCGCAGCCTCGGCATTTTGGGCAAGCCCAAAGCCGGCGAGGGTGACGAGCCCAAGAAGCGCGACCTCGGCGAGGAGTTCTGGGTCGAGTTGTGCGGCCGCCCCGTCCCGGCGAAGAAAACCGACGCCGGCATCCGCGCGGTTACGGGCGATAAGCCGATCGATCCGGAGCCCGTGCGCAAGTATCTGTCCTCCAAGTTCGGCGACGACCTCGCCCGCGCTCTCGCGGCTTTAGAAGCCCTCGCCGCGGCCTTCGCGCCCTCCGATCTTGAGGAGTCGGCCTACTCGCTCTATGAGGCCTTCCGCCCGAAGATCGCGTCAGGCCAGCGCGGCTGGGGGCAGAAGGGCGACCTGGACCTCGACCTGATCCGCTCGCTCACTACGAAGAAGAGGAAGTAGCTGGAGGCGCTGATGGACCGGCCGGAGCTTCTGTTGCAGGAAGAGATCGTCGCGTCATGCCGCCGTTCGTTGGTGGCAGGCGGCAAGGTGAGGAGGGTGATCCTGGCCGAGATGCTGGCGGCGTATGAGATGCTGGCCACGCAGTTCCCGTACGAGTGGCCGGAGACGATCTTCATACTGGGGATATTGGAGCGCTACGACCTGCCAATTGCGGCGGGATGGCTGGGCGAGGCGGTGAGCATCATCAACCCCGTGGACGCCCAGCGGACGCCGCTCGATCAGGCCGAGGCGGAAGACTTGTACGCGGGCGTCACGACGGGCGTCGACACGGGCGGGGCGGTCTTCGCCGCAGTCACGGCAGCCTGGTGACCGTGGAGGCAATGAGCATGCGAGTGCTGATCGTCGTACCAACCGCGAGCGGATGTGGAGGAGGAGATGCGGGAGAAACGTGCCGGTGGTGATCGGTGGCGCGGCGGTGAGCCAAAGTCCGGCGGTAGTCGCGCGGGAGGTGGGGGTTGAGCTTGCGATTGGTGGTGAGGGCGAGGTCGCGTTCGTTGAGCTCCTTAAGTCGTTCGAAGGAAAGGCCCACCCCCGTCCACAGCCGCAGGCTGATGGCCATGCAGAGAATAGACTG
>PMZA01000145.1 GCA_003170595.1 Armatimonadota bacterium
GTCTGCTTTGCGATGTCATCCTGAGTGCGACGGTCTGTGTCGCCGAAGGATCCCTGGGACTCGCCTGCCGGACTAGGGCCATCCCTGGCGTCCTTACACCCACCATGTTACCCCCTCACCCCTCCGCCGTGAAGCACACCCCTTCGCCTCCTTCCCTCTGCAAAAGAATCCGGCGACGCAGGGAAGGAAAACCGTCCCTCCCGGCGAATTGATGAACTAGAGCTGGCAGATCATCTTCCTTGAGGGGGTGTGGTATGACTAAGCGCGGCTTTACGCTCATCGAGTTGCTTGTTGTGATCGCAATCATTGCGATCCTCGCAGCTATCCTGTTCCCCGTCTTCGCGAAGGCCCGTGAGAAAGCCCGACAGACATCCTGTCTGTCCAACGAGAAGCAGATCATGCTGGGCATCCTCATGTATGCGCAAGACTACGACGAAACACTCCCCGCCCAGGAACCCTGCCACCGCGCCGTCGACAACACAGGTTGGCCCTATGGTCCTGGGTGGATCCAGGACAAAGTGATGCCCTACATCAAGAACACGCAGATCTTCACCTGCCCCAGCGCCCCCGCCATCGATCTGACCAACAGCACAGGCGGCTATAGCTTTGACCGCCGTCCCTTCGGAGCCTGTCAGACAGGATCAACGGACGTCACCCACACTCGCTCGCTCGCCTACTTCACGTCCCCATCAAGCAGCTTGATGTTCACTGACGGCCAGGGCGGCGGTATGACCGGTTGGGTGCCTACGGTGTGGTCGCCCGACTGGAACCCCGGCAACGACGCGGGCCCCCGCCCGGGGCAACCCAACTTCTGCTGCCACGAGCCTGCAGCTCGGCACAACGATGGCTCCAACTGCGCCTATCTTGACGGCCACTGCAAGTGGCAGAAAGAGACGTGGTATTGAGCCGCTAACGCGGTGTGATCCGCAAGTCCACGGCCGCCTGGCACTCCACCGGACGGCCTTCCTTTCCGCCGGGCAGGAGGTGGCCCCCCTCGCGTGGCGAACGGACTAAACCTGTATGGCAGAAGGCCACAATCGAGGAGGGTGACGCATGCGCAAGAGAGGCTTCACGCTTATCGAGTTGCTTGTTGTGATCGCGATCATCGCGATCCTTGCCGCAATCTTGTTCCCCGTTTTCGCCAAGGCCCGTGAGAAGGCCCGCCAAACTTCCTGCCTCAGCAATCTCAAGCAGATCGCCCTGGCCTCGCGAATGTACTCGCAGGACTATGACGGCCGGTGCGTGCCGATGTGGACGTACGGGCCGAACGGTGGCCGCGACTGGTTCCAGTACTTGATCAACCCCTACGTCAAGAACTGGCAGCTCTTCGAGTGCCCCAGCCTGCCCGGTGCGGCAGCGTATCACGCTCCCGCCTGGGCCAACGTGCCCGGTTCGACGCCTTGCCCGAACGGTGAGCCGGAGTCCATCCGCTTCCAGTCCGGCATCGGCAAGAACTGGTTCCGCAACGACCTCTCGGGCTCGGACGGCGGCTACTGGAATGATTTCCTGAAGGAGTCGGCAATCACGTGGCCCTCTGAGCTGGTCGAGTATGGCGACTCCGACTGCGTCGTCATGGGCCCGCAGAACCCGACCGCCGTCCAGGCCTTCCTCCAGGGAACCTCGTGGCCCGGTGGCTACTTCCGGCACAACGATGGCATGAACGCCGCTTACTACGACGGCCATGCCAAGTGGCTCAAGCCCAGCAATGGCACCATGCGGAACATCTACTACGCAGCCCCCTAGTGCCGAGCGCAGGCCCGCCTCGACGCTTTGACCAGGCCGCCCGGTGTGCACCGGGCGGCCTTTCCTTTGCAGGTCCGCGTCTCACGCTCTCGGACCTCGCCCCATGCCAACATCTCCAAGAGATTATGGGCAAAGGATGGGGTACCCAAACCGGCAGGAAGATACAACGTCGCCGGTCGGGGATTTGGCTCCGTTAAGAGGAGGACGAGGTGTCGTCCAGACCGCTGAGGCGATGCTGGGGCCTGTGGGCCGGGGGAGGCTGAGGCCAAGCTCGCCCGCCCAGTCGGCGATCCAGTGATAGTAGCGCGGGGTAATGCGATAGCCCTCGGCGGTGTTCTCGACGAGGCTCTCCTTGTGCTTGTCGCGACGGCTGCGGCCGAAGGCGGCGAGGGCGCCCTGGAGGGTGCGGCGGGTGACGGTGTCGGCGTCGATGGCCTCAGACATGCGAGTGGCGGCCTGCTTCATGTACTCGACGACGGTATCGGCGAGGGAAGGGTCGGGGCCGATGGACGCCAGGGCGGCGAGGAGNNCTCCCCGGTGTTGGGCACCTCGATCTTGGGCTCGCCGGACTCCCCCCGCTGCCAGACCTCGTAGATGATGTCGAGGAGGGATCCGACGTTGACGCTCTCGAAGGGGAGGAGGAGGGACTGGACCATGCGGGCGGCGGCGGTGGGGTCCATCGACTGCTCGAGGCGGATCTTAAGGTCCCAGAGGCGGAGGAGGTCCTCGGACTGGATGAGCTTCATGCGATTGCGGAACTCGCTGCCCTTGATCTGGTCGATCACCGGGAGGCAGTCACCGGGGCCGACGACGTAGAGGCCGAAGATGGTGCCGGGCGATACCGAATAGCGGATCGCGTAGCGCTCCATGTAGGAGCCTAGCTGGTGGACGGAGGGGACCGGCCAGGGCGAGGCCTTGGCCTCGACGAGGATGATGCGGGAGGCGAGGGTGGTCCACTTGCCGTCGTAGGCGATGTCGGGGCTGTGGGAGTAGAGGCCGAACTCGGCGGTCATGCCGAGGTGGTGGCCGACGGCGACGACGAGGTCCTGGAAAGCGAAGGCGTACATCGGGGCGGTGGGGGAAAGGTGTTCGAGGCAGTCGGCGATCCAGGCGCGGAAATCGTCGGGGGTCCACTTGGGCTGGGTGATGAGCGCCCGGAAGCGATTCTTACGCGCGTCATAGCGCTCTTCGAGGCCATCGTCGCCGAGGAGGCGCAAAATGTCAGCGATGGATACGTTGGGCATGACCGCGCACCGGGGCTACTGGTGCCCTCCTCGCGGCGTAGCTGGCGGTGGAACCTGTGTCTGAGCCGGCGCTGGGGCAGGCGCAGGGGTTGTCGGGGCCTCGGAAGACGTGGGAGCTTTGGGCTGAGGCGTGGACGGCGGCGTCGTGGATGGCGCGGCCTGCACCTCCGGAGCCGGGGACTTCTCGAGCGGCTCGACGGTGATGCTTATCTCGGCTGGAAGAGTGCCGACGACATGGCAGCCGTCGGGAGGGTCGATGGGGACGGATTCGCGCCCGGAGCCGTGCAGGGAGGAGATATCGAACATCTCCGTGCGGACGGCGTTGAGCTGGTGGAGAAGCGCCGGTGGGCCGGAAACGATCACCACCGACGGCCGGACCGAGAGCTTGACGAGGCGGTAGCCCGCGGCCGGGTCGGATAGGGTCGGATAGACGGGAACGACGCGGACGTTGACCGCACGCAGCGGGAGGTTGACGTGGACGTGGTCGGGCTCGATGCTGACCCTCGGTACGACGGCGCCGTTGTCATCGCGGGCCTCAACATGGACGTCGCGGTCGGCGGCGGTGGAAAGGCCGTCGATGTTCACCGGGGCGACCACTCGGGCGACGCGCTGGACCAGGGCAGCGGGGCCGCGGATGGTGGCCTCGGCAGGGTCGGCGGTGGGCGCGGCGGCCTGGTACCCCTCGGCGGGAAGGCCGGTCGGCTCGACGGTGACGCGCCGCTGGGCTGAGACGGAGAGGTCGAGGAGGACGTGGACCAGGGCGGGGTCGGGGGCGGTTACGGCTACGGCGACGGTGGGCGGGCGGTTGACGATCTTGAACTGCAGATCGCTCTCGCCGACGGGGCGATCCTGGCAGTTAACCCAGACGGACATCGTGCGCAGGGCCGTGCGGAGGAGGCTCGACCGGCCGCGGAGCCTAACGGTGACCGTGGCGGGTTGGGTGTCGAGGAGTTCGAGGCCCTGGGGGACGTTGAAAGCCTGGACCGGGAAGGTGGCGGCAGTCACACCGACGGGGTCGATCTGGTTGAGGACGTAAACCCACAAGACGATGGCCACGAAGATCGAGGCCAGTTTGAGGTGCCAGTTGAAGGCGAGTCTTCTCCAGAGGGCTGCGAGCAGCGACATGAGAACTCCTTACTGGCGCCAGAAGAAGAAGCGCGGATGCTCGGGCATCTCGAAGAATCGGAGCAGCCGCTCGGAAAGTTGGACCTTCTCGAGGGCCGGGGACAGCGTGCCATCCACGGCCAGGGACATGTTGCCGGTCTCCTCGCTGACCACGAGGGCGACGGCGTCGGTGCGCTCGGTGACGCCGAGGGCGGCTCGGTGGCGCATGCCGGTGGTGACGGAGAGGCCGGGGCTCTCGGAATGAGGCAGGACGCAGCCCGCGGCGACAACGCGGTCGCCACGGACGATGACCGCGCCGTCATGGAGGGGGGCGTGGGGGAAGAAGATGGTGGCGAGAAGCTCCTGGGAGAAGAGGGCGTCGAGGGCCTTGCCGGTGCGGGCGACGTCGTGGAGGCGGGTGGTGCGCTCGAGGACGATGAGGGCGCCGAGGCGTTGTTCGGAGAAGTCGGCGGCGGCGTCGGAAAGCTCGGCGACCAAAGTCTGCATGCGCTCGGCGCCGATATCGGGCAGGCCTTCGCGGAGGAAGCCGTGGCGGCCGAGACGCTCGAGGACCATGCGCAACTCGGGCTGGAAGATGATGACGATGGCGATGACGGCGGGAAACATCAGATGGCGGAGGATAAAGTTGAGGGTGCCGAGGGGTAGAGTAATCCAGGAAAGCACGAGGACGACGAGTAGGCCGTTGATGATCGCCATCGCGCGAGTGCCGCGGACGATGAGAAGACCGCGGTAGACAACGTAGGCGACGACGGCCATGTCGAGAAGGTCGACAGGATGGTCGCGAATCTGGGCCAGCAGGCTATCGAGAAGCTCGTGTATTCCCATAAGTTATAGCGGGATCAGAGAGGCTGCCTTGGGCGTCGGCGGCTTGGGCTCTCCAGCCGAAACCGACGGGCAAATAGCCACATAACAATATAGCATTGCGGTAGACGAAGGGTCAAACCGACGGCGTGTTCGTACAGAACAGCGGAGGCGAAGGGCTGGCGGTGGCGCGGTTGGGAACCTGCGGGCGTGGGTGGAGGTTCTAACTGTTAAGGAACGTGGCGACGGAGTATAATTGATCTGTTCACGAGCCGCCAGCAGCCGGTAAGACCCGGCGCGGGTGGACCTTGTGTTGCTATCGTATGGGGCGCAAGGAGCAAGCAGAAGTGCAGACGAGCCGCAGAAGGACTAAGACGGGAAACTCTACCGCGAGATGGATACAGCGCCTCTTCCTGGCGATGAACGCGATCATACTGGTCGGTGGCGTCGGCGTCGGAGGCTTCGTGCTGGGCGGCCTCGGGGGCTTGCAGTCGCAGCTTCCCAAGGTCACCGAGCTGGGCGAGTTCCGCCCGCGCCTCATGACCGAGGTCTACTCGACCGAGCTAAAGCCTAACGGCCAGGAGGAGCATACGCTCCTCGCGAGGCTCTACCGCGAGAACCGCGAATGGGTCGACCTGCAGGACATACCGAAGGACCTCATCAACGCGACGGTCTCCATCGAGGACCGCGAGTTCTTCAAGCACAACGGCATCGATCCCAAGGGCATCGCGCGAGCCTTCTTCGCGAACCTGCGTGCGCATCGCGTGAGCCAGGGCGGCAGCACCATCACCCAGCAGCTCGTGAAGTCGGTGTGGCTGAGCCCCGAGCGGACGATGGCGCGCAAGCTCAAGGAACTTACGCTGGCGATGCAGGTCGAGAAGTCCTTCACGAAAGAAGAGATCATCGAGATGTACCTGAATGAGGTCTGCTACGGCCACGGAGCTTTCGGGGTGCGGGCCGCGTCCAAGATGTACTTCGGGAAAGAGCCGAAGCAGTTGACCCTGGAGCAATGCGTGCTGCTGGCGGGGCTGCCGCGGCGGCCCACTTACTACTCGCCCGTCCGCTACCCTGACCACGCCAAGGCCCGGCGGGAGCAGGTCGCCGAGGCAATGGCGGACATGAAATTCATCACGCGGGCGAAGGCGCAGGAGATCGCGAAGTCGCCGCTGAACGTGGAGAAGAACGTGCAGGAGCAGGGCTTCGCGAGCTTCCGGGCGCCCTACTTCACCCACATGGTCGTGCGCCAGCTCTGCGACCAGTACGGCGTGAAGATGGTGTACGAGGGCGGGCTGCGGGTCTACACGAGCCTGGACATGCGCATCCAGAAGTGCGCCGAGGAAGAGACGACGAAGTGGATCGAGGACTTCCGGCACGAGCACATGGTGGCCGACAGCTTGAAGGGCCAGGCGGCGTTGGCGTGCATGGCCCCGCAGACGGGCGACGTCATCGCGATGGTCGGCGGCGTGGGCCCCTACGAGAAGGTGCAGTACAACCGGGCCTACCCCGGCCCGCCGTACTATGGGCGGCAGCCGGGTTCGTCCTTCAAGCCCTACGTGTGGAGCGCCGCGCTGGAGAGCGGGTACGGGCCGAATAGCGTGGTGAGCACCGAGGGCATCAACGTTAAGCAGGCGAGCGGCGAGTCCTGGTCGCCCAAGGGCGGGCATGGCAGCTACAGTCTGAGAGAGGCGCTGGCGCAGTCGGTCAACCGCGTGTCGGTCAAGCTGCTGATGAACATCGGGGCGCCGAAGGTGGCCAACTACGCGGCGCGGATGATGAACGTCGACGAGGTGCGGTTGAGGCCGGTGCCGTCGCTGGCGCTGGGGACGTCGGAAGTGGCGCCGCTGGAGATGGCGACGGGGTTCTCCTGCTTCCCGACGGGCGGGCTGAGGCCGACGCCGAGGTTCATCCGGCGGATCACCGACATCAACGGGAACATCCTGGTCGAGACGCAGCCGCAGTTCGAGCGAGTGATCCAGGCGCCGACGGCGGTGTCGATGGTCAAGATGATGGAAGGCGTCGTCGACCACGGCACCGGTACGCGGGCGCACATCTCCGGCTGGCCCTGCGCGGGCAAGACTGGTACCGCGCAGGATGCGCGCGACACCTGGTTCGTGGGCTACACGCCCGACCTGTGCGCCGCGATCTGGATAGGCAACGATGACCACACGCCTCTGAGCGGGGGGGCCTTCGGCGGAACGTTCTGCGCGCCGCTGTGGGGCCGGTTCATGTCGCGGGCGATGAAGATCTATCCGCTGCATGCCAAGTTCCCGACCGGGGAAGGCGCGACCGGGGATAAGAGCGACGACGAGCGGGCGAGCGATAGTGGCGGGAAGACGGTCACGTTATGCCGGGAGAGCGGCGGGCTGGCGACGGCCTTCTGCCCCTCGACGTATGAGAAGACGCTGGCGAAGGGTGAGAGGATGCCTGGGCCCTGCCGCATCCATACGGCGGCCACGGCCGGCAAGACCGGCAATCGGAACGTCGATACGGGCGGTGGTGGTGGCGGAGAGACAGTGACTGTGTGCGCCGAGAGCGGGCGGTTGGCCACGCCCAACTGCCCGAACACCGTCGAGCGGACCTTCCCGCCAGGTAAGGCGCCGACGGGGTACTGCACGATTCATGGCGGCGGCGGAAGGCATAGCGGTGGCGGTGAAAAGGCCGGGTCGAAGGGTGGCGGCGAGAAGGCCGGTGCCGGAGGAGAGAAGGCAGGCGGCAAGGCCGGTGGGGATGAGCCTCCCCCCGTAGATGAAAATGACTAAACTGCAGCGACGCATCGTGATTCTGGAGTTGATCATGGGATGCGTGCTGCTTTTGTTCGCGGGCAGGCTCTGGCAGCTTCAGGTGTGGCGGTGGCGAACCTACGCGCGTGAGGCGGCGGCTAACCGCACGCAGACCGTGCGCGTCGAGGCGCCGCGCGGGCTGATCTTCGACCGCAGGGGCGTGATCCTGGCCCAGAACCGGCGGTCATGGCGGCTGGGCGTTGACCCTCAGAAGTTCCCCAAGGATGAGAAGGAAGCCGACCGCGTGGTCCTGCAACTGGCGAGCATCATCGCCGGCAATGCGCAGGAGATCCGCGTGGGGATAAAGCAGGCGCTGGCGTCGACCAATGCGGCCCAGCCCCAGCTTCTGCCGCTCCCGGATCTGACGGGCGAGCTTGACCTGCCCATGGTGGCGCGCATCCAGGAGCGAGGGCTGGAGTTGCCGGGGGTGGTCGTGCTCGAGACCACGCAGCGGGACTACCCCAAGGGCGAACTGGCTGCGCACGTGCTGGGCTACGCACGATCGATCACCCAGGCGCAGTATGAAGAGGTCAAGGAACTTCGCGCGCCGATGCAGGCCAATCCGGAGGACGTGGCGAGTCTGGTGCCGGATAAGCTGTATAGCCCGCTGTCGGTGGCGGGGCAGATGGGTGTGGAGAAAATGTGGGAGCTGGACCGGTCGACGAATCCGCCGATGCCGGTCCTCGAAGGCCTGCCCGGGCGGACGGTATATGAGGTGGATGTGCACGGGCGGCAGGGCCGGAAGATAGCCAGCCGCAAGGAAGAGGCTGGGGCGTCGGTGTATCTGACCCTCGATGCGAACGTGCAGGCGACGGCTGAGAAGGCGCTGGACGATGCCCTGCACGCGGGGCATGGGACCAGCGGGGCGGTCGTCGTGCTGGACGTGAACAACGGCGACGTCCTCGCCCTGGTCAGCAAGCCGAGCTTCGATCCGAACAAATGGGTCAAAGGCCTCAAGCCCGATGAGTGGAAGGCGCTCAGCGAGGACAAGCGGACGCCGATGCTCGATAAGGCCATCGGCGGGCTGTATGCGCCGGGGTCGACCTTCAAGATGATCTCGTCCATCGCGGCCTTCGAATCGATCCACCTGCAGCCGAACACGAGCTTCGATTGCACGGGGAGCATATCGGTGGGCTGGCGGCATGCGACGTTCCGGTGCTGGAGGCCGGGTGGGCATGGGATGGTCGACTACTGGCGCGGGATATCCGAATCTTGCGACGTATACTTCTACGAGTTGATGCGGTCGCTGCACATGAGTTCGGATGCGATCGCGTATTGGGCGCGGCAGTTCGGGATGGGGTCGCAGACGGGGATCGGCCTGCCCGGCGAGGCCGAGGGGCGGGTCCCCGATGAGGAGTGGAAGCGGCTGGTGCTGCGCGATCCGTGGCGGCTGGGTGACTCGCTGAATATGGTGATCGGGCAGGGGTATCTCACGGCGACGCCGCTGCAGATGGCGGTGGTGACCTCCGCGATCGCCAACGGCGGGCATGTCTACGCGCCGCAACTGGTGCACAAGATCATCTGGCCGAAGTCGGGGAAGCGGACGCCGACGATGACCGACCCGACGCTGGTGCGGACCATTGAGGGTGCGCCGGCGAGCTTCGACATGGTGCGGCGTGGGATGAGGCTGGCGGTGACGTCGAACCAGGGCACGGCGAAGGGCGTGGCCGGGCTGGCTGTGACGGCTGCGGGTAAGACGGGATCGGCCCAGCATACGGGCGGGAAGCTGACGCACGGATGGTTCGTGTGCTTCGCGCCGTATGAGAAGCCGCGGTACGCTGTCGTCGTGTTCGTGGAAGCCGGCGGCCATGGCGGCTTGGTCGGTGCGCCGATCGCGAGGAAGGTGCTGATGTCGTTGTTCGGATTGGAGGCGGCGAGTGGAGGAGTCGAGGGAGTGACCTCGGACTAGCAAGCCAATCGGGGAGGGGGACATGAGGGAACTGCTGCAGGACATCATTGCCAGAGCGACCCGCGGCGGGGCTGAGTTCGCCGACGTGCGGGCGGGTATCGGGCACAGTACTTCCGTCACCGCTGAGGACGGTCGCATCCATCGCTGCTCCTCCAGCGCGAGCAAAGGCATCGGGCTGCGTGTGCTCGTCGGCGGGGCGTGGGGATTCGCGCAGGCGGACTCGCATGAGCCAGTTGTGCTGCGCCGCTGCCTCGAAGATGCGCTCGCCCTGGCCCAGGCCGCGGCCGGTCATGTGGCCGAGCCGGCTACCGTCGCGCAGGTGACGCCCATCGAAGCCGTGAGCCGCTACCCCGTGCGCATCGATCCATCGGCGGTGCCTCTGTCTGAGCGAGTGAGCACCATCGCGGCGTATGAGGAGCGCGTGCGCAAGCATCACGCGTCGATCGTCAACTCGGTCGTGGCCTATCACGACGGGTCGGGCGTGACGGAACTGGTCAACAGCTTCGGCACGTACGTGCGATGGGAAGCCGCGCAGTGCTCGCTGTACGTGATGGCGACGGCGGCCAACGATCAGACGCGGCAGATGTCGCTCGATGGCATCGCGCGGCCGGCGGGGTGGGAGGTCGTGGCCGACGCGGACATGGAAGCGATGGCCGGTGGGGCTGCGCAGAGGGCGGTCGAGCTTCTGGATGCCGTCGAGCCGCCGGCGGGGATGATGCCGGTGATCGTCGACCCGGGCATGACGGGGCTCATCACCCACGAGGCCTTCGGGCACAACTGCGAGGCCGACCTCGTGTGGGCGGGCGAGTCGATCGTCGCGGGGAAGGAAGGGCAGATGGTCGCGGTGCCGTCGGTGACGGTGATCGATGACCCGACGTGGGACTGGAACAACGGGTCCTACGAATATGACGATGAGGGCGTGCCTGCGCGGAAGAGGGTGCTCGTGCAGGATGGCGTGCTCACCGAATACCTCCACAGCCTCGAGACGGCGGCGCACTTCGGCGTCGAGCCCAACGGGGCGGCGCGGGCTGCGAGCAGGCGGGTGGCGCCGGTTCCGCGGATGTCGAACACCTTCATCGCACCGGGCGAGGCGAAGCTTGAGGACCTCGTCGCCGATGTCGATAAGGGCGTGATGGTGGTGGGCGAGAGGGGCGGGTACGTCGATACCGCGCGGGGGCACTTCAGCTTCTCCGCCGAGTCGGGCTACGAGATCGAGAACGGGAAGCTCGGGCGGAAGCTGCGCAACTGCACGCTCACCGGCTACACCCTCGAGACGCTCCAGCAGGTGCTCGGCGTCAGCAAGGAGTTCGACCTCATCAACCGCGGATCCTGCGGGAAGAAGGGTCAGGGCGTGAGAGTGAGCGTGGGCGGGCCGTACCTGTACATACGCGAGCTGACCGTGGGCGGGNNGGCCGCGCTCGCCGCCGGGGCCGAATGGGCCGACGCGACGACCGGTGCGACGCATGATGTCGACGTGGAATACGAGCGCAACACCATCCGCGAATGCAGCAGCGGAAGCTACGAAAGCCTCGGCGTGCGAGCCTTCGTGCGCGGAGGGACCGGGCTGGCGATGGCCGATGGGCTCGACCTCGCGACCGCGAAGGAGGTCGGCGCGCAGGCGGCGGAGATGGCGAAGTCCACGACGCCGGACCCGGACTTCCATCGCCTGCCTGAGCCGAAGCCGTACGCCGAAGCGCCGGAAGTGTTCGACGATGCGGTTGCGGGGATGGCGTCGGCGGAGCTTGTGCAATGGTGCCTCGAAGCGATCGAGAAGGGGACGCAGGGCGGCGGCGAAGTGTATCTCGCGGGCGACGCCGGGTTCAGGTATGGGACCGGCGCGCTGGTGACGTCGACGGGGATCGCGCTGGTGAGGTCGTCGTCGTCGGTGGGGACGGGCGTGTCCGCGTCGGTGTGGAAAGATGGGCAGGCGGCGTCGCATTACGATGGCACCGAGGGGCGGCGGCTGGCCGATCTCAAGCGCGACGGGCTGGCCGAGGGCGTGGTCGAGATGGCCGGGCGGCTCATCGATGATGAGCCCATGCCGACGTGTCACTGCGATCTGATCATGGACTACAAGACGGCCTTCTGGTGGGCGTCGACCATCGTCGCCGGGGCCGAGGCCGAG
>PMZA01000177.1:0-13755 GCA_003170595.1 Armatimonadota bacterium
GCGCCAGCCGCGCGCCGTCCAGCCACGCCGTGCCTTGCCCGCTTCCCGTGAAACGGAACTGGATGTCCTTGCAGCCCGCGGGCACGACGAAGCGGCGCGTGAAGTTCTGCCAGTCGTGCGTCCCGCCCGCTCGCGCCTGCCCGCACATCCAGTCGAGCGTCTGTCCCTGGGCGTCGCGCGTCACGACGCTAACGGAGGCGTCTGGCATCCCGTCGCACTTCACCCAGCCGCCCAACTCGAACAGGCCGCCCGGCTCGACCGGCAGCCGCGCATTCTGCGCCACGCTCCAGTCCTGCGCGTCCGTATGCGTCACCTTCAGGGCTTTCGCTCCGCCGTGCTTGGTCTGCTCGTCGAGCGTGGCCGTGCCGGCGTCTTTCGCGCGCGTCCAGAGCTTGCTCCAGCCCTGCGGCGCGCCGCCTTCCAGNNNNGCGCCGTCAGAAAGAGCGGCAGCCAGTGCTTCATCGGTTCGTCCTCCCGCAGGTCCCGCTCCGTGTTTATATGTCCGCGCCCCGTCCTGTTCAACGCTCAAAGACAGCCCTCACGCCGGCACTCTCCCGAAAGGAATTCAGGGGCGTGCACGAAACTTTCTTGACGCATGATAGCGGCTGGTAATGATACGGGCAGGGACGCCTGGCCAGTGTTGCGGGTGGTGGAATATTTCGTGCACGTCCCCGNNGAAAAGGCTTCTTGTGGCCTTCGGCCACCCCGCCCGTTGGGCGGGGCCACCCGCGGAATATTTCGTGCACGTCCCCGTTATCTGTCCGTCCCCGTTACCCGGATGGAGTGTGAATGCGCTGCGCCAACCGCGGCCCAAGAAGGGGGAGTGAAACCATGTTCGAACTGAGCCGCTGTCTGAGCGCCGCGTTTTTGATTCTTGCCGCGGCCGTCTTGCAGGCGGGCGAGGCGCCCCTGGTCATTGCGGATTTTGAAGACGGCACGCCGAAACCTTTCGCGCCAAAGAACTGTTCCGTGGTAGATGAGCACGCTGCTCACGGCGCGAAGGCCCTGAAACTCGACGGCGACAACAAGTTCATCAATGCCGGCGCGGATACCGGCCTGCCGCAGGACTGGTCCAGATACGATCTGGTGAAAATGGAAATCTTCAACCCCAGCGACAAGAACCTCAAACTCTGTATCCAGATCCGCGACTCGATGGAGAAAGGCAACTACTGGGCCTGGCACAATCGCTACACGGCGCTGGCGCCCGGCGCCAACACGATCCAGTTCGCCGTCGCCGACCTGTGGCGCGGCGAGGCCGAGGCCCGGCGCCTCCAGCATCGTGACGACCATGTCGTCGATGAGCTGCGCGATCTCAGGCGTGATCTTCGCGACCGGCTGGGCCGATTCGCGGAGCAAAGGTTCACCCAGATAGAGCACTTTGCGGCAAGCCATGCCTCGTCTTCCTCGTCATGTAAGGTCAAAGCATTTCGGCCGGATCGATGTCTACAACCGGCGCGATCTTCTTCACCTGCGCCACCGCAACCAGCTTATCGATGGCCGCCACCAGGGCTGCACGGTCGGGGGACTTGACCACAAGGTGGTAGCGCCACTCGCCACGCAGCCTCTCCAACGGGGCCTTCGCCGGCCCGATATAGTGTACCCCGCCGGGCTCGGAGCGTATACCCAGATCGCCCAGCGCGAGGGCCACGGCGTCGGCCTTCGTCTTGCACTTGGCCTCATCCGCATCCGTGACCAGCAGGCGCGCGAGGTAGACGAAGGGTGGCCAGTTCAGTTCGCGCCGCGACTCGATCTCACCGGCATAGAACCGGGCGTAATCGTGATCGGCGGCGGCGACGATGGCGCGATGCTCGGGGTTGTAGGTCTGCACGACGACGAGGCCGGGCTTCTCAGCGCGACCGGCACGCCCGGCGACCTGGGTGATGAGCTGGAAGGTGCGCTCGGCCGCGCGAAAGTCTGACCACCCGAGGCCGACGTCAGCGTTGAGCACGCCGACCATCGTCACGCCCGGAAAGTCGAGACCCTTGGCTACCATCTGCGTGCCGACGAGGACCTGCGTCTCACCGCGGGCGAAGGCGGCGAGGACCTCGCGCACCGTGCCCTGACGGCGGACAGAGTCGCGGTCTAGCCGCGCCAGCTTCACGTCGGGGAACTGCCGCTCAAGCTGTTCGGCGACGCGCTGGGTGCCGAGGCCGAGGAAACCGAGGTCCTCCGAGCCGCACTCCGTGCAGGTCTTCGGCATGGGCCGCGTGTACGAGCAATAGTGGCACTGGACCGTGCGCGTCGTGTGGTGATAGGTCAGCGAGACGCCGCAGTCGGGACACTCGAGGCCTTTGCCGCAGCCGCGGCAGACGATGTACGTCGCGAAGCCCCGGCGGTTGAGGAAGAGGATCGCCTGCTCGCCGCGGTCGAGGGTCTGCTCCAGGGCGGCGAGGAGCGGTTCGCTGAAGGTGCGGCCCGCGCCGACGAAGACATCCTCGCGCAGGTCGACGATCCTCACCGCGGGAAGCGGACGGGCGTCGATGCGCTCAGGTAGCTCGAAGAGTTGAAGCTCGTCGCCCTCGGACGTCGCCGCGTGGTAGGTCTCGATGGACGGCGTCGCTGTGCCGAGGAGGAGCACCGCCTTGTGCCGCCGCGCAAGCTCGAAGGCCACCGGGCGGGCATGATAGCGCGGCGAGCTGCTCTGCTTGTAGGCGGGCTCATGCTCCTCGTCGACGACGATGAGGCCGAGGTTGTCGAGCGGAGCAAAGAGCGCCGACCGCGGGCCGACGGCGATGCGTGCGCGACCCAGGCGCAGGCGTTGCCACTCATCATAGCGCTGGCCCGGCGAGAGGGCGCTGTGGAGGACCGCGACTTGCGAGCCGAACCGCGCAGTGATGCGCCCGACGATCTGAGGCGTGAGGGCGATCTCCGGCACGAGCACGATGGCGTTGCGCCCGGCGGCCAGGCAATCGCGCAGGGCATGGAGGTAGACCTCCGTCTTGCCGCTGCCGGTCACGCCGTGGAGCAGCGCGGCCATGTAGCGATGCTCAGCGAAGGCGGGCTCGACGGCATCGACGACGTGGCGCTGATGAGGCGTGAGGGCGAGGTATTCGCCGGAGGACGGCAGGCCCTCCTCGACACGGCGCTCGGTGACCTGATCCTCAGTCTCGACGAGGCCCTTGCGTTCGAGAGAAGTGACCGCCGCGCGGGGAAGATCGCGCAGGGGCAGGCCAGCGGGCGATGCGAGCAAGGCCTGCAGAACCAGCGCCTGACGCGGCGACGTCACCGATGTCTCCGCGAGAACATCCGCGGCCGCGGTTGGATCGAGGAGGCGGACATGGCGGCGAGTGAAAGGTCGCGCCGCCGGTGGCCGCAGAAGCTGGCGCACGCTGACGGCGCCTCGCGCCTCCAAGGCCCGCAGAGTCTCGCGCACACGGTCAGGCGTCGCCTTGGGCCAACCGCTCTGCCGCACCTGTCGCAGCACGCGCTCGATCCGCACATCATCGCCTAGCGCGGCCAGCGCCTCAGCCACGGCAAGCTGTCGCGGAGCCGACGACAGATCAGAGAGGTCCTCCGCACGCAGGTCCACGCGCTCGGTAAAGACTTGCCGTCCGCCCGGCGGCAAGAACGGTCGCAGGCATTCGGACAATCCGGCGCACCAGTTCTCGGCCACCCAGCCCGCGAGCGCGATCGCCTCGGCGGAGATGAGCGGTTCGTCGGCCTGCAGGTGGGCGATGTCCTTGAGGGCGAAGGGCGGCTTCACGTCGGTGAGGCCGACAACGTAGCCGGTGACCGTGCGCTTACCGAAGGGACACACGACGAAGCTGCCCGGCACGATCCGGCCCTGCAGGTCGGGCGGGATGCGATAGGTGTAGACGCTCGATCGGAAGGAGCCCTGGCCTTCCACAGAAACCTGAGCGAAGCGGGGTCCCATAGCTATCAGCCGGCCTGAGGGCCGCTGACCTTCCCGAGCTTGCGATGGCGGAAGCGGACGGTCACGAGGTCGCGGAAGACCTTCCAGGCGTCGCGGAGGACGCGCACCTTGCTCTCGCGCCGGTTGTGCCACAGCACCGGGATCTCGACGATGCGATAGCCCAGGCGGTCGGCGATGAAGAGAACCTCGGCGTCGAAGGCCCAGCTTGTCATCGTCTGCATCGGAAAGATCTTGCGGGCCACCTCGCCCTTGAAGAGCTTGAACCCGCACTGCGTATCGGCCAGCCGCGGCAGGACGATCGTGCGGCGTACGGAGGCGAAGAAGCGGCCGAGGTGCTCACGGAGCCACGGCTGGGGAGGTTCAAGCTTCGCGCCCGGAACCGCGCGGGAGGCGATGGCGATATCCGCCCCGCCGGCGATGGCCTGCTTTAGCTTGTCGAACTCCTCGAGGGGCGTGGAGAGGTCGGCGTCACTGAAGAGGATGAGGTCGCCAGTAGCGGCGAGGATACCCGTGCGGACGGCGTTGGCCTTGCCGGCATTGGGCTTGACCGCGATCACCCGGCCGGGCATACCGAGGCGAGACATGACCTGCGCAGAGAGGTCGGCGGTGCCATCGCTGCTGCCGTCATCGACGAGAAGGACCTCGGCGTCGAGGTCGCGCGCTTTGAGGAACTCGGCCACCGCCTCGAGGGTGCCTTCGATCAGGTCCGACTCGTTGTAGGCGGGGATCACAAGGCTCAGTTGCTTCGTCGCTGCGTCGGCCATGTCCGCCTCAGGCTAAGGTATCGTAGCGGCTCAAGTCAACGGCCCCGCGCACGGGCCGGCCCGCGAAGAAGTCCTCCAGCGCGCGGAGGGTAAGCTCGCCGATCTTGAAGTACCCGTACGCGCCGGCGCCCGAGACGTGGGGTGTGAAGTAGACGTTCCGGAGGGTGCGCAGCGGGTTGTCCTGCTCGATGGGCTCGGGGTCGGTGACGTCGAGGCAGACCATGATCCGCCCGGTCCGCGCCTCCTGGTAGAGGGCGTTCTGGTCGATCACGATGCCGCGCGAGGTGTTGACGAGGGCGGCGCCATCGCGGAGGAGGCGGAGCTGCTCGGCGCCGATCATGTGCGCCGTCTCGCCCGTCGTCGGCGCATGAACAGAGACGTGGTCGGAGCGGGCGAAGAGGTCGTTCAGTTCAACCTTCTCGGCTCCGAGAGCCTCTGCCTGCTCGGCCGAGAGGTAGGGATCGTAGACGAGGATCGTCACGTCCCACGGCTGGAGGAGGCGGATTACCTCGCGGCCGACCTTGCTCGCGGCGACGATGCCGACGGTGCTGCCCTGGAGATAGCGGGCGGTGATGGGCACGCCCTCGGGTCGCCACACGCCCGTCTCGCGGATCGACTCGATGAAGTCCGGCCAGCGACGGCTGGTCATGATCAGCATGCCGACGGCGGACTCGGCGACGTTGTACGCGATGGCCTCGGCGGCGCTGAACATCGTCATACCGCGCGGGACGAGGTACTGGTCGACGAGGGCTTGCGTCACCACAGCTTTCGGTGAGCCGGCGGAGTGGGCGATGATCTTCAGGTTGGCGGCGGCCTCGAGACCGGCCTCAGTGAAGGGGTGAGTGCCCCAACCGGTGACGACCGCATCGAAGGGGGCGATCGCGCCGGGCACCTCATCGGGCGAGGGCGTGCGGTTATCGCTAAGGATCGTCACGTCGAATTCGTCGAGCATCCGCGCGAAGACGGCGGGCTCGAAGACGAGGTCGGTATGCGAACGCACCGGCCAGTACCAGACTTTGGGCTTGGCTGCCATGGATATCCCCATCCTGCACTACAGCTCGTCGGGCGTGAGCTTCGGCGCGCGGGTCAGACTCTCGGCCCCGCCCTCGCGGACCACGACCGTATCCTCGATCCGGATGCCGCCCCAGCCGGGAAAGTAGACACCGGGCTCGATCGTGATGACCTGATTGACCTCGACGACCTCTTCCCTATTCGGGCCGAGGCCAGGCATCTCATGGATCTCGAGGCCAACGCCGTGGCCGAGGCCGTGGCAGAAGTACTCGGCCATGCCCGCCTCGTCGAGGGCATCGCGGGCGACCTTGTAAAGATCGCGCGCGACCGCGCCGGGCCGAACGGCCTCCACAGCGCGAGCCTGGGCGTCGTAGACCGCGACGTAGGCTTCGCGGAAGCGATCGTCGACCGGGCCGAGGCAGAGGGTGCGGGTCATGTCGGAGCAGTAGCCCTCAACGCGGGCGCCGATGTCGAAGAGCAGCGGGCCGGCGGCGTTGAGGAGCGGCTCCGCCGAGCGGTGATGAGGCTCAGCCGCGCCGGGTCCCATGCCGACGATCAGGTCGAAGGCCGGTCCTTCCGCGCCGTGGTCCAACATACGGCGATGAAGATTGAGCGCCGCCTGAGCCTCGGTGAGGTCGGCGTAAGACGAAGCCAGGAGGCCCGCCAGCGCGGCATCGGTCGCCTCGGCGGCCCGGCGCATCAGGTCGATCTCAGCCTCTTCCTTGATCACGCGCTGGGTCTCGACCAGCCTCTGCAGCGGCACGAACTCCACCGACTTGAGCAGCCCCGAGAGGCGCTCCAGGGCGGCGACGGTGACGTGATCAGACTCGAAGCCGACGCGGCGATAGCCCGCGTCGCCAAGGACCTCGGCAAGTCCGGCCCAGTGGCCTTTGTCGTTGACGACGGCCTTCGCCTCGGCCGCCTGACTCTCGGCCTGATAGCGGCCGTCGGTGACGACCACGTACTCGGGCCCGGCGAGGAGGAGCCCCTCGCCACGGAAGCCGGTCAGGTATTGCTGGCTGGCCGGGGAGGCCACGATCAGGGCGTTGACCTTCGGCTCGCGGAGCTTCTCAATCAGGTTCGACTGACGCGCACGGTAGTCCATGGCATTCGCAGCGCTCACTCAGAGCTGGGCCTGGTCGGCCAGATGCTTCACCGCGCGCAGGGCCAGCGTGTAGCTGGCGGTGTGAAAGCCCGCGATCATGCCCACGCAGGCCGCGCCCGTGAGCGAACGGTGGCGGAACTCCTCGGGCCGGGCAGCCACGTTCGAGAGGTGGACCTCGATGGCCGGCATCCTCACCGCGCGCAAGGCGTCGTAGATCGCCACCGAGGTGTGCGTGTAGCCGGCGGGGTTGATGATGATCGCGTTGGCCCACGTCCGGGCTTCGTGGATGAGGTCGATGATGCCGCCCTCGGAATTGGACTGCTCGCAGCGGACCTCGAGGCCGAGGAGCTTGGCCTCCGCCGCGATGGCCGCGTTGATGTCGGCGAGGCTGCAGGAGCCGTAGATCTCCGGCTCTCTCTCGCCAAGAAGGTCAAGATTAGGACCATGGATGACCATGACTTTTATCATGTGGGGCCTACCTCCCTGCCGTAGCTCGCTCGGCGAGCTTGCGCAGTTTCGCGGCGAGGGCGTCATCTCCTGCGTGGCCGGTCCGGGTGAGAGCGGCGGCGGCATCGAGGGCCAGGCTGCACATCTCGCTCATGCGACCGCTGTCGGCCTGGCCGCCGATCTCGAGGCTGGCCCTGTAGTGGAGGTTCCACTCGAGCCAGGAGGCCGTGACCCGGCCTGCCGTGCGCCACGCGCGCAGGCGCTCGTCGGGCGACTTGGTGGCGCGGGCTACGGCGGAGGAGGCTTCGGCGAGATGGTGGTCGGCCCAGCCTTCGAGCGAGACGTAGCGGCCGTAGTCTGCGTCGGCGAGGGCCATGACCGCGCGGTAAACGTCGAGGGCGTGGGCTTCATCCCCGGCCGCTTCGAGGCAATGCGCATACTCCAGGAGCATCGCCGGGCCGCCAGGGTAGATGTGGGTGCCGGCCTCAGCCCAGCGGCGGGCTTCCTCGAAAAGTCCGGCTTCGCGCAGGCAGCGGGCGGCGCCGATGTAGCCGGCGGGCTCGGAGGGACATACCGCGATCGCCCGTTCGTAGTGCTCCGCGGCACGGGCGAGGCCGGCCGAGTCATGGGCGGCGCCGGCTAGGCCTTCGGCGATCTTGCCCACCTCGACCCAGGCGTCGGAGGAGAAGCCCGCGCGGCTGGCGGCGTTCTCTGCGATGGCGAGCGCCGCGTAGGGATAGCCCTCGCGCGCAAGCATGTCGGCCCTGACGGATGCCACCTCCGCGAGGCAGAACCATCCGCTCGTGACGACGCCTAGGGCAAGCAGGGCTGCGATCAGAAGGCCGACACGTCGAGGCCGACCTTCAGCGGGCGCGACCTCTTCCGCGAGGCCCGCTCCCATCAGCGCGAAGAGGCCCAGGAGCACCGGCGGCAGATACCACGTGTAGTCGAAGAGGTTGTGGATCAACGTCCCCGTCAGTGCGAACAGCGCCGCCGTGGCCCACGGACCCGGCCTCCGCGACAGCCCCCAGCCCAGCGCCGCCAGAGCCGCCAGCAGCAGCACCGCCGCCGGGACGCCGCACTCAGCCGCCCACTGCAGCCACGACTCGTGCGCCTCGGCCGTGAACCCTACGCGGGCGAAGCGCGGGTAGGCGTGGCGGAAGCTGCCGGGGCCCCAGCCGAGGAGCGGGCGAGCCCGGGCCAGGTCGAAGGTGCCCGCCCAGGTGCGTGCGCGGAAGCCGACGGAGCTGCCCTGCTGGCTGCTGAAAGCGGCCGCGACGCGATGACGAACCGGCGGCAGGAGCAGCACGCCGGCCACGACGACGATGAGGGCGCCGCCCATCAGCAGGCGGCGGCGGCCTCGCACCAGGACCGACACCGCGGCGGCCACAACCGCGCCCAGCAGCGCGCCCTTCGAGGCGGTGAGCAGAAGCGTCACTGTGCCCAGGCCCGCGAGGATCGCCGCCACCAGCCACAGGACGCGCGCAGGATGCCCCGGCTGCTTGCCCTCAGCCTGACGACGGAACGACGCAAAGGCAGCGACCAGGGCCGGCACGGCCACGAGCAGATACCCCGCCAGCGCATTGGGGTTGAGGAAGCCGGCGAAGGGCCGCCAGGATGTGTCGCCCATGATCGCCCACGTCATGAAGTACTCGCGCAGACCCCACAGCCCCGCGATCGCCCCACCCGCCGCGACCGCCCAGCCGAGGGCCGCCGCCACGATCGGCAGGTCGAGGCTGAGCATGAGGAGCGCAAGGGCCGCGGTGAAGAGGAGGAGCATGCGCACGCTCTCGTAGGGCGCGACCGACGTGAAGAGGGCGAGGCCGGCGACGATGAGAGCCGCGAGGAGAAGCTTCGCGGCAGGGGTCATGCCCTTGCGCAGCCCGGCAGCCGTGGCCCATCCGGCGGCGACGACGAGAAGCACGCCGCCGGCGGCGGCCCACTCCGCCCACGCCTGAAGCTTGCCCGCCCAGATGGGCAGACTGGCGATCAGGACGGCCGCGCCCACTGCGATGACCATGCCCGGCCCGCGGGCTACGTCGACTTCGGGCGCGACAGGCGGGTTCTCAGTTTGGACCACCCGACTCTTGCGAGCCATGACGTTATCAGCCCCAGGGCGCGTGCCCAGATGAGCGCACCCAGGAAGACGCGATCGAGGAAGCCGTGCGAGAAATGCTTGGCGTACAGGCGGCGCCAGCTTGCGTGACGGCGGAGGACCGTGGCGATGACCACGCGGTCGGTGCTGCCGCCGATGCGATGGGTGATGACGGGCTGGGGCGTGTACAGGATCTTCCACCCGGCGTCCCAGAGCCGCTTGCAGTAATCGACATCCTCGGAGCCCCAGAAGAACTGCTCGTCGAGGACGCCAACATCCTCGACGGCCTTGCGCCGGAGAAGGACGGCCGCGCCGGAGACCCAGTCGACCTCGCGGACCTCATCGTGCGCCCAGTCGGTCATCAGGTACTGGCGCGTCCAGGGATCGTTGTAGACCAGCCTGCCGAAGATCGTGTCGCGGAAGAGCGCGGCCCACGGCCTCGGGAAGCGGCGGCAGGAATACTGCAGCGAGCCGTCGGGGTTGATCAGCTTCGGGCCGACGGCCCCGGCCTCGGGATGATCGCGGGCGACGGCGAGGAGATCGCGCAGCCCACCCGCCGGGACGAGGGTGTCGGGGTTGAGGAGGAGAAGGAACTCCGAGCACCCCGCCGTGAGGCCCTGATTATTGGCGGCAGCGAAGCCACGGTTGTCAGGATTTGCGACGACCTCGGCGAGAAGGAAGGCTTCGCGGATCGCCTCGGGCGTGCCATCGGTGCTGGCGTTGTCGACGACGATGAGGTCGAAGTCCACGCCTTGCGGGCGGCCGTAGAGCGTGGCGAGGCAGTCCAGGGCCAGGTCGCGGCAGTTCCAGGTGACGATGCAGATGGTCAGCGGCGAAGCCGGGTTCACGGCTGGGGGCTATCCTGGCCGGTCGAAGAGGCTTGCTCCTGGGCGGAAGGCCCGGACTCGGCCTCATCGACGAGCATGATGGGTATGCCATCCCGCACGGGGTAGCGCCGGCCGCAGTCGTCGCAGACGACGCGATCGTCGTGAGCCTGCTGATCAGGCTCCAGATGGACCGCGCCGTGGCACGCCGGACAGGCAAGTAGGTCGAGCAATCGTTGATCAACGCTGGCCATGGTGAGCACCGCCTGATAGCCTAGCGATTATAGCAGAAAGGCCCATCACCCAGCCACAGCCGTGCGGTGGGCCTTTGCTTTTGCTCAGCGCGAGGGTATCCTTCGCCTCATGACCCGCACCACGCATCGATACGCCCGCCTGTTGACCCTCGTCTTCCTCGCCATCCTGGCGACGGCCTGCCTCGCCCAGATGCAGGTGCCCAAGCCCGCTCCGCACCTGACCGTCGCCTGGGGTCCCGTCCTCAGCGATCAGCGCGCCACCTCCGTCGCCGTCGGCTGGGCGACCGACATACCCTCCCGCTGCCGCGTGGTCTGCGGGGGCAGGAGATTCCTCAGCGCCTCGAAGGGCATCTACCACCGCACGGTCATCGCCGGCCTCAAGCCCAACCATTCCTACCGCTATGCGGTGGAAGCCTTCGCGGGCGCCGAGAAGGCCCGCAGCGCTGCCTATGAATTCCGCACCCCTCCGGCAAAGATGCCGCGATGGTCCTTCATCGTCTTCGGCGATACGCGCACCAATCATGACGCCCACCGCAGCGTCGTCAACGGCATCCTCCGCGCGCTTCCGCGCCCGTTCTTCATCGTGCACACCGGCGACCTCGTCGAGGAGGGCAACGCCATCGCCGAGTGGGACACCTTCTTCGACATCGAGCGGCCCATCCTCGGCACCGTCCCCTTCTACCCGTGCATGGGCAATCATGAGCCCGACAGCAAGTACTACTACGACCTCTTCCCCGTGCCGAGCGGGGGCGGACCTCATCGCGAAGCGTGGTACAGCTTCCGCCGCGACAACGCGGTGATCATCGGCCTCGACACCGAGCGGGAGATCGAGGCGCAGGTAGCCTTCCTCGACGCGGAACTGACGAAGGCCGAACGCGATCACGTGCGGTGGAAGTTCGTGTTCTTCCACCGGCCGATCTACTCCTCCGGCTCGCACGGCGGGTCGGCGGAGGAGCAGAAGGCGTGGGCGCCGGTACTGGTCAAGCACAAGGTCACGGCGGTGTTCTGCGGGCACGACCATCTCTACGAGCACAGCCTGGCCGACGGGGTGAACTACTTCACCTCGGGAGGCGGCGGGGCGCCGCTGTATGCCGTGGGGCAGAAGCCGAATCCCTATCATGTGAAGGGCGTGTCGACGTACCATTTCATCCAGGTGCTCGTGCGGCCGACGAATGTGGAAATCCGAGTCGTGAGACCCAACGGCGTGCTGATCGATCGCGTAGTCGTGAAGTGAAAAGATGAAGACCCACCCGCTGGGCCTGTGTAGGGCGGGGATTTACTCCCCGCCGCGTGGTGGGCCTTTGCTGTGGGCCTTGGCATTCAACCCTACGGAGGCGCCAACCATGCCCGACATGCTCGTATCGCTCATGCACCTTCCCCCGCTCAAGCCGGTCATCGAGAAGCTGCGCGCGGAGAACATCCTCGTCCGCCGCCCGAACCCGTGGGACATCGCGCCCCTGCGAGAGTTCATCACGAAGCACTTCTCGGCGGGCTGGGCGGATGAGACGGCCATCGCCTTCACGCATCAACCGGTGACGGCCTTCATAGCGGAGGAGGAAGACAAGATCATCGGCTTCGGGGCGTACGAGTGCACGCGGCGGGACTTCTTCGGGCCAACGGGCGTGGATGAGACGTACCGCAAGCGCGGCGTGGGGAAGGCGATCCTGCTGGCGTGCCTGCACTCGATGCAGGACCTGGGGTACGTGTACGCGATCATCGGGGCGGCGGGGCCGGTGGATTACTACGCGAAGACGGTGGGCGCGCGAGTGATCGAGATCGACGACGGGAAGGGATGCTACCCGTTGAAGGAAGACCCGAAGCTAATCTGCCTGTAAGCGGTGCCGGAGTGAGTTCGCGAGGGGCCCACGGCGGCCGCCTACGTCTCACTAGGAATGTAGACCTTCTTAAGCGGGACCATTGCCTGGAACTCCGAATCGAGGCTCTCGTAGTTTTCGAGCAGAAGATCCATGAACTGATCGCGATCCATCAGCACCAGCGGCAGACCGGCCGTATCGGGCACCCGCAACGCATCGGCAGCGAACCCTCCGGTGGAGACGTAAAGGCCCTTTTCATCTGGTCTTATAGTGGAGCGAAAGTTGCGGACGTCCGGCGCGGAGGTCGCTGCCTTTCGGTGCTTGACCTCGACCTTAACGCGAGGCGTCCCGAAGCCGAGCGCATCCGGATGAGCAAGAATATCATAGCCGCCGTCCGGGCCCACACGGGTCAGCTTCGTGCGAAAGCCCAAGGTCTCCAGCACGGCCGCGACAAGCCTCTCAAAGTCGTGCCAGTGAATCTTGGCGATGCGGTCGGCGATCAGGTCCTGAGCTTTGGCCTCGGTCTCCTTTAGGAAGTCGTACGGTTCCTCGACGTCCTCCTCCCCCGTGCTTGTCGGGGTGCCTGTAAGAAGGCGCAGTATCTCCTGCTCGTACCCATCGACGGTGAACACCGTGGAGATGTTGCCGATGGACGCTCGGAACTCCGGCGTCATATCGTCCCGGGCGATACGCCCCGACCACCTGACATCCCGGACCTGCGGATACGCTTCTTCAGTCAGGCTCGGGTCGTATCGGTATTCGCCGACCACCTCGCCAACGAGGACTTCCCTGGTGCGTTTGTCGGGAGTGAGCACGGTGTCGCCTATCCGCATCTCACGGATGAACCGGAAGACCTGCCCGGACTACCCACCCACATATTGCTCGTCAGGATACGCTTGGTGGTACCGCTGGCGGAAATCGTCCCTCGTCAGTAGCGACGAGCAGTCGCCCATCTCTCGCCACCCAATCGCGACAACGGACTTGGCTTCCACAACGTCGATTATCTCGTTGCCTTGGCCCGCTCGAATCACCCAAGTCTTCCTGGCTTCCATGGGTCTAACTCCCCCTCGCGACAACGCGAACGTCCATACGTCAGCGAGCGTGGTGTGGTGTCTGGTGCCCAGGGAGGGACTCGAACCCTCACGAGCCGAGGCTCCCGGGATTTTAAGGGGGGCTGGGCCATCCTCGATGGCAGGCAGATTCTCAGGGAGCGTTGGCAGTACCCGACTCGTGGGCGAGTGTAGGCATTCTCGATTCGGGGAGTCAAGTTGCGAACCGCCGGGGACTGGCTTCTTTTTTTCTCCGGTGACGGACTCCCCTCGCTCACCTTGTTCGCTCGGGCCGCAGTTGTGCAGATGGATGAGGGCCTCTCCAAATCGAAGCCGGGCATGAGAACTCTCCATATCGGAATCTTGAGGCCGGGGGGGTGTTCTGCGGCGAGTGGCATATGGGGCCCCATGAGAGTGGAGCCCACCCGCCGGCTCCGCCGGCGGGATTCATCACTCGTCCCCCTCTTCACCTATGGCCCTATCGAGATGCTTTCTCAGGTCGGCCTCGCTGGGCCTCA
>PMZA01000177.1:13806-13998 GCA_003170595.1 Armatimonadota bacterium
ACGGGAGGACGCTCCCGGATCCACTCCGTCAGGGCCTCCCTCGCCTCGGCGTTCAGGGGCACGGTGATGGTCCTCCCAATGCCGCCCTTCAGGACATCGAAGGTGACGCTTCCCGAGCGGGGCCTCACGTCCACGTTGCTGAGCTTCACTGCGGCTATGCTGCTGGCTCTTGACCTGCCCCCATAGACGCTA
>PMZA01000039.1 GCA_003170595.1 Armatimonadota bacterium
TCCGGCGGGATGAAGCGCAAGCTCGAGGTGATCCGCAGCCTCACGCACCGGCCGGCGATCCTGTTCCTCGACGAGCCCACGTCGGGTCTCGACCCCGTGAGCCGGCACGACCTGTGGGCGTACCTGCGCAAGGTGCGGGACGAGGACGCGACCACGATCTTCCTCACGACCCACTACCTCGAAGAGGCCGAGGAGGCCAACCGGGTCTGCGTGGTCGATCATGGGCGGATCGCGATGATCGGGACGCCCGTAGAGATGAAGCGCCAACTGCTCGACCGCGCGATCCTGCTCGACGCGACGGATCGACCGTCGCTCCTGGCCGAGCTGCGCGACCTCGGCCTCGATCCGATGCTCCACGAGAGCGGCCTCGTCCGCGTTGCCTACGAGGGAGCAACCGCCCAGCCGATCATCTCGCGGATCCGGACGCCCCTGTCCGTCCTCCACGTCCACGATCCGAGCCTCGAGGATGCCTACGTGGAACTTCTCCGGCGCCCCAACGAGGAGGCAGTCGCATGACCGCCGAGCGGTACACCGCGCAGCGCGCGGTTGCGAGCGGCACGCTCGGATCCGCTCTTCTGCGCGAGGTCAATGCCACGTTCGCCATCGCCTGGCGGGAGATCCTGCGGGCGGTCAAGAGCCCCGGCGCGCTCGCTTTCACCGTTATCTCCCCGGTGATCTTCATGGGCATCCTGGGTGGCAGCATCAGCCAGAACCTCGGTTCCGGGCTGCCCTTCGCCTACCTGCCGTTCATGCTCATCGGCATGACCGCCTTCACCATCTACCAGGGCACGTCAGCGGCGTGATCAACCTGGTCGAGGAGCGCGAGAACGACTTCACCGCGGAGCTCTTCGTCGCCCCCGTCTCGCGCTATGCCGTGCTGCTCGGCAAGATCATCGGTGCCGGGTTCGCATCGCTGATCTCCCTGGTCGGGATCATCGCGGCGATCTTCTTGATGCAGATCCCGATGGACTTCGGCGACCTGCTCCGGGTGGTCGCGATCGCGCCGATCCTTGCCCTGGCCGGAGGGGCGCTGGCGGTGCTGCTCATCGGCTTCGTCCAGGACCCCAAAGTCGCCGGCCTCGGCTACCCGCTGCTCGTGTTCCCGCAGATGTTCCTGGCTGGGGCGCTCATTCCCGTGAGTGGGTCAACCGGGATCCTCGCCATCCTCGCCAAACTCATGCCGATGACGTACAGCATCGACCTCGCCCGGAACATCTTCTACGCGGGCAAGCCGGAGTACGCCGCGGCCGTCCTGCACCCCGCCTGGCTCGACCTGGGCGTCACGGTCGCCCTCTTCGTGGCGTTCACCGCGATCGGGACCTGGATGTTCGTCCGCGCGGACCGGAATCGCTGAGCGTACATGCACGGGCAGCGGCGGCCCAGTCTGCGCCAAGCCCTTCCGCACCTTTGTTGTTCTGGCGCGCCCGGAGGGCGTCGGACGCGCGCGGACAACACGAGAACTCGTGCACATGGCCAGGGCCAGCTCGGATCCGGATCTTCGGGCCGCTGACGCGGCTGAGATCGGGTGCCTGGACGGGGCGGGTCACGCGGGTACGACGCATCGTGGCGACTGCGGCACGCTACGCGGCCCTGGGGCTCTTGAACATCATGGCCTGCTACGCGCCGGACATCAGTGTCCTGGGCGGCGGCGCTGGGAGCGCCAGGGCACACCTCCTGACGCGAGGCCAGCGAGCGCGCTGCGCGTGGCTGTCGATGAGTTCGTCGAGACTCTCCAGGCGGCACGGAGCCCCGCGGGTCGAGGAACGCGAACCGTGCCGTGTTTTGGCGCCGGCGGGTCCCGGACGACCTCCAAAGGTAAATCCGACTGGTCGCCACCGGGCAGCAGCAGGAGCTTGCCGAGCACCCAGTCCGGGAATCCTCGGAACGCACGCGGCCATGGTATAGTCAACGCCATGCGGAATACCTCATGTGCGCAAAGTAATGGATCCCAGCCTGGAGCCGGCCCGGCCGGCCGTTCGGCTCTCGAGCAGGAGCTGCTCGAGGAGATGACGGCCTGGTCGCCGCGTGATCGCGAAGGGGCCTTCAGGACGTGGCACCAGAACGCCCTGAGCCTTGTCCACCTCAACGTGCTGACCGCCCTGGAGGCGGAGGGCCCTCTCCCGATGAAGCGCCTGGCCGATGTCATGGACGTTTCAGACGCCGGCGCCACGGGCATCGTTGACCGGATGGAGAAGCGAGGACTGATAGAGAGGCACCACAGCGCAGGCGATCGGCGAGTTGTGCTCGTGTACCCCACCGACGCCGGGGCGAAGGTCTTCAGCGACATGGCCGGCCATCGCCGCGAGATGCTGTCCAGAGTCTTCGCAGAACTGACCGAGGAAGAAATGGCGGCCCTGCTCGTCGGCATGCGAGCCATCCACGTGGCCCGGGAGAGACTCCGCGCCGCAGCAGCGCCGGGCTCGCAGGACGAAGCCACCGCGGACGCAACCGCGGAGCCCACAGATGTCAGACGGTAGGTCGCCACGTCGCTGCGCTGAAGCCACAACCGAACTCCTACTTGAGGATCGCGCACCCATGAACAGGCAGGCTGCACGCCGATGATCAGACTCCT
>PMZA01000284.1 GCA_003170595.1 Armatimonadota bacterium
CCACGGAGCGGGCGGCGGCGCGCCCACCTGCGCCCCCTCGAAGCCGTCACTGAAGACCAGGCCCGCCTTGTTGTCCTCCGGATGGAAGACCGCCTCCGGGAAGGGCGTGCTCGCGGGCAGCATCGCCGTCGGCCCGGTCGCGCCGGTCTCGATTATCACCGCCGCATGGGTCTGCATGGTGTTGAGCGCCACGTTGAGGACGCCGTCCTTGTAGGTGGTTCGCAGCATCGTCAGCGCCGGGACCGCCCGCACCGACTTCGGCGCCTCGGGCAGGGGAAGGCTGACGTTGACCCACGTCAGCGGCGGATTCGGGTCGGTGTACTCGGTCGTGTCGATGTCGGTAGGAGCGCCGTTGACCCGCGCGCTGAGGTCGGTGACGTGGAGGATGATCTGCCCCGGTTTTCTGCGCAGGTTGCACACGACGGCCGCCTGCCCGGCGCCGCTCACGCTGTACGACGGCCCCTTGCCGAGCTTGCGCAGGACCGCACCCATCAGCCGCTCGTCGGGGTAGATGAGCTGGTCGAGGGCGAGGTAGGCGACGGTCCCCTTCCCCATCTTCTTCGCGGTGAGGATCGGGCGGCCGTCGGGCGTCGCCATCAGGACGTCGGCGGAAGTCGCCTTCACCTCGCGCAGGCCGAGCAGGTAGGCGGTGTGGCCGCCGAGATCCACCGCCGCCGGGGCGTCGGAGACCTTCGTCGATCGTTCGACGCCGAGGAGGAGAGCATTCGCCGCCGCGTCCTGGTCCTGCTGGCCCCACAGCGCCGTGCCCGTGAAGAGCGCCAGCCCGCCGCCCTGCACGAAGCCGCGCAGGTCGTCCATCATCTCCGGCGCGAGAACCTTGTGCTGTGGGACGATGACCACCTGGTACGGCGTCAGGTGCCGGCGCCAGGTCTCTTCGTTGACGATGTCGGTCAGGTATTGCCCCTCCTGCAGCGATCGCGCGACATTGCAGACGCGGGTGCCGAAGCCTGTCAAATCGCGGGCCTCGTCGGGCGAACTCCGCGAGAGCGACGTCTCGCTATCGAGGACGGCCACCTGCGCCGCCGATACCGATGGGCCGACGGCGTCCTTGCGATCGAGGGCGAAGTGGGCCATCTCGCGCGTGGTGTCGATGCCGTAGGGCGGGACGGTGTCGCCGCCGAAGGTCCAGGCAAACCAGGTCCCGCCGGCCGCGAGGGTGAGGGCGCCCTCCTGCAAGGTCCGCTGCATCGAGTAGCCGTACGACTGCCCGCGGACCATCGATCGCCACTGGGGGCACTGGAAGCTCATCGTGTCCCACGGTGTCTTCTGCTGGGCCCCACGGCGCGTCGTGGCGAGGGTGACCGCCTGGATGTTCCACGCATCGCCGCTGAGGGTGTCGGCGAAGTCCGGGATGGGCTCAGGCGTCCAGGCCCAGCTCCAGTTGCTCGTATACATCGCCTTCGGGCTGGCCTTGTGGATGGCCTCGGCGACCAGGCGCAGGTACTCGTGGTAACGCTTATCGTGCCAGTCGAGCCATTTCTGCCAGTCGGGATCGCCTGCCTTGCGAGGCGCCTCGGTGCCCATTTCGGCCTTCCATTCGCGCAGGCAATTCGGGCACCAGCACGGCCCGTTCATCCCATAGTCGCCGTCGAACCAGAAGCCGTCGACGTCATACTTGCGGATGATCTCCTGGATTTGGGGGATGAAGCGCTCGTAGAGGTATCCCTTGTGCTCGCGGTTGGGCTTCTGGCAGACAATGTTCTCCGTGCCGGCCATCCTGGGCTTGCCGTCCGTCTCGATCCACGCCCACTCCGGGTGCTGCTTAACGTCGATGGGCCGCCGGTCGACGGACATGTAGATGCACAGCTTGATCCCCAGGCGGCGGGTGACTTCCTTGAAGGTGCCGACCGTGTCGTAGCCGCCCGCATCGGGATTGTTGAGGCCCACCTCGGTCGGGTAGGTCGCGTAGCCGTTGCTCTGCGCCGAGACCTGGATCATCTGGCAGGGAATCGTGCCGAAGGCTTTGACCAGATCCTCGACGCTCTCACCCTTGCCGAAGAGGACCGAATGATTGTCGCAATGGATGACCACCAGCGCGTGGCGGTACCAGTCGTTGCGCGCGGGTGCGCCGTGGACTGAAGAGCAGAGCAGGGCGAGTAAAGCTGCCGTTGTGATCATGGGCGCGTATTCGACGCCTGCTTCCCGCCGCCTTCGCCTTCCTCGAAAGCGCGCAGAACCCGACCCGACGGACCCTCCCGGCTGTCATCCTGAGGGAGGCGTTCTCTGTCGACCGAAGGATCTCCTTTCTTCGTCTGTCTCCCGGCGGCGCTGTGCGGGGTGTCCTCACCCGAAAAAAGGAGATCCTTCGTCAGCAGCACAAGCCGCTGCTTCCTCAGGATGACAGCGAAAGGCCAAGGCGCAAGACTACAAGCAGCGCCGCCTTCCCGAACGCCTGCCGAAGGCCCCCGAGCGACGTCGAAGCGCGCGCCCCAGCGCGCAGTGATAACATGTCCCCCGGCAGGTCAACGCCGTGATCCCGACCACGGGGGAGCCCACAATGACAACGAACGACCCCGCCGCGCGCGACACCATCCGCGGTCTTGCCGAGCAGGTCGCCGAGCTTGCCGCCAGTGATGAGATGGCCCGGCGGCAGCGCCTGTGGAACGACGTCAACAGCCTGCGCAAGCCCGAGCGCCCGCCAGTTATCTGCCACCCGAACTGCTGGGAAGAGCTGATCCCCCGCGCGGAAGTCGTCGTCAGCCAGGACCCCTTCCTCGCCGAAGTCGAGTACACGCTGCGGATGATGCTCTACAAGATTGAGATCGGCGACGACACGATCCTTGACTCGACCTGGCCCGTCCACGCCGTCGTCGAGCTTGAGACCGCCGACCTCTGGGGCCTCCCCGTTGGCTACACGCACAGCGGCGTGGATCGCGGGGCGTGGCACTACGTCCACCCCATCCGCGAAGAGGCCGACCTCGACCGCATCGTCCTGCCCGTCTATCACTACAACGAGGCGGCCACGCAGGAAAGCCTCGCGCGCATGAACGATCTCCTCGGCGACTTCCTCCCGGCGAGGCAGATCGGTTGGGTCCCGGGACCGGGAGCGTGGCTCCACGGCTGGGCGACCATGCTTTGCGGCGTGCAGGAGCTACTCGAGGCGATGATGGACCGCCCGCAGTGGGTCCACCGGCTCATGGCGACGCTGCGTGACGGCCACCTCGGCGTCATGACCCAGTTCGAGGAGATGGGCATCCTCACCCTCAACAACGACGGCCTCATGGCCTGCGATGACCTGCCCCAGCCCGACTTCGACGGCGCCCACGTCCGCCTCCGCGATCTCTGGGGCCGCGGCGAGAGCCAGGAGTTCCAGGGCGTCGGCCCGAAGCAGTACGAGGAGTTCCTCCTCCAGTATCAGCTGCCCATCCTGGAGCGCTCGGGCCTCACTTACTACGGCTGCTGCGAGGACCTGACGCGCAAGATCGACCTCGTCTTGACCATCCCGAATCTGCGCAAGTTCATTTGCTCGCCGTGGACCGATCTGGAGAAGATGGTGGGGGCGGTGGGCGACCGCTACTGCATCGAGTGGCGGCAGAAGGCGACCGACGTGGCTTTCGCGCCCGACCTGTCCCCCATCCGCGAGCACCTCAAGCGCGGCCTGACGATCGCCCGGGGGACGCCGATTCAGATCGTCCTGCAAGAGCTTGAGACTGTGGATGGGAATCCGCAGCGGCTGCGTGACTGGGCTGCGGCGGCGAAGGAGATCGGGGCGGCGCTTGCGTGACGGCCGATATCAATCTTTCCTGGGAGGGGAATGGTTCATGGAAACGGTACGCGTTCTCGGTTTCTCAGGAAGTCTGCGGAAGGGCTCCTACAACACCGCCGCCTTGCGCGTGGCGACGCAGGTAGTGCCGGAGGGGATGGAGCTTGAGGTCTTCGACATCTCGCCTATCCCACTCTACAACGGGGACCTCGAAGCCCAGCCCTGCGAGGCTGTGGTGCGGTTCAAGGAACGAATCGCGGCCAGCGACGCCCTGCTCATCGTCACGCCCGAGTACAACTACTCGCTTCCTGGCGTCCTCAAAAACGCGATCGACTGGGCCTCGCGACCGGCCGACACCTCTCCCCTGAGCGGGAAGCCGATGGCCATGATGGGCGCCTCGATGGGCCTTTTCGGCACCGCCAGGGCTCAGTACCATCTCAGGCAGGTGGCCGTCTTCACGAACATGCTCACCCTCAACCGGCCGGAAGTCTTCATCTCGGTCGCCCACACCAAATTCGATGGGGAGGGCAACCTGCTCGACGAGGACACGGGAGAGCGGATCCGAGGCCTGCTCGAAGCCCTCGGTGCATGGACGCGGCATCTCGCCTGCGCCGAGTGACGGCAGAACTCCCTCGCCTCGAAAGGTGTTCTCCTTACTTGTCGCCCGCGCACGCGAAGGTTTCCCGCCCCGGTGGCTGAAACCCCCTCCGCACGGCGCTCAACGCAATCAAGGATGGTGCTCGATGCAATCCCTCAAGGTTCTTCCGGCTCTGCTGGTACTGCTGGCGCCCCTCAGCGCCCACTCGCAGGACTTCGTCGCCCTCCCGCCGGGCGAAACTCCCCTCTGTGACATCGGAATCTATCGCATCGCCTACCAGTCCTATGGCGGTAAGATCGTCGAGATGCCGCCCTCGTGGACCGGCATGTTCGAGTCCGTCAGCGGCATATCCTATCAGCCCAATGAGTTCGTGCTGGGCCGCAACGCCCTACTCCTCCATTCCCCCTGGCATATCCCGCCGGGCCGAGTCTTCATCGACTACCCGCTCAGCCTGCCCAAGTTGACGCCCATCAAGCTGAGCTTCGGCATCACCATGAGTCCCGAAGCAGCCGCCCCCGGTCATAGCGACGGCGTCACCTTCAGCGCCTACCTCGTCGATGGCGGCGTCGAGCGCGAACTCATGCGCAAGAACTACACCGCCGCCGAGTGGATCGACTACAGCTTCGACCTGTCGGCCTACGCGGGCAAGACCGTGACCATCCGCCTCCAGGCCGAGCCCGGTCCCAAGAACGATCCGTCCTTCGACTTCTCCTATTTCGGCGACGCCAAGATCACCGCCGGCAGCGCGACCGATAGCCGCAAGGCCCTCCTCGACCGCCTCACTTCCTCGAAGGCCTACCGCGCCACCGCCGACGCCAGCCTCGTGCCGCTCGCCAACTCCGACCGGAACGGGATCACGCCCTCGAACCTTCTCCCCTGCCGCAACGCGATCACCCACGAGGGCGACGCGTACCGCTTCTCCTACGATGCCGCCGACTGCAAGCTGGTCTATACCTACCAGCCCAAGACCGGGACGCTCGACGACTTCACCGTCCGCGTGGATGACGGCCGTGTCTTTCAGCCCGCGGTCGGCGGAGGGGCGGCCTTCCTCCTGGGCAGCGGTTCGGACGCCAGAGACTTCCTCGCCCGCGGAGGCAAGCGCGCTTCCGCCGCGCTCGTGGATGACGGTCGCGCCCTCGAGGTGAAGTGGGATTACGACGCCGGCGGCACTCCCGTCCGGATCGCCTGGCGCTTCGAGATCGTGGGCAAGGCCCTCGTCATCGGCGCCACCTGCGACACGCCGGTCGTCAGCGGCTTCAACCTCGGCAACATCGGCCAGGTCCCGCTCCGCCGCATGGCCTACATCCCCTATCTCCCGGCCGACTGGTCCCGTGGGGCGGTCAACTACCTTCCCGCCGAGGGGCTCTACGCCGCCCGATATCTCGACTGGACCGTGTCTCATTCCTCGGCCTGCCCGCAGGGCGTATCGCGCTATGAGGCCAAGACCGATGGCACCCGCAACCCGATGGTGGAGAAGGGCTATGTCGCGGTATCGCCCACCGTCGGTGAGGTCCTCCCCAACGCCCCCTTCGCGCCGTCGCCATACCTGAAGGTCCTTGCCCCGTGCCCCATGCTCGACATCTGGTCCCATCACAACGGCACCTATCAGGGCGACGCCGATAACCTCCGCGCCCTCAAGGACAACGGCGTGGACCACCTCGTCATCATCCAGCACGACTGGCAGCGCTACGGCTACGACACTAAGCTCCCCGACCACATGCCCGCCAATCCCGGCTACGGCGGCGACGAGGGCATGATCGCCTTCGGCAAGGCCGCGGGCGAGTTAGGCTTCCGCTGGTCGCTTCACGAGAACTACATCGACCTCTATCCCGATGCGCCGTCCTATGATCCGGCCGCCCGCGTCATCGCCGCCGACGGCAGCCCCTCGAAGGCCTGGTTCAACGGCTCCGTGCAGAGCTACGGTCTGAAGACCACACGCGCGCTCGGCTATGCGAAGATGAACTCCCCCCAGGCCCATGCCCGCTACGGGACCTCCGCCGCCTATCTCGACGTCCATACCTGCGTCCCGCCGTGGCACCAGCTCGACCACGAAGCCGGCCAGGACATGGCCGCCATGGCCCTCGCGAAGGTCAAGTATGACGGCGAGCTTTTCCAGTACATGCGCGACTCGAACGAGGGCCCGCTTTTCGGCGAGGGCGCCAACCAGTTCTATTGGGCCGGCCGCGCCGACGGCGTCGAGGCTCAGATCGCCGGCGGCGAGGACAACGTCCCCTTCCTCGACTTCGATCTCCTCAAGCTCCATCCGCAGATGATGAATCACGGCATGGGCTACATGGAGCGATGGTACCGCCAGGGCTACAATCACCGCCTCGGCATCGACTCAGGCACGCCCGAGCAGGTGGACAAGTACCGCGCCCAGGAGATCGCCTACGGCCACGCGGGGTTCATCGGCTCCGAGAACACCGACAACATCCAGTGGGTCGCCAAGGAGTATGGCCTCGTCCATCCCGTCCAGGCGCTCTATGGGGCGGCCAAGGTCACCTCGATCAGCTACGAGGTCGACGGCCGGTTCGTGTCAGGCAGCGTGGCCCTGGCGATGGGCGAGCCCTGGCGTCAGCGCATCAAGTACGACAGCGGCCTGACCGTCTGGGTCAACTGGTCGCCCCAGCCCTGGACCGTCGAGGGGCGCATCCTCCCGCAGTGGGGCTTCCTCGCGCTGGGGCCGAAGACCGACGTCTGCACGTCGATGCGCGACGGCAAATTCGCCGACTTCGCCAACTGTCCCGACTATCTCTTTGCCGACGCGCGCACCTACTTCAACATGCCCTACCTCGTCGGCGGGAAGGCCATCACGCCGCGCCTGCGCGACTTCAAGTACCTCGGCGACGGCACGATCCGCGTCACCTACGAGTGGACCATCAACGATACCCTCGACCGGGATTTCACCAGCTTCGTCCACCTGCGCAACGACATCGACACCCGCAACCAGGGCATCGTCGGCCAGCAGGATCACGGCTTCACCAAGCCGACGTCCCAGTGGCGGAAGGGCGAGGTCTTCGTGGACGGCCCCTACGACATCAAGCTCCCGCCCGACAAGTACGACACCTACGATCTCGTCATCGGCCTCTACAACGGCAGCGTCGGGCGCGTCCCCCTTCGGGGCATCAAACACGGCGATAACGCCTACCTCCTCGGCCGCCTCATGATCAAGCGCGATGGCGCCAACATCACCGACGTCAGCCTGGGCGATCTCAGCGCCGATCTTCGAGAGCAGGAGGATAGCCGCAAGGCCTTCGCCGTCCACATGAACCCGGCCGGCACCATGATCGACTTCGGCCCCCTGGCCACCGACGGCTCGGTCAAGGTCGAGAAGCATCCCGGATCGCTGGTGGTCTTCCCCTATCCGCGTGAACGAGCGTTCACTGTGAAGCTCAACCTGAAGGCGATCCTGCCGGGGACGAGCATCGACGGGGCGAAGGTCCAGGTCCGCGCGCTGGCCGCGGGGACGCAGAAGGATTTGGGGCAAGTTCAGGCCACCTGCACCGGAGGTGTCTGCACCTTCAAGGTCGGCCTGACCGGAGCGGGACGATACGTCGTGACCTGGTAGCGACCGCGTAGCCGATCTTTGGTCTTGCGCTTGCTGTAGGGCGGGGCTTTACGCCCCGCCGCTGGCTGCGTGGTGGACCTTTGTCTTCCTGCGCTTCACACGATCTCAGCCCTCGCGCCCGGTCGCAGCGGGTTCGTCCGCGCGAGGAACGAGAATAGGAACGGGTACGCCTGCCTCAGGTGGATCATGTAAGCGAGCCACTGCGCGAGCAGTCGCGAGTATGCTCGCTCGGCGTCGACCCCGAGATGGGCCAGGTCCGGCGCGGGCAGGTTCCGCAGCGACTCGCGGGCAACCAGTTCCTCCTCCAGGTGGAACACCGCCCAGAGGCAGTCAGTGAACCCCTCGTGCTCGAGGAGAATCGGGTTCTCCAGCAGCCGCAGCATGAAGTCCCGATGCACGGCCAGCAGATCCCGCAACGGCTCCAGCACGTCGGGGTCGGGCACGATCTTGAACCGCGCGCTCTCGACGAACCGCATGGCCTCGCGCATCTGCTCTTCGGTCCACGACGGGTCCAGCGCGAGGTGCCCGCAGATCTGGCCCTCGTTCTCCAGCAGCCGCCCCATGAACTGCAGCAGCCTCTGCCCCACCGCGCTGAAGAAGGTGCCGATGACCATGTTCATCTTGTCGCGCCGCGTCTCTTTCTCACGCTCGGCGAACACGCGGCTGATGAGCAGAGTCACAAATAACACCTGCAGCGGCAGGAACGCCAGGTTGTCGACGGCGGTGCGCAGCTCGCTCCGTGCGCTCCCGAAAACCGCGTAGTTGAAGGCGTAAATCGCCAACGACGCTAGTACCAATAGCAGGGCGATGAGCGTGGCTTCTCTTCTGGTCATGTCGGCCATTATATCCGCCGGGGTATACTTACGCCGCGCGGCCTGGCCTTAGGCCCCTGGTTTCTGTAGGGCGGGGATTTACTCCCCGCCGCCGGCGCGTGGTGGGTTTCTTTTGCCTTCTCGACCAGAGGTGCATGAGTGGCGGCAGCCCGAGATACGTCGAGCACGGCCCAACGGTGGCGCATAACGGTCACCGGGACTGTGCAAGGCGTTGGCTATAGGCCCTTCGTCTACCAGCTCGCCGCCCGGATGAGGCTTGCGGGCTGGGTCTGCAACACCGGCGACGGCGTGCTCATCGAAGCCGAAGGCGATGAGGAGGCCCTGACTGCCTTCGCCGATGCCCTCGCCTCAGAAGCCCCACCTCTTGCCCGCGTCACCTCGGTAAGCGCCGAGCCGATCGATCCGCTCAACGAAAGCGATTTTCGCATCGACCTCAGCCGCGGGGCGGGCCAGGGCGCCCGCCCAGTTCAGACCGATGTCCCGCCTGATGTCGCTACCTGCCCCGACTGCCTTTCCGACGTGGGCGCCGCCGCCGATCGCCGTCATCGCTACCCCTTCACCAACTGCACCAACTGCGGNNACCAACTGCGGCCCGCGCTTCACGATCATCCGCGGCATCCCCTACGACCGCCCGCAGACCACGATGGTCGGCTTCGCGATGTGCCCCGACTGCCACGCCGAGTATGACGACCCCGCCGACCGCCGCTTCCACGCGCAGCCCAACGCCTGCCCCGTCTGCGGCCCGCACCTGATCCTCGACGGCGAGCGACCTGGCGATGCCGGGGTCATCACGCGCGCCGCCGACCTCCTCTGCGCGGGAAAAATCCTCGCGATCAAGGGACTGGGCGGCTATCACCTCGCCTGTGACGCCAGGAACTCCGGCGCCGTCCGGACCCTCCGCGACCGCAAGGGCCGCGCAGGCAAGCCCTTCGCCGTGATGTGCTCGTCCATCGACGAGGCCCGCCGCGTCTGCGACGTCGGCCTCGACGCCGAGGCCCTGCTCGTCTCCCCCATGCAGCCGATCGTGCTCCTGTCGATTCGCGAGGGCGCGGGTATCTCACCTCTCGTCGCGCCGGGCTTGCGCGAGATCGGGGTAATGCTCCCCTATACGCCGCTCCATCATCTCCTTCTCGCCGAGGCTCCGCCCACGCTCGTCATGACCAGCGGCAACCTATCCGAGGAGCCGATCGTCCATCTCGACGACGAGGCCCATGCTCGCCTCGGACCCGTCGCGGATCACTTCCTCGAGCACGACCGCCCCATTCACGTGCCGTGCGACGACTCTGTCGTGAGGATCGACGCAGGCGCGCCTGTCTTGCTGCGAAGGGCACGGGGCTACGTCCCATCGCCCATAGATCTGGGCCGTCCGATGCCGCCGATCCTGGCCTGCGGCGGCGACCTGAAGAGCACCTTCTGCCTCACTCGCGGCACCTCGGCCCTCCTCAGCCAGCATCTCGGCGACCTCGCCAACGTCGCGGCGATTGACCACTATCGCGCCATGGTCGAGCACTTCCGCGCCTTCTTCCAGGTCACGCCGGAGATCATCGCCCACGACCTCCACCCCGACTACCACTCAACCCGCTTCGCCCTCGCGCTCGACGGCCGAAAGGTCGCCGTCCAGCACCATCACGCCCACATCGCGGCGTGCATGGCCGAGCACCGCCTCGACGGGCCAGTGCTAGGCGTCTCCTTCGATGGGACGGGCTTCGGCGCCGACGGCACGATCTGGGGCGGGGAGTTCCTCATTGCCGAGTACCACGATTTCCGCCGCGCCGGCTTCCTCGCGCAGATTCCGCTGCCCGGCGGCGAGGCATCGATCCACCGGCCGGGACGACTGGCGCTGGCCTATCTGATCGGCGCCTTCGGCCCCATCGAAGCCGGCTGCATCGCGGGGGAGTTTCTGCCGACGCTCTCCGACCAGGAAATCGCGGCCGTGGCGATGCAGGTCGACCTCGGCCTCAACAGCCCGCTCACGTCGAGCATGGGCCGCCTCTTCGACGCGGTCTCGGCCCTCATCGGAGTATGCACCGACGTCCGCTACGAGGGGCAGGCCGCCATGGAACTCGAAGCCCTCGCCGGGGCGAGCGGGGACGCCTATCCCTACGAGATCGCCCGCGTCGGCGATGCCCTTCAGATCGACTGGCGCCCACTCTTCGTCGCCCTGGTCGATGACCTGCGCCGGCGCGTCCCGGCCTCGACGATCTCGCATCGCTTCCACGCAACCGTCGCCGACATGGTCGCCTCCGTCTGCACCGAGCTTCGGCGCGAGACCGGCCTCGACCGCGTCGTCCTCAGCGGCGGCGTCTTCCAGAACGCCCTGCTCACCGATCTGTCCGTCCGCCGCCTCACCCTGGCGGGCTTCAGCGTCTATCGCCACAGCCTCGTGCCGTGCAACGACGGCGGGCTTTCCCTCGGCCAGGCCGTCGTCGCCGCCGAAAAGGAGCGTCGCGGATGTGCTTAGCCGTCCCCATGAAAGTCGTTGAGCTGAACCTGCCCCTGGCCGTCGTCGAGGTGGAGGGCATCCGCCGCGAGATCCGCGCCGACTTCCTCCCTGACCTCGCGCTGGGCGAGTACGTGCTCGTCCACGCGGGCGTCGCCATCGAGCGCGTCGACCCCGACGAGGCCGAGGAGACCCTCCGGCTGATGGAGCAATTGTCGAATGAGATTCGTTGACGAGTTCCGCGATCCGGCCCTCGCGCGCGACCTCGCCGACGCACTCCGGCGCGAGACCCCGCGTTCTATGCGTCTCATGGAGGTCTGCGGCACGCATACGATGGCCATCGCGCGCTTCGGGATCAAGGCCGCGCTGCCCGAGGGCGTGCGCCTCATCTCCGGCCCGGGCTGCCCGGTCTGCGTGACACCGCAGTCGCTCATCGACGCCTTCATCGAACTCGGCCGCCGTCCCGACATGACGCTGACGACCTTCGGCGACATGCTCCGCGTCCCCGGCACGGATACGAACCTGGAGGTCGAGCGCGCCCGCGGAGCCGACGTCCGCATCGTTTACTCGCCCCTCGACGCGGTGGCCCTCGCCGCCGAGAACCCGTCGCGCAAGGTCGTCTTCTTCGGCGTCGGCTTCGAGACGACGGCCCCGGCTGTCGCTCTCTCGGTCCTCGAAGCCCAACGCCTGGGCCTCGACAACTTCTTCGTCCTCGCCGCGCTCAAGACCATCCCGCCGGCCCTGGCCGCGCTTGCGAGCAACCCCGACGTCGCCCTCGACGGCTTCCTCTGCCCGGGCCACGTCAGCACGATCCTCGGCTCGGCGGCCTACGAGCCCCTCGCCGCTGACCACAAGATCCCCTGCGTCATCGCCGGCTTCGAACCCCTCGACATCCTCCAGGCGCTCCTCATGCTCATGCGCCAGGTCGCAGATGGCCGCGCCGAGGTCGAGGTCCAGTACTCCCGCGCCGTCTCACGCGAGGGCATGCCAGTTGCCCGCCGCTGCATCGACACGGTCTTTGCGCCCGTTGATGCGGCATGGCGAGGACTGGGAGTCCTGCCGGCCAGCGGCCTCGGCTTCCGCCCGGAGTTCGCCGCCTTCGATGCCGCGCAGTTCCTTCCGGAGATGCCCGCCGAGCCACCGCCGCCCAGCGTCTGCGAGTGCGCAGCCATCCTCCTTGGCCTCAAGTCGCCCGCCGAATGCCTGGCCTTCGGCACCGCCTGCACACCCGAGCGGCCCCTCGGCCCGTGCATGGTATCGAGCGAGGGCGCCTGCGCCGCCGAGTTCAGATACGCCTCGGGGGGATCACGAATGGAGGGAGACCGCTGACCGACGATTCCATCGTGCTCCTGGCTCACGGCGCGGGCGGGCGCAAGAGCGCCGACCTGATCCACGACGTCTTCCTTCGCCATTTCTCGAACCCGGCGCTCGACGTGCTCGGCGACTCGGCGATCCTATCGACCTCCGCCGCACGCCTTGCTTTCACGACCGACGCCTTCGTCGTCTCACCGCTCTTCTTTCCGGGTGGGGACATCGGCAAGCTCGCNNCGCCGCTCGCCCTCAGCGCGGCCTTCATCCTCGAGGAGGGCCTCGACATCGCGATCCTCGAGCGCATCGTCGTCTCCATGCGCGACGCAGCCGCCGAGGCCGGCGTGTCCATCGTCGCCGGCGACACGAAGGTCGT
>PMZA01000511.1 GCA_003170595.1 Armatimonadota bacterium
CGTGGACATGTACCGGTACTGCGGCGACCGCGATGCCCTCACTTACCTCAGCCGCATCACCGACTGGTCCATTGCCCACCTCCCCCGCGGCCGCCTCCTCGGCAACAACGGCGAAGAGTGGTACACCCTCGGCGAGAACCTCTATCGCGCCTACCTCGCCACCGGCGACGCAAAGTACCGCGACTTCGCGAAGGTGTGGGAATACAGTGAGTACTGGGACCTCTATGCGGCCGGCACGGGCCCTCTCGTGACGAAGCCTGCCGCCGGCATCTTCCCCGAGTTCTTCCACGCCTACAGCCACGTCAACACCCTCAGCAGCGCCGCGATGGCCTACCGGGTCACGGGCGATCCCTACTACCTCGACGTCCTGCGCAAGGCCTACAACTGGCTGCAGGCGACGCAGGTCTTCGCCACCGGCGGCTATGGCGCCTGGTGGGAACACCTCCTCCCGCGCGATCTCCTCATCGCCTCGATCACCGGCGACCGCCACGACAGCTTCGAGACCCAGTGCGGCTCGTGGGCGGCGTTCAAGCTCAGCAAGTACCTGATCTCCTTCACCGGCGAGGCCCGCTACGGCGACTGGATCGAGGCCCTTATCTACAACGGCATCGGCGCGAGCATCCCCATGTCGCCGCGCGGCAACGTGATGTACTACTCCGACTACAACGTCCACGGCGCCGCGAAGCGCAACCGCGAGGAGGAGTGGACGTGCTGCACCGGCACTCGCCCCCTCGCGGTCGCCGACTACTACGACCTCATCTACTTCCGCGCGCCGAACGGCCTCTGCGTGAACCTCTACACGCCCTCGACGGTGACCTGGAATGCCGGGGGGCAGAAGGTCACCGTTCGCCAGATCGCGCGCTTCCCCGAGCGGCCGGGGACTGAGTTCGTAGTGTCGACGGCACAGCCGGTCGAGTTCTCGCTCAAGCTCCGGGTGCCGGCGTGGATGGCCGGCCCGATGACGGCGCGCATCAAGGGCGCGGCGGTCGACGTGAAGGCGGATGGGCGCGGCTGGGGAGTCGTTCGGAGGCAATGGCACGACGGTGACCGCCTGTCAGTGAACCTGCCGGAGGCCTTCCACCTGAGCCGCCTCCAGCCGAGCAGCCTCGCGGCGATCATGTATGGGCCGATGGTCATGGCCGCCCGCTCGGCCGCCGGCAAACCCTCGGCGGGCGGCGACGCGTCGCCGCAGGTCGACTTCACCCACCTGTCGAGCGCCTTCACACCGGTGCCGGGCGAGCCCCTGACCTTCCGCCTGGCGGCCGATCCGGACGTGCTGCTGCGGCCCTTCCAGGCCTTCCGCGAGGGCGAGCCGTACTTCATGTACCTCGACACCGCCTCCCGCGGTGGCTAGCGCAAGAAGCCGATCCCCTCGACCGTTACCAGAGTGTTGTCGCTCCGCTCCCCGTCCAGGCGCAGGCCGTCGAAGGGATACGGCAGCTTCGGCGCTCCCGCCGGTGCCTGGAAGCCGCTCCAGGGCAGCTCGACGAACGTAGGCGAGGCCCCGTACTTGACCTCGGCCGAGTAGTCGAGTTCCTGCAAGCTGCCGCAGTTGCGCTGGAGGATGACCGTGAGGACGCCCGGTTGGCCGTTCCCCCCGACCACAAGCCTGAGGCCCGCGTGGGCGGAGGCATGGCCACTGGCGAGGATCACGCTGTTCGTGAGCACCGCGAAGCTCTTGTCCGTCCCCGTCGTGGCGATGCGCAGGTCACCGGAGGGCGACACTTCCACCTTCGGCTTCGGCGGCCCCGAGTGGTTCCCCGGGCCGGTGGGACGCCAGGCATCGGCGCCGGCACCCGTGTCCCAGATCGCTCCCCCACTCCACAGCGGCCCGGCATGAGTGGACGGATCGATGCCCTGCCTGCCGATCAGGTCGCTGGATATGACCCTCCCGTCCGCGTCCGTCACGTTCACAAAGGCCCGCCCGGCGAGAGGGGCGAGGTCGGCCGGCAAGTCCGCCATCCAGTGGTCGCCATCCTTCTTCCCTGGCACCGCGAGCCAGTAGCGCGCGGGCCAGCAGGGGCTCCCGGGGCTGAACCAGAGCGTGCCCCCGGCTGCCTCGCCTCCCGTCACCCGCCAGATATAGCGCCGGCCCTCGCAGCGCAGGGAACCCTTCGCGACGTCGAGGAACGGCTTCTCGCCCAGGAGGCAATACTTGGGCCAGTCGAACAGCGGGGACTGGATCTCGCGCCCCCCCTGGTTGTGGTTGCTATTGGGCCGGATGACCAGCCGCTTCTCGCCCGGCAGCGCGTCGTAGGCGGACAGCGCGTCACCCAGCCAGAAGAACCAGTCGTTCGCGCAGACCTCCTGACAGATGCTGGCCCTAATCCGCGGCGCATAGGAGCCCGGGTCGTAGGCCGCGATCCACTGGCGGCGCAGCTCCGGGGGCAAGGCGTTTACGCCCGAGTCGATGGCGCCATGGGAGTCTTCATGAATCCCGCCAGCCCCAAGGCCGCAGTAGGCATAGCGGACGCGGTCGTCCACCCCGGCCAGCAGATTCGCCAGGTAGCTGCCCCACGACCCGCCGACGGCGCAGACTCGCGTCGTATCCAGGTTGGGCTGCTCGCCCGCGAAGTCCAGCGCCCGGCGGCAGGCGATGATGATGTGATACATCGACGAGCCCTTGAGGTCGGAGGCGATGTTGTACTGATCGGCGTACGTGTTGCCCCCCGGCCCCTTCCACTTGGTGAACTCCTTCGGCCCCGGGACCCACTGCCCGCTCCAGTCGAGATCGAGCACCGCGCACTTGAACATCTGCGCCAGCCACAGCGTCCTCGCCGGGTCGGCATGCGCCCCGCCGGGGTGCAGCCACAAGACAATTGGCACAGGCTTGTCCAGGCGCTCGGGCCGCGCGAAGGGGCAGTAGATGCGGCTGGGACCGTCGGGTGTGTTCTCACTCGTGAAGTACATCTCGTCGATGCGGTAGCCGGCGTCAACCTTCGTCGAGATGATCTCCACGTCGAGAGGCGTCTTGCGAATCGCGTCCATGCTCCAGAACGCCGCCGCGTCGAAGGCTTCCGCACCCCAGGCCGTCACCGCCACGAAGGCGAGTGCCCCCACGATAGGCAGTCCCCTTAGTGGGAATAGGGCCTCGGACCGTGCGAGCAAGTACTGCATCATGTCGTCCTCCTCAACCTTACTGCGGGCGACGGGCGTGGTCTATACTGACATTTAACTTGGACCCGTTCCCCGGAGCAAGGTCATCGATGAGATTCCTACTAGCCGCCACCGTCGCCTGTGCCGCGGTCGCGCTCTCCACCGCCCCCGCCCACTCCTCCGAGGCCTACAGCCTCAACATTGCCGGCGTCAGCTACGATGAGGAGTGCCTGACCTATTGCCTCCAGGGGCTGGTGAACCGCGACGCCCCTCGCCTGTTCCTGGACACCACCTCCATCTTCGGCCCGAGCGACAAGTACTGGCTCAAGTATCTGGCCGAGCGCAAGGGGTTTCACTTCACCTCCCTCGCGACCCTGCGAGACGCCATCGAGCAGTTCCGCGGCAGCGTCCAGGGGCTGGTGGTGTATGACCCCTCCGAGGATGCGACGCGGTATCTCGCGCTAACCATGGCCGCTCAGCGAAACCTCCTTCCCGTCACGCCGAACATGCTGAAGTACGACACCCCGGCTCTGCGCGGCGCAAGGCATTGGACCGACGATGGCATGTCCGACCCCAGCCTGTGGCATGCGGCGGGCGCCACTGCCGAAAAGTCGGTTGACGGAATGAAGGTCGTTCAGGACACCCCTCTGATCGGTTTTGGCGCCGTGGAGAGAGTGGTCGAACTCGACCTCGCGCGCACGCCGATCCTGGAGATCACCGTCGCCGCTTGCACCGCCCACTGGGCGCTGAAGGTCAACGACGGCGCCCTCGTGGACCTGGAGCTAGAGTCCGACGCGAATCGCACCGGCGTCCTGCGCTACGATCTGCGGCCCATACTCAAGCACGGCTCGGGACCGGTGAAGGTGCGCATCTTCGCCGTCGGCGACAAGTCGAGCGTGACGGTGCAGCGCCTGCGCCTGCTCTCGGCCGACGGCCAGTCGGTGCCACCGCTAATCGACCGGGACGTCGACTGCTTCCGCGGGATGAAGGTCGTAGAGGATCTGCGCGGGCGGTTCCCGAGCGATGTCGCCGCGTACCGCTGGGCCCTGGATGACCTGATGCCGCTGTGCACGAAGCGACTGGCCTTTTGCGCCGGGCACAACCACGGCGACAGCGTCCTCGGCGGCGACCCGTCGATCACCCTTGGGCTCGACTATCCCATCGCCCAGAAGGCCTTCGTCTTCAACCTCTCGCCAGGCGGCGTGCCCTTCGGCTACAACGGCAAGGACTACCCCGGCTACCCCGAGCAGGCGAAGCTGTTCGATGAGATCATGTCGCACCTCGACCGGCCCGCGGGCATTTATGGCTGGTCGGAGCCGGAGTTTTTGTACTGCGAGCGCGTCAGCCGCGGCGGCAACTTCGTCGTCTGCTCGGCGGCCCCGAACACGAGCTTCTGGGCGAAGGTCCCCGCGCGGAAGGACCTGCACCTGCCGTCGCCCCCGCCGCGCAAGAGGCCGCTCGAAGCCAAGTACTACATCACCTTCCAGACGAACGAGGGCGACACGCCGAAGATCCTCGCCGGCCTGATGAGCGACGAATGGATCTCGCCCAAGCGCGGTTCGGTGCCGATCGCATGGGGGATAGATCCCTACACTGCCCAGGAGTTCCCGGCGCTGTTCGAGTACTACGCGACGACCGCAACCCCTAACGACAGCTTCTTCGCCGGAGCCAGCGGCGCCGGCTACACCTATCCCTGGCACATGCCCAACCTCGACGCGTACGCCCGGCATGTGCGCCGGCTTATCGACGCCTATGGGCCTGATGTGGTCGACGTCTGGGAGAGCGGCCTCCACCTGGACAAGTTCGAGCAGTATCAGCGCATCCTGAAGGTCGCATGCCTGACCCAGCAAACTTGCGGGGCGGCGACGAACAACTGGCTGGCGGATGGCACGCCCGTGATCTCGGCGGATAGCCGCCTCTACTACTACCAACTCGACGCGAAGGACCCCGTCGGCGACATCCAGCGGCGCATCGAGGCCATCGCCGCCTCGCAGGAGCCGCCGTACTTCATCCTGTGCTACGGTGGGCTCGGTTATGGCCTCCCGGGCACGCGACTGATTGACGTGGTGCAGGGAGTGCAGAGCCGCCTCCCCGCCGACAAGTTCGAGATCGTGGGCATGCAGGACATGGCGGTGCTGGCCCGGCAGGCGGGGCAGTTCAGTGTGGCGCTTGACCGCCTGGGAGTGGCGCCCGGCGGGACCGTTGAGATGACCCTGTCCCTGCGCAATCCTGACGGCAAGTCAGGGTCCGCGGGCCGCGTGGATTGGGCGCTGCCGGAAGGGTGGAGGGCGTCGGAGGCGCGCTGGGACCATGGCCCTGTGCCTCCCCACACGACCGTTACCTACCCCGTCACTCTGACCGCGGGCATCCAGGTAGGCCCGGTCGCCATCTCCTGCACGGACTCGCGCTCTGGTGCGGTGCGAGGAGTTCGCATGAACGTCTATGCGGCCTCGGAAAGCCTGGCCGACTTCTCGCCGGCCGGTGGATGGAAGGAGACCGGGGCGACGCTCGCGGTCGATCACGGGGTTGCGAAGATCACAACACCGGCGCCCTTCAGCAGCATCCGCAAGACCATGGAGATCGACTTCGACCGCGAGCCGGTGATCGAGATCAAGATCGGGTCGGTCGGCGGGCTGTGGGGGCTGAAGGTCAACGACGGGACGCTGCCGGTCGACGTCCTGTTGCAGGGCGACACCAACCTCACGGGCTGGCAGGGCTACGATCTCAGCCGCCTCGTCGGGTGGAAGGGCAAGCGGAAGACGGAGGTCATCCTCTTCGCGATCCAGGCGGGCACGTCCGTCAGCGTCGAGGATATGAGACTGCAGTATCGAAAGTAGTCGTCCGCTTGAGGAGATGCTGATGAACCGTGCAATCGCGCTTGTCACGCTGGGCCTGCTGGTCGCACTCGCCGCGACGTCGGCGGCTTTCGCCGCGCCGGTGACCCTCTACGTCGCGCCGAACGGCAACGACGCCTGGTCCGGAAGCTTGCTCGCGCCTAACGCCGCGCACACCGACGGCCCGCTAGCGAGCATTGCCGGCGCACGCGATGCCGTTCGTAGGCTCCGCGCGGCTCAGCCCGCGCCGGTCACGGTCATCCTCCGTGGCGGCGTGTATCGCATGGCCGACACGCTGACTCTTCGCCCCGAAGACTCGGACGTTACCTATGCCGCCTACCAGAACGAGCGCCCCATTCTCAGCGGCGGCCGCCCCATCACCGGATGGAATCCCGGGCCCGGCAAGCTATGGCACGCTGCCGTCCCCGATGCCGCGACAAGCGCCTGGTACTTTCAGCAGTTGTGGATCAACGGCCAACGCCGCACGCGCGCTCGCACGCCCAATAAGGGCTTCTTCTACATGGTCTCCAAGGCGCCGCCCCTCGTCGATCCCATCACCGGAGCCAAGACCGAGCGCGATCGGCACGCCTTCCTGTTCAAGCCCGGCGACATCAAGCCGTGGGCCGACTTAAGCGACATCGTCTGCGTCGTCTACCACTCGTGGGAGACCTCGCGCCTGCGGATCGCGTCCGTTGATGAAGCCCAACAACTCGTCACCTTCACCGGCGACTCGGCCTTTCCCTTCGAAACCTGGGACCGCCATCAGCGCTACTACATCGACAACGCGCCCGACGCCCTCGATGCGCCCGGCGAATGGTATCTCGACCGCCACGTGGGCGAGCTTCGCTACTACCCGATGCCCGGCGAGGACATGACGAAGGCCGAGGTCGTGGCCCCGCGCCTAACCCGCCTCGTCCAACTTGCCGGCGATCCGCAGCTCGGCCAGTACGTCGAGCATGTCGTCTTCCGCGGCCTCACCTTCAGCTATCAGGACTACATCCTCGGGCCGACGGGTCACAGCGACAGCCAGGCTGTCATCAACTCGCTAGCCGCGATCGTCGCCGACGGCGCGCGCGATTGCCTCATCGAGAACTGCGAGGTTTCTCATGTCGGCGACGCCGGCATATGGCTGCGGCGCGGGTGCAAGGACAACCGCATCGTACACACCCGGCTGCACGATCTGGGCGTCGGAGGGGTTCGCATCGGCGAGGCCATCGCGTCGGCCAACGATGCCGATGAGTCCACCGGCAACGTGGTCGACAACTGCCACATCTACGACGGCGGCATCATCTACGATGGCGGCGTAGGCATCCTCGTCACGCAGAGCAGCCACAACGTGATCTCGCACAACGAGATCCACGACTTCAACTACTCGGGGATGTCCATCGGCTGGAACTGGGACAACGCGCCCAATCGCACCCACGACAACACCATCGAATACAACCACGTCCATCACGTCATGCGGGGCGCCCTCTGCGACGGCGGCGGCATCTACACCCTCGGCGTTTCGACGGGATCGATCATCCGCAACAACGTCTTCCACGACATCTTCCCATACCTGCCCGGCGGTAATCCCGTCGCCTGGGGCATCTACCTCGACGCCACCAGCGCCGGGTACACGGTCGAGAACAACGTGGTCTACAACGTCAACAGCGGCGGGTTCATCTGGTGCGTCGTTGGTGGGCACGAGAACGATTTCCGCAACAACATCCTGGCCTTCCCCGCCGATTACTGCGTCTGGCCGTACTGGGAGAAGAGGCCCAACAGCTTCACGCACAACATCATCTACGCCACCCAGGGCAAGCTGTTCGTTCCTTCCTCCGAGGGGTCGCTCATGGATCGCCGGAAGCTCAACGAACCCCTCGGCGAGTGGGACTACAACGTCTACTGCAACGCCGCCGACCCGGGCCGCGCCTTCAAGTTTTTCAACCACGACCTCGCGGATTGGCAGGCCATCGGCTTCGACCAGCACTCGGTCTTCGCGGACCCGCAGTTCGTCGGAAGGAACCTCACCCCGGCGACCGTAACCGCGGCCGATCTCGCCCTGAAGCCGACCTCGCCGGCGCTCAAGCTGGGCTTCAAACCGATCGACACCTCGATCGTCGGGCTGTATGGGGATGCGGCGTGGGTCAACGAACCGAAGCAGTTCAAGTACTCGCCGACCCTTCTCCCCGGGCCACCGGCGCCGCCGAAACCGACGCCGATAGACGAGGACTTCGAGACCACACCCGTCGGCGCCACGGTTGACAACACAACCGTCAGCGGCGAGGAGAAGGGCGCGTCCATCCGCGTCACCGACGAACTCGCCGCGACCGGCAAGCACAGCCTCAAGGTCGTCGACGTCGCCGGCCTCCAGTACTCCTGGGAGCCCCACTTCTTCTACCGGCCCCACTTCACGAAGGGCACGATCCGCGAGGCCTTCGACCTGTGGCTCGGGAAGGACGCGCTCATCTACACCGAGTGGCGCGACGAGACGACCGAGTTCCCTCTCTGCGTCGGTCCCAGCGTGTTCTTCGACGCCGCGAGCGGGAACGTCACCTCGAACGGCAAGGTCGTGGGCGAGGTTCCGGTGGGCAAGTGGATCCACGTGGAGATCGAAGGCGCGCTCGGCAAGAGCGGGCCGCACACCTTCAAGCTGACGATCGTCGCGCCCGATCAGCCACAGCAGGTCATCAGGGACCTTCCCTACAGCGGCCCGGACTTCTCCGACCTTCAGTGGCTCGGCTTCGTAAGCAACGCTGTGGTGGACTCGTTCTTCTATCTCGACAACATCAGCCTCAAGCCGGTCGGCCCGTAAGCGATTGCTGCCCGCCCCGCCGGACTCTGGTCGTCAAAGAAGAGGTGCCATCCCATGCTGGCGCAAGTCACCTGCGTGCTCGCGCTTCTGGCACTGGTCCCGCCCATCGCCGCGGGCCCGTTGCACGTGGCCGACGCCTTCGACGGCTCTGGGAAGGTCCCGTGGACCGAGTTGGCGGGCCAGTGGAAAACCGCCGACGGCATCTACCACGTCTCCGGCAATGGGCAATCGTTCCTCCTAGACACGATGTTCGACGACGTGTCGGTGGAGGTCTCCTGCCGCATCACCCACTACCTCATCCCGGCCGACTGGGTCGGCCTTTGGTTCGGGGGCGACAGCCACACCGTCCCGGCGAACAACTACCAGGTCTATATCCGCTATACCGGCCAGGTCGAGCTTTTCACCAACAACAAGATCCTGGTCGCGAGGAACACCGGTGCTCAGGCCAAGTTCGCCGCCGGCCAGTTCGTCCGTCTCGCGGTCACGATCAAGGGCGGACACTTCACCGTTAGCGTCGATGGCGAGACGCTCATCGACTACGACGCGCCCAACTACCGGCCCGGCGCCGTGGGTCTCGCCGGCTGCGATGTCGAAGGCGACTTCAAGGACTTCGTCGCCGATGGGCATACGCTGGGCAATTCGATCACTGGCGAGGTGCTGATGCTGCCCTCGCAGGTGCCCGTGCCCGGCGCCAGAGTCGACATCTACAACTCGACCGATAACTACAACAGCCTCGTCACCCGCTCCACGGTGGCCGACGCGCAGGGGCGTTACACCTTCACCGATCTCCCCGCCGGCGAGAAGGCCTATTGGCTGCGCGCCACGCGCGACGACTTCGCCGGGACGACGGGCTGGTTCGTGAGCGTCAACCCTAACGGCCCAACGACGCAGGACCTCTTCCTCTTCGGCCCGCCGCGCCATGACCTCTGGATCGACTCGGCCGACATGAAGCGTACCGGCGGGCCGTCGGCCGGCGACGNNGGGCATCCCGAGTGGTGGGCCGAGTTTGAGTTCGACGTTCCTCATGACGCCGACTATGTGCCCTACTTCGCCGCTGGCCTCTACCCGATCCCCCACTTCTGGAGCGACTACTGGTGGTCCATCGACGGGGCGGGGCCGTACCTGGCGAGCAGGACGCTCACGATCGACGGTCTCCGCTACGGCGATCGCGGACAGATGACCTGGGCCTATGCTGCGCCGATGCACCTGCGCGCCGGACGCCACACCCTCCGGTTCATCTTGCGCGATATCGCGCCTCATGGCCTCACGGGCGCCGAGCAGGACTACTGGTGGGCCTTCGACACCGCGGCCTTCGCCGAGCTGCCGCCCCTCGTCGCGCCGGTGAAGGGGATCGCCGTGTCCACGGCTCATCCGGAACTGCGCTGGGTGGCGCCGAAGAACGCGCCGCGCTTCACGGTGCAGGTGTCGTCGAGGCCAGACTTCAGCAACGGGACGCTGACGATCGGCGGCGTGACTGGCGATCACCTCACCCTCAGGCAGGCCCTCGCCGACGGCACGTACTACT
>PMZA01000248.1 GCA_003170595.1 Armatimonadota bacterium
TCCTTCGGCGACGCTGCGCGTCGCTGGTCGCTCAGGATGACAAAGCTAGAAAAGCTCAGGATGACAACTAAGAAAGGAATGACAACGAAAAAAGAAAGGCCAGGATGCCACCTCAGGTCCTTCTGCGACGCTCGGCGTCGCTTGGCGCTCAGGATGACGACCAAAGGAAGAAGGACAGCGGAAAGGCGGGCCGGATTCAGGATGCCACGCGGAAGCGTGCCATCCTGGATGCGGCCCCTCCGAAAAGCAAGGCTCAGTCGGCGAGGGTGCGGTAGAGATCTAGGGCGCGGGTGGCGTGGGCCGTCCACGTGAAACGCGCGGACCACTCCAGCCCCCTCTCCCCCATCACGCGCCGGCGGTCGTCGTCAGAAGCCAGCGCGACCATCGCCTCAGCAAGCGCCTCAGGATCGCCCAGCGGGACAACCTCGGCCGCTGGTCCGGCGACCTCCGGCAGCGCGCCTCCGTCCGATACGATCACAGGCGCGCCGCAAGCCATCGCCTCCAAGGGGACCAGGCCGAAGCCCTCGTACAGCGACCATTGTAGCAGAGCCGTGGAGGCCGCGTACAAGGCGCGGAGGTCCGCGTCGGGCAGCCTGCCGAGGAGGCGGACGCGGCCGGCGACGGGGCTGGCGCGGAAGGCTGCGAGGTCCTCCGCGCATCGCCAGCCGGGGCGGCCGACGAGGACGAGGTCGTGGTCGAGGCGGGGTGAGGCGATCTCGAAGGCGCAGAGGACGGCGCGGAGATTTTTCTTCGGCTCAAGGTTGCCGACGACCGCGAAGAAGGGGCGGGAGAGGCCATGGGCCGCGCGGAAGGCGTCGACCTCGGCGGCGGTGGGCGTGGGCCGGCAGACCTCGCGAACGCCGAGGGGTGCGACGACGATCTTCTCCGCCGCGACGCCAGGGAGCGTGGAGACATCGGCGGCGACGGCCTGGGATGGGACGAGGATCGCGTCGGCGCGGGCGGCGCTGCGCGGGACAATGAGGCCGAAGTGAAGGGCGTTGAGGCGCTTGGTCCACTCCGGATGGCGGAGGGCAATGAGGTCGTAGATCGTCACCACCGAGCGGCCATGCCAACGGAGCGGAAGGACGTAAGCCGGGCCGTGAAGGACCTTCGCAGCGTGGGCGGCTGAGGGGAGCCAGAGCTGCTCGGCAAGGATGCGTCCGGCGCGTCCCGGGGCGAGGGATGGGGCGAGCATGAGGTGGCGGTCGGCAAGCCAGGGCTCCGACTCGAGCAGCGCGCGGCGGGCAGCGAAGGTGACGTCATCGGGCGCGAGGACGGTCAGGGCGCGGAGAAGCTCGAGGACCGAGTTCTCCACACCGGAACGGAAACCGTTAAGGATAAGGGCGTCGACGAGCGCGAGCATGAAAGCCTCAACCAGGGGGCTCCGCCCCCTGAACCCCCGCCGGAGGAACCTGTTCCTCCGGACCTCCTACGCCGCCACACACCGGCGGCTCTCTCGCGACGATGGCTTATCGCCTGCGACCCGATGCGCCGCGGTCGGTGGGCTGCAGGTAGGGATCAGTGTAAGGCAATGTGCCAGCGCAAGCCACAGCCGAGGGATGGGATCTCTGGCAGAGAGTCGGCGAGGGGATCCTTCGCGCGACAAAGGACGTCGCGCTCAGGATGACTGCGTAAAGCGGAAAGGCCAGGGATGCCACCACGGCCCACGGGCCGGATAGGCAACCCTGCGACCGCTCGTGCGACCCTTCGGGTCGCTTCGCGGTCGCTTTGCCCTATTCGGCCCCTCCACAAGCCAAGCAGGGACGCCACCGCGCGGCGGAGCGTAAAGGTGGGTTCGCAGAGCGAACCCCAAGCCCTACAGCAAGCAGGAAAGCAGAGGGCAGGAGATCAGGCCAGCATCGAGCGGTAGAGGGTGGAGAACTCGGTGGACATGCGCTCGGCCGTGAAGCGAGCCGCGATGTCTTCCTGTGCCGCCGAGGCAAGCTGGGACCGGAGTGGCACATCCTCCAGGAGCGTCCGCACAGCCTGGCCCGCTGCGAGCGGGTCGCCAGCTTCGTACAAGAGGCCCGTCTCGCGATGGCGGAAGATCTCGGCCGGGCCCGCGCGATTCGCCGCGACGCAGGGGATGCCGAGGGCCATGGCCTCGAGTAAGACGCGGCCGAGGGGCTCGTCAGTGGCCGTGTGGAAGTACACGTCGAGTTGGGACAGGATCGGCTCGGCGTGGTCGAGATAGCCGAGCCAGTGGAGGCGCTTCGTGATGTTGAGGCTGCTGGCGAGTTGTTCGAGATCGTTGGCGAGACGGCCGTGCTCGCCGAAGAGGTCGGAGCCGAGGATCACGAAATGCGCGCCCGTGTCGAGGAGCCCCGGGATGGCGCGAAGGAAGACGTCGAGGCGCTTCCACGGGACGAGCTGGGCGGCTACTCCGACGAGGGGCGTGGACGGGGGGAGGCGGAGTTGATCGCGCAAGGACTCATTCGTCCTCGCGGCGGCGCGGACGCCGTCGATGTCGAGGCCGTTGAAGATGACCTGCATGCGACGAGCGCCACGGGGTGCGGTGCGAGTGACGAAGTCGGCCACGGTCTGCGAGATGGCGACGATGCGCGGACAGCGGCCGGCTACCGGGACGATGAAACGGCGGCCTATGTGCACGTCGCGCGCTTGCCATAGCCAGGGGACGCGGAGGCCGGACATGGACATGAGGACCGCGGCGGGGAAGCTGTTGGCGTGGACGACGTCGGGCTTCACCGCCTGGACGGTCTGCTTGAGCATGCGGACGGCGTGGGCGGAAGAGAGGAAGTCGGCTGCGGCCTGCCAGGCGGGGAGGCGATGCGGACGCCAGGCCGGGCCGTCGATGCGCTCGATGCCGGCCTCGACGAGCATGCGCGGGAGGGGCTCATCCCAGAGGCCGGGGCAGGCGACGATGGGATGGACGTCGGACGGGAGATGGCGGATCAAGTCCCGCAAGGTTCGCTCAGCACCGCTCACCGCAGAGACGTGATTCACAAAAAGGACTGAGACTCCCATGCGATTATTCTACCCCAGGGGCGGGCGAAGGAAAGCAACGTAAGGAGGATGGGCTCAGGCGTGGGGTTGGGCGAGCGAAGGGAGGGCGTCAAGGAAATCGAGGGTATGGGCGATGACCTCGCGCTGCCAGGCCGCCGAGTAAAAGGCGTGGTTCGCGCCGTCGATGGAGCGGAGGTCGAAGGCTGAACCGGAGCGGGCGGAGAGGGCGCGATAGAAATCGACGCAGGCGGGAGTCACCGGGTCGGCCGCGCCATAGATGAACAAGCGTTCACCGCGGAAGGAAAGGAAGCGAGCGTTCCAATCGATGTGGGCGTCGGCGGCGGAGCCCTCCTCGCCCGCGCCCTTGCCACCACGAGTCAAGGCGCGGCGGATGAGGTCCCAACGGAGGGCGCCGGCCAGAAGTTTGCGCCAGGATTGGGCCGAGAAGAGCTTGCGCGCGTACGAGGCGCGGACGGCACGGGACTTGGCGGCGTCGGAGGCTTCGCGGGCGCCGCCGATGATCGGAGCCGACCAGAGGGCGAGGGCGCGGACGTCGTCGAGGGATGGGGCCGCGCCGATGGCCACCTCGCAGCCTGAGCAATCGCCGACAAGCACGATGGGCAGCGGGCCAAGCTCTGAGCGAAGGAAGGAGGAGGAGGCGAGCGTGTCCTCGATCATCGTGGTGAGGGTCGCCGCCATCGTCGCGCCGCCGCTGTCGCCGCGACCGCGGAAGTCAAAGCGCAGGGATGCGTAGCCGCGAGACGTGGCCTCTCGTGCGGCGGCGACCAACATGCGATGCGCGCCCACGCGGTACCCCGCCCAGCCGTGAAGGAAGATCAGGCCGGCGCGTGGGGCGTCGGTCGGGACGTGCAGGGCGGCGATGAGAGACTCGCCGGAGGATGGGAAAAGGACGTTGTGTTCGGGCAACGCAGGAGCCTCCGTGGGGGACGTGTTCGACGCGGGGAAGGGAAGTCCTGGCGGGGAAAGGAAAGACGAAGGCCCCGTGGACGTGAGGTTGTTACGCTGCCACCGCAGATCCTTCTGCGACGCTTCGCGTCGCTTCGCTCGCCAGGTCAACCGCGGACGACAGGTTGTGCGATTCCTTCGGCAGGCTCCCTTCGACGAGCTCAGGGCAGGCAGGACAGGCAGGATGACGACGAAGAGCGAGGGCAGGAAGGCGCCAGGCGCAGGCCACGTGGCAAAGCCAAGAGGAGATCCTTCGCGC
>PMZA01000409.1:0-7836 GCA_003170595.1 Armatimonadota bacterium
GTGCCGGGCGGGTCGGTGCTCGACGAGCGGTGGCACCAACTAGTGCTCACGTACGATGGCCAGCGGCAGCGGTACTACGAGGACGGGCGGTTCGTCGCTGAGAAGGCCTTCGGCGGAGAGGTCGCGGCGGAGACGACGGGGCCGACGATAGGAGGGGCGCAAGGGAGGCCTGGGCTGGTCGGCCTGATCGATGAGGTCGAGCTGTCGGATGTGGCGAGGTCGGCGGATTGGGTGGCCGCGAGTTACGAGAATGAAAGGCCGGGGAGCGGGATGGTGGTGGTTAAGGCAGGGCCGTGAGCCACGGGCGATGGGACAGGCGTTAGTGGACGTCATCCGGGGGATCCTTCGTCAGGCCCAAGACGCCTTCCTCAGGATGACAACCAAAGGCAGAAGGCGCAAAGCCACCACGCCGCAAGGTCTTCTCCTCGCCACCACAGATCCTTCGCTCGGACGCGAGCGCCACAAGCGATGAGTCGTGCGCTCAGGATGACGACCTAGAGCAGAAGAGCGCGGGCAGAAGCGAGGGGCATCGGCGTATAATTGCGCGCGGTTAACGGCAGTCACGGAGGTCTGAACCCATGCGCTCCGGCAATTCCAGCAACCTCTGGATCGGTGTAATCCTCGGTGTCATCGTCTTCGCAGCCGTCGCTGTCGGCGCCGTCATGTATCTCTCCAAGGGCACCGCCCCACCTGCCGCCGCGCCAGCCCCCCAGACGCCGGCTGTCGCGCCAGCCGTGCAGCCGCAGCCTCAAACAAAGGCGCCGGCAGATGAGGCGCAGGCACCCGCGGAAGGGGCCGATGAGATGATCATGTTCCGCGGTAATCCCGAGCGGAACAAGTCCGGCGTCGGAACCGTGCCGCGTCATCCCAAACTCCTCTGGCGCTTCCTCACCAAGACCAAGGACGAAGGTATCTACGAAAGCCGCGGCGATCCCAAGCTCACGCCCGACCATCCCTGGCAGGGCCTCGGGTGGACCGGGCAGCCGTGCATGAAGAACGGGCGCGTGTACATGGGGTCGGTCGACAGCTTCGTCTACTGCGTCGACGCGCTCACGGGCAAGCCGATCTGGTACTACCCCAACCACCACTCGATCAAGGGCAGCATCTCCCTCTTCGGCGACTACATCTTCCACGGCGGGCGGGATAACAAGATCCACTGCTACCGCGCGGCCGATGGGAAGATGGTGTGGGAAACGCGGACCGGCAACGACATGGACAGCAACCCGGTCGTGATCGGCAACCGCGGGTACATCGGCGGCGAGGATGACCACATCTACAGCTTCGATCCCGTGACCGGGAAGATCCTGTGGACGAGCGTGCATACCGATGGGAGCGTGGAGTCGTCGCCGACCGTCGTGGGCAAGCATGTGATGTCCGGCAGCGACTACGGCATCCTCTACTGCTGCGACGCCGGCACCGGGAAGACGANNACAAGCCGCTGTGGCATGTGGATTTCCCGAGGGGAATCTGGGCGAGCCCGGCCCTCGACCCGGCAAAGAAACACGTCTTCGTGGGCTGCAACAACGGCATGTTCTACTGCTTCGAGATGGGCAGCGGAAAGCTCGTGTGGAAGCGGCAGATCGGCAACCGGATCTGGAGTTCGGCGGCGGTGACCGACGGGTGCGTCGTCGTGGGGACGCGGGACGGGCGGGTGTGGTGCCTCGACGAGGACACGGGCAAGCCGATCTGGGTGTTCAACGAGGGCTTCGACATCGACGCGACGCCGTGCGTGTGCGGGGGGATGATCGTCATCGGCTCGCAGGACGGGTGGGTGTTCTGCATCGGGGAAGCGCCGGCGAGCGAGAAGATGAACACGCACTGGTTCACGAAGGCGTTCCCGGTGAAGGTGTGGCCCGACCACAACGGGGCGGGGATCGTGACTGTGCAAAGTCCGGCACCGAAGCCGGGGTTGTACAACGATACGAGTTCGGGCAGCCGGGATCACTTCCTGACACCGGTGTATGGGCCGGCGTACGCGGGTGCGAAGGGGAAGGCGGGAGCGGCGGCGACGGGGAAAACGAAGGCGAAGGCTGCGGGGAAGGCTGGTGGGAAGGCCGGGGCGAAGCTGAGGCCAGCGCCACCACCGCCCGGTGGAACGCCGATCGCGCCGGGGGTTACGCCGCCGAGTACAGAGGATGAGGGGACAAAGCAAGGGGCGTGAAGTGACGTGGCGTGGGTTGCGATTGGCGAAAACTAGGTCCTTCGCGGAGGAGCTTCGCTCCTCTCGCTCAGGATGACAGATCGTGTGGGGTGTGCGGTGGGGGTGGTTGGCGAAGGGTGAAAGGCGCGGCGGGGTAGAGACAAAAGGACGTCAGGGCCGCAGGCGATGAGTAGGCGGTGGCAAGGCAGAGCCAAAAGGAGATCCTTCGGTCGGCACAGAGCGCCTACCTCAGGATGACAGATCGTGTGGGGTGTAAGGTGGCGATGAGAGAGAAGGGCCCCAGGGACGAGAGGTCGTACACCGCCACCTCAGATCCTTCTGCGACGCTTCGCGACGCTTCTGCGACGCTTCGCGACGCTTCGCTCGATGAGTTCGTCCAGGGGTGTTAGGCTGTGCGCTTCCTTCGACAGGCTCCCTTCGACAAGCTCAGGGCAGGCAGGACAGGCAGGATGACGGCGTGGGGCGAAAGCGGAAGAGCGAGAAGCGCGGCGCGGGATAAACACGCGCCCTACAGCAAGCGGAAAGAGTAAGGCACAAGCGAGGAGAGACGACATGATGCGGAAGATGCTGATGATGAGCCTGGCGGTCGTTCTGACGACGGTAGCGATGGGGGCTGACGTTGCGCCGAAGACAGCTCCGAAAATCGCTCCGCCGGACATGGCCTGGTTCGAGGCTGCGCGATTCGGCATGTTCATCCACTGGGGCGCGTATTCTCAGCGCGGCATTGAGGCCTCCTGGCCGCTGTATGCCGGTGATCCGAAGCGGGCGGACTATGAGGCTCTGGCGACGACCTTCAACCCCACCAAATTCGACCCAGTCGCCATCGCCAAGCTCGCCAAGCGCGCGGGCATGAAGTACGTCATCCTAACCAGCAAGCATCACGACGGCTTCTCAATGTTCGATACGAAGCTGAGCGACTACTCGATCATGCACAGCCCGTACGGGAAGAACATCGCGAAGATGCTCGCCGATGCCGTGCGCGCCGAGGGGCTCAAGTTCGGGTTCTACTTCTCCCTCGCGGACTGGCACAACCCCGACTACATGACCGCGCCCATGCAGGGCAACCCCGGGCCGGGGATGCTTCCGCAGCAGCTTGACCCCGCGCGGTGGGACCGCTTCGTCGACTTCCTCCACGGGCAGATGCGCGAGCTGTGCACCCAGTACGGCAAGCTGAGCGTCATCTGGTTCGACGGCGGGTGGGAGCATACGACGCAGCAGTGGAAATCCCACGAGCTGTGCCAGATGATCCGCACCCTCCAGCCGGGCATCCTCATCAACGACCGCGCGGGCACCGATGGCGACTATGGCACCCCTGAGCAGACCGTGCCCGAGGGCGGGCTCGGCCATGCGTGGGAGACGTGCATGACCATCAACAATACGTGGGCCTATAACCCGACCGACAAGGCCTACAAGTCGACCGACGACTTGTTGGGGGTGCTCGCGAAGACGGCGAGTGGCGGGGGCAATCTTCTCCTCAACATCGGGCCGATGCCCACGGGCGAGATCCAGCCGGAGTTCAGAGAGCGGCTGGAGGCGATCGGGCAATGGATGAAGGTCAACGGCGCGTCGATCTATGGGACGCAGGCCGGGCCGCGAAAGGTCTGCCCCGGGCAACGAATTACGATGAGGCCGGGGCGGCTGTACGTGCATATCATCACGCCGCCGGAGGGTGGGCGGCTGGTCTTGAGCAACTTCCGCAACGAGGTCACGGGGGCGAGCATCCTCAGCAGCGGGCAAGTGCTTCATCCGCTGCGGGAAGGGACGGACGTGGTCGTGCGGCTGGGCGATGGCGGGGAGAAGCTCAAGCATGAGGTCGTGGTCGTGGACTTCCGCGGCGACGTCCAGACCGGCATCGTGCAAGACGCTGATGGGACGGTCACCATGCCGGCGTCGGAGGTCACCACGCACGGGACGAAGGTGAGCTACCAGGCGCAGTACGACGACATCGGGTACTGGGTCGAGCTGAACGACTGGCTAAGCTGGAAGGTCCGCGTGAGCCAGGAGGGCGACTACGATGTGGTCGTCTTCCAGGCGGCGCCGGCGAGTGAGGGCGGGGACTACACGATTGGGGTTGGGGCGCAGACGATCGACGCGAAGGTGAAGGTGACGACGACGTGGTTCGATGAGACCGAGGTGAGCCACGGGCCGGTGCACCTGAAGCCCGGGACGTACGAGGTGAGCCTGAAGCCGAAGCGGTTCAACAACTTCGCGCTGATGAACCTGAAGTGGGTGAAGCTGGTGCCGCATAAGGGAAGTGGGCAGTAGAGCCGCAGGCATCACAACGTCACGGCTTGCACATCGGTGACCGCCGGACGGCTCGGTTGACTATATCCGTGAGGCGACTGCAGTCACGTTCGCGTTCGCGTGCCAACCGAAGGGCGTGCGCCATCACAGAGGGGTTCTTGCAGGCGTCGTCCGTGGCGCAGTAGCCGTAGCACTCCCTGGCCTCTTCCATGATGCTTTGGTACTCCTTCTCTCCCCAGTCGGAACGCAACTGCCGCTCTAGGTCATCTTCGAAGCATGCGAACGTGTCGGTGGTCTTGCTGGGCGGCCACATGGACGCTGACGCTCCGAGGAGGCGCAGAAGCTTCTCATTTGTCTGCGGGTTCCCTTTCTCGCCCTTGTTCTTGTCTCCGTCGAACACCACGTAGCACGGGATGCCAAGCAACGAGAAGACACAAAACGGCTTGTCCAGCTTAGTCTTGCCTCCGACAGGCACGACGGACACGCCGTACTCGTCCAGATCGAGTCCAGTGGCTGCGGCCGCACCGAGAATGGCGGCCTGGTCGCTCTCTCCCTCGACTAGAACCACAGCGTCGGCGAAGAAACCCTCCCCGACAGTAGGCGTCATCACACTAGTGAGGCGGGCCTCCAGGGCGCCGGGCTGCGTCATCTTTGGTGTGCCTTTGCCGGCTTCGTCCAGCGCCGTGCCGACGCAATCCTGAGTCGTGTGGGCGATGGTCGAGACCATTGGGGCGTTCGCAGCGGCAGCATTGGGCACCTTGCGCACCAACCGGACCTCCTCGAAGTGGCCCGAGTCCACGAAGAGCGGCGAGTGGCTAGAGTAGATGACCTGGATGCGGCCCGCGCTATCCGGCATGTCGCCAGTCAGCTCCCGGAACACACGGGACAGCCGACGCTGCCTTCCAGGGTGCTGGTACAACTCGGGCTCCTCCACGGCGAGGACGAGGCTCGGCACTATCGGGTCGGTCGGAGCGGCATCGCCGTCGTCCTCGACGCCCGCGACGGGTTCCTCCTGTCGGAAGGAGGCGAGGTACTGAAGAAGGGCGAGGATGAAGGCCCTCTGTAGCCCGTGGCCTTTCCTCGACACATCGCCGGGGAACCCGTCCTCAATGAGCTCGGCCATGGCCTTCGGGAGCTGTATGTCCGGACCGGTGCCGTCCTGCCAGGTCAGACTCACGCCAGCGTTGGCGGCATACTGCTGCAGCAACCGTGTCAGGTCGCCAGCCAGCTCAGGCAGTTGCGGCAGACGATCGGGCGAGAACACCTGCGAGTACCGCTCCCGAACGTAGGTTCTGAACTCCTTGAACTCCTGGTCCTCCTGGAGCACGCTTCTCACCACAACATCCATCAGCTCCGAGAGAGGGCTCCGGCCCTTGCCCTCGACCGCGTCTTCCGACGCTTCCCGGACCGCCTGAACGTAGACGAATCTAGTGAACCGCTCAAGCTTGCCGCTCCCTACATTCCTGAACCCGAAGAACCGGCCGTCGTCCGGCGCGCGCACACAATCGTCGGCATTGTCGGCCTCCCACTTATCCATAGCGGCTTCTGCCGCTGTGGCGCCTTTGACTTTCGCGCCGAGACCCGACACGGTGCCTGAGCCCGCAAGCTCGTTGAACGCTTTGATCTTCGCCGCGGCACCCTCTGCTGCCCTTACGGCCGCGAAAGGAGCATACTGGAGGCTCCAGCTGCGGTAGGACTCGACCGGCCTGTCGGCCTGCCAGACGACCTCCTTCCTAACCGTCAGCGTTCCGCCGTCTACGTAGGCTCTGTATGCTTTCGATTCCGCAGCCGTGAGCGCGTCCCACATCACTTGGATGGCGATGGGCTGCGCGGTGTCGCGGTTGTAGAAATCCTCCCGGGTCACCAGAGCCGCAGTGTTGTAGAACAAGTGGAGCGCTCTCAGGATTGATGACTTGCCGGACCCGTTTCGGCCCACGAGGGCGGTGATGTCGGACACCGGCATCTCGACGCTGAGCAACGACCTGAAGTTCTCAATCTTGACGTTGGCGATTCGCATGCCGAGGACCTCCCGCGACGTTAGGCCAAGCGGTTGTACTTGTACCGGCCTTCTACGTGTGAATGGAAGTACACGCCGTGTGATCGAGCGGACATCAAGCCGGCATGCACGTCGGGGGGCACCGCGTAGTACTCGTAAAGTGCATGGTCGAGAAACTCGATCTCCAAGACCAGGTTCTCCTCGTCGTACCCTATAGAGCGGATGTTGCTGGACCTAACCGGGATCCTGTTCACGTTTGGTTTCCTCCTTTCGCGGCGGGGAGTGAATCCCCGCCCTACAGAAGGCGAAAGGCTGAAGACTAAGGCTTCGCGGACTTAAGGGTGACGGTGGCGGGCTTCAGGTTGGGGGCCGTGGCGGTCAGGCGGATCTGCCCCGGCTTGAAGGTTGACTGCACGAAGACCATGCAGTAGCCGTGATAGGCGTGACGCTTCGAGGCCTTGTCCGGCTCATGCGAACTCGCGTCGCCGTTGCCCACGCCCGCGATCTTCGCAGGCCCCTCCACCGTGAAGGAGACCTCGTCCGAGGCGTTCGGGCAGGGGCGGCCGTGATCGTCGAGGATCGCCACCGCGACCGGCACGATGTCCTCGTTGTCCGAGAGGATCGAGGTGCGGTCGGGCGTAGCCTGAAGAGAGACCGGGGCCGTCGTGGTCTCAGTCTTCTCCGTCGCGACGACTTTGCCACCGTTGAGGCCGCGGACCTCGAGCACGCCCGGCTCGTACTTGACCCTCCACGCTACATGCTGCCAGCGAGGCATGTTCTGCACGCCGACGGATTGGCCGTTGACGAACAGCTCGACCTGCTCGGTGTTGCCGTAGCACCAGACCTCGATCTCCTGCCCCTCGCGGCCAGGAAGCGTCCAGTTCGGGAAGGCGTGAACGACGGGCTTATCGCCCCACCAGGCTTTGTAATACCAGGCGGCGTCCTTCCAGAAGCCGCAGGTGTCGATGATGCCGAAGTGGGAGGAGATGCACGGCCAGTCGTAGGGCGAGGGCTCGCCGCGATAGTCGAAGCCGGTCCAGACGAAGGAGCCCGCGACGAAATCTCTCTCGGCGACGGGCTTCCAGGAGCCCTCGGGATAGCCCCAGTGCACATCGCAATAGCCGTGCGGCTTGTCCTCGGTATACTCGCCGCGGTCGGAGACGTGGGAGGCGGTCTCGCTGCCGAAGATGGGCATCTTCGGATGCGAGGCGTGAAAGCCGTCGTACTGGTTGGGGCTGTAGTTGAAACCCTGCAGATCCTCGACGTTGGTGATCCCTGAGCCCCAGCCGCCATTCATCGCGCAAGAGATCGGGCGCGTCTTATCGTAGCGGTGCACGACGTCCATCATCGCCGAGAACATCTTCTGGCCCTGCGGAGTGCCCTGGGCGCCCTCCTCGTTGCACATCGACCACATGATGATCGAGGGGTGATTGCG
>PMZA01000409.1:7846-8068 GCA_003170595.1 Armatimonadota bacterium
GCCGGCGGGTTGTGCGAGCAGCGGTAGGCGTTGGAGCCGATCCCCTTGAGCTTGCGGATGCGATAGTCGTGGAGCGAGTCGGGCAGAGCGATGCCGACGCCGCCGAAGTCCTGATGGTTGCAGGTGCCCTGCAGCTTGAGCGGCTGGCCGTTGAGGAAGAAGCCCTTGTCGGCGTCGTAGCGAAGGGTGCGGAGGCCGAAGGTGGTGTCGGTGGCGTCGACG
>PMZA01000358.1 GCA_003170595.1 Armatimonadota bacterium
CGGAGGCGGCGCGAGGGGGAGGTGAGGCAAGGCGGTCGAGGAGCTGGCGTGCGGATTCGGCGAAGGACATGGGTGTGCCTCCAAGGATGGAGAGGACCATCAGAGCGGCAAGCGTTGTCCGCATGATTGGAGTGCTTGGCGAAGAATAGATCCTTCGGTCGGCCTAGAGTGCCACCCGGCGATGCTCCGCATCGCAANNGCGGTCCTGCGGACCGCCGCTGCGGCCTAAAGTCCGCGGCTACACAAGCCAGGCAAAGGCTGAAGATGACAGGCGAAAGGCCGGGCCGGGTAGGGGACCCGGCGCACAAGACGCGCCACCCTACTCGGCCCCTCCACAAGCGAGATCCACAGGCCAAGCAAAGGCGGGTTAGGGGACGAAGACGCAGCGGAAGCCGTAGCCGTCGCGGCGGGCGGAGGGATTGTCGACGTAGCCGCGGTGGGCGCTACGGAAAACCGTCGGGTCGTCGATGCTCCAACATCCGCCGCGCAACACGCGCACCTGGCCGATAACCGGGAGGGCCTCGCCCTCGTCCGGGCCGGGCGGGTCGGCGGCGGGTGAGGCCGCGTAGTACTTGCTGTCATACCAGTCGGCGCACCATTGCCAGACGTTGCCGGCCATGTCGAGCGCGCCGCACCAGCTTGCGCCCTGCGGGAAGCTGCCGATCGGGAAGGCGTGGGCGTTGGGGCCGCGGTTCTGCCAGTTGCAGCACAGGGACGGGCTCCAGTCGTTGCCCCACGGGTAGACGCGGCCGTCCTTTCCTCGGGCGGCATACTCCCACTGCGCCTCGGTGGGGAGGGTCATGCCGTAATGCTTGCAGTAGTCGGCGGCGTCCTTCCAGCCGATATTGACGACCGGGAAGAGGTCGCCGTCGCCGCCGGCGGGGAAGTCGGCGCCGGTCTCCTGGCAATAGCGCTGGTACTGGGCCTGAGTGACCGGGCTCTTGCGGAGCCAGAAGCCGTGGGTGAGGCGGACGTGGTGGACGGGCTGCTCGTCGGGGCGGCCGTCCCTGGAGCCCATGTCGAACTCGCCGGGCGGGACCCAGATCATCGTGCCGCCGTCGGGACCGGAGATCTCGTCGCCGGCCGTCGCGCCGGGTTTCTGCCAGGGCTGGAGGTCGGGCGTCGGATCGCCGGCGAAGGCGGTCAGCGGCGAAAGGAAAAGGATAAGGGCAAGGGACAGGCACAGTCGCATGCGTGACCTCCGGTCGAAAGGCGAAATCGAAAGGCCAAAGCCGGGCCGGGTAGGGGACCCTTGCGACCCTGCGGGTCGCTTCCCTACTCGGCCCCTCCACAAGCCAAGCGGAAAGGCAAAGGCGCGGTGGGGCGTAAAGCCCCGCCCTACAGCAAACAAAGGCGGAAAGCAAAGGCAAGGCCACAGCCCATCCACCCCCGCGGCCTGAAGTCCGCGGCTACACATGCCGTGCGAAAGGCTTATCGCCAGTCGAAGATTACGCCGAGGGTCGATGCGCGGTCCTCCTCGAGAAGAGTGTAAGCCTTCTGAGCGTCCTCCGGCGAGAAGCGATGGGTCACCAAGTCGGATACGCGAATCGAGCCGCGGCACACATACTCCAGGAAGAGGGACATCTGCCGGCCGTGAGTCCAGAAAGCGTGTTCGGGCGGGAGCTTGGCGTTGTGCGTGCCGATGATCGTCAGGCCGCGGATCAGCACGTCCTGGGTGATACGCTGGCGGTAAGGATGGGCCGTGTCGCCGATGAGTATCAGCTTGCCGAAGTTGCGCGGAAGCTTGAGCGCGAGGGGGAGGACCTCGCAGTTGCCGGTGATGTCGTAGACGACGTCGACCAGGCGGCCTCCGGTCTGATCGGCGACGAAGTCGTGGGCGTCGGCAGCGCTGCCGCAGAAGCCGGCCGTGGCGCCGTGGGCGAGGGCCTGATCGAGGCGCATCTGGAACGGGTCGATGGCCAGGATCTGGCTGAGACCGAGGGTGCGAAGGTACTGGACGGCGAGCTGGCCGAGAGGGCCGAGGCCGATCACGGCGGCGGTGTCGCCCATCGCGTGCTCGGCGCGGCGGACGCCCGTCTGCACGACGAAGGCGATGACCGCCCAGGTGGCGTCCTCGTCGGAGACGGAGTCGGGGATGCGGGCGATCGCGGGATCGTCGGCGGGGAAGGTGAAGAAGCGCTGGTGGCCCCCGGCGGTGGCGACGCGGTCGCCGGGAGAAGAGCCAGTGACCCCCTCCCCCACCTTGAGGACGCGGCCGGCGTTGGAATAGCCGGGGGTCATGGGGAACTTGGTCCAGGCGGCCCAACTGGTGTCTTCGTCGAAATCGCCGCGGAGGCAGGTGGTCTCGGTGCCGGTGGAGATGAGGGTGGCTTCGGTGGCGACGAGGATCTCGCCCGGGGGCGGATCGTCAGGGATCTCGTCGTCGATGAAGGCGACCTTACCGGGCTCGGAGAAGACGATGCGGTTGCTCTTCATGGGACTGCCTCCCGGAAGGCGAAGACTGGGAATGCAAGGGCGAAAGCAAAGGACCCCGCAGCAAAAAAAGCGGCCACAGCGCCCCACCCCCGCGGATCTCCCGACCCGCGG
>PMZA01000346.1 GCA_003170595.1 Armatimonadota bacterium
GTGAAGTGGCGCAGGTAAACGACCGCCACGAAGCCGAGCAGCACCCCGAGGGCCACCACTAGCGACACCAGCACCGCCGTCGCCCCGGCCCTCACGCCCAGGTCGATCAGCGCCTTCACCCCGGCCTTCCTCAAGCCATCGAGCGTCCCGCCCGGCCGCACCAGCTCGAACCGCGCCTTCCCCTGCCGTACGAACTCCAGCGAGAAGTCCACCAGCGCTCGCTCGCGCCGGTCGAAGTGGAGGTCCCGCAGTTGGTCGCGCCGCAGCTTCATCCACAGCCGCCGGCAGCGCAGCTTCCCCCACGCCAGGGCCTTCGCAGGCCTCGGCTTCCCGCTCACACACCACGCCTTCTCCCCCACCGGCACACCTCTGCTCTGCCACAGGGCGACGGCCTTCGTGCCCTTGTCGGTCGCATCGCTGAGGATCTGGAAGATGCCCCGGTCGCGCCATTCGCGCGCATTATCGAGGGGCTCGGCCGGCAGCTCATCGCAGTCTCTTTCCCCCGGCGTCACCAGCACCATATCGACCACGGTCCACTTCCGCGCTCCGGCCTTGGAGAACATCAGCGGATAGACCAGACCGTCATCCTTGGGCTTTGGAAAACGGATCGCCAGCGGCGGCAGCGCTCCCTCCACCAGCGCGCCGGTGCCAGCCGGAGCCTCAGTCTGCACCGCCACGAAGCACCACTGCGCCCCCACGTACGCATCGATCAGCGGCACGACAGCGTCGTCATATCGGTAGTCCTTGCCATCGAGCCAACCGGTCAGCGCCTCGACCTTTGTCGCGGGAAGGATGGTCACCTGATACGGCCCGGCCTGCATGCTCGGCCGATCGACCACCTCAGCTAGCGGCGGCGGCGGGTCCGGCTTCGGCTGGTTTGGGTGAAGAGGAGACGTCGGGCCGGGCGGAGTAGGCGATGCGAGGGGCTCGGTCACGATCTTCGGCGCGGTCGCCGTGAAGATCTGGCGCAGGAACGCTTCCGACGCGGGCGCAACTTCCGGGTAGACTGGCCGCATCCCAGGTGCGGGCATGGCCGGCACCGGTAGGATCCACGCGAACTTCCCCGGCGGCCCGGAGTAGGTCATGGACACGACGAGGGTCTCCATGCCATCGCCGAGGTCCATGACGATGGCGCGCTGAGCCGGGGCAGCGGCGGGGCGAAGGTCGTAGTGGACGAAGGGTGCCCCGGCGCCCCAGGCCGTTGCGGCGACGACCGCGGCCAGGGCTACGATGAACGCTCGTTCACTTCGAAGGGGCCTGGCGGGAGTGTGCATGTGGAAGAAGATTACGCCTTCCCCGGCCCGGTTCCTCCCTGAACCATGCCCACCGCGCGCACCTACTGCCCTGATCTCTCGCTCTCGGTCGTCATCCTGCCTGTCCTGCCTGCCCTGAGCTTGTCGAAGGGAGCCTGCCGGAGGAAGCGCACAACCGAGCGTCTGCGGGGCCTTTTCCTTTGCTTTTCGGAGGGGCCGAATCAGAGATGACGCGCCTACGCGTCATCGCGAATCCGGCCCGCTTTTCGCTGTCGCCTTCGCCGACAAAACGAAAAACGCCGGAAGCCTTTTGGCCCCGGCGTCGTCATACCGATCTCTCCGGATTCGTCTACGTGACCGCTACCTGCAGTTGGCGGTTGTACCTCTGCTCCGGCGACCCCGGCTGCCACACACCCCGATCGGGATCGGATCGCCGTGGTGGATCATCGACTCCAAGTACCACCCGGCCGCATCCATGGCGGTTTCCACCGCCTCATCCACCGTATCCCCGCCCACGTGGAGACCCTTCAGCGCAGGGCAGTACGCGTGGTAGCCGTCTCCATCCTTCTCGACGACTATCTCCACGTTGAAAGTGATATGCTTCCCGGCCTTGCCCATCCCGGCACGCCCCTGTGCTTTCCTCCGAAAATCCAGCTCCCAATGTATTACCTGCAAGTCGACGCGGCAAGGGAGCGGGCCTGCCATCTCGCCCCAAAACGAAAAACGCCGGAAGCCTTTTGGCCCCCGGCGTTAGCCTTCCATCATCATCCCCGCCCCGCCTCACTCACCCGGCGGCAGGCGGTGCTTGTTCCACTCCCGCAGCTTCCCCGCCTGCGCCCCCGCCCAGAACGCCAGCGCGCCACCCGCCGCGAGGCATTCCCACTGCAGCCGCGGACACCGGATCGCGAGGCATCCCAATGCAACGATGACCCCCACGGCAATCCCGATCTTCACCGGGATGGGCACTATCGGCATGTAGGGCATCGTCGCCTCAGAAGTCCAGCATGACCTTCAGGTACCCGCTCCATTTGTCCGGCCCGGCGATGATGACGCCGACCCAGTCGCGCGGGTTCGGCACCTTCTCCAGGCTCGCGGACAGACCAGCGGCGGGGCTCGACTGCGTCGCCGCGAAGCCGTCGAGCGCAAGAGCATGCCCACCGATGATGGTCATCGAATCCGGGAACGAGGTGAGCCCCACGCCGTACCCCGAGCCGAAGTTCTCCAGGCCGCCATAGAACGGTTTTGTGGTGAAGGGGCCCGAGTTCGCGCCGAACTGCCCCCAGCCGGAGTCACCTCTCACGACACATGCGCACGCAACCAACGCGACTACAAGGACAATCCTTCTCATGGTTTCACAGCCTCCGAAGTTACCGCTTCCGGGCTCGCACCCGCCACGCGCAGGTACACCTTCCGCTCGTCGGCGATGTGGTCATGGACCTCGGCCCCGATTGCCTCCGTCAGCGGGCGCAGGTTGCACCTGACCGTCCCGCCCTCCAGCGCCGCGTCGCAGTCCACGACCGTGCTCCCGGGCAGGAGAACGATCTTCACCGGCCCCGGCTCATACCCAGCCGTCGCCGCCGCGAGGGTCGAGTAGTAGCCGCTGATGTGCCACGCCCGCGTGCCGATCAGATCGACCGACACCCCGTGCGAGCCATCCTCGGCGATCAGGTCTCGGCCCTGCGCGTCCTTGCCCAGGTAGATCGCCACATGTCCGAACTTGCCCAGCCACGCGCGGTTGAAGGCCACGACGTCGCCCGCCTGGCGCTTCTCGGCAGGCACCTGCTTGCCCGCCGCCTTCAGCTTGGCCTCGACCTCACGCGCATCGGCCCCGCGATAGGACCAGGTGTATTCAGGTAGGCCCAGCGCCGCCTCATGCACCTCGCGCACGAAGGCCGCGCAGTACCCCGTCTTCAGCGGCTCAAAGCTCACGCCGCCGATTGTCACCTCGGCCCTGCCATCAGCCCTCGCCTGCGCCACCTGCCTCGCGACGGCGACAAGCTTCGCCCTCGTCGTATCCGGCGCAGCCGCACCCTCACTCCCACTTGGCGCGGGAGGTGGCAGCACCGCGGGAACGACTGCCGTCCCGCCGGCCATCTCAGCCTCCCGATCCTTCAGCCACGTCCACACCTGCTCGAAGCCCAGCGCTCCGCTGCGGTGCGGCGTGTACAGGTATAGGGCCGCAGTCGCCTCATTGTTAGGCACAACCTGCGCCGTCAGCTCATCGCTCAGCCCCGGCATCGTCCGCCCCAGAGGCTTGCCAACCATCGGCTGCACCATCCCGCGGTCCCAGTACCGGCGCAGGCCCGCCGCCGCCGAGAAAACCTGGTTGCGCGTGCCCTGGTACTTGCCGATGTCGCCGCTATCCGTGGCGCCGTAGCCCATCGTCCAGTCCTGCGCCCGCTGCCATCCCGTCCCTGATCCCGGCCGCGTGAGGAAGCTCTGCTCCTTATGTGCGACCGCTAGCAGCATCCGCGGGTTGATGTCCGACGCCTGCGCGGCCGCCACCACCCAGTCCACGAAGTCGGGAGTGTCCTTCAGCCGAGGGCTGCCGATGTGCTCGAGGAACTTGCGCACATCGAACCCCGGGTCGAAGCCCCACATGTCCTTGTTCTCGCACAGGTTGTTGTAGTTCATTGGTCGCCCGCCGATTTGAGGGCCGCACTCGCGCTCTTCACGACCTCGACAGCCGGATGCGCGACCTCACTCGCCACGCTGGCGAGTACAAGTGCGGTCAAGAATTGCCCCACATAGCTGGACTGCCCGCTGATGTTCGAGAACACATCCACATGCCCTTGAAGGGTCAGCGCCAGGGCGATCGCGAAGCTCAGAACCTGTTTGACCCAGCCTGGAAGCTCATCCCCGGCCTTCGTCTGGTAAAGCCTTGAGGCAAAATCCACAGCAAACTTAGTCGCAACGGCAAAGCCCGCCACGAGCGCGGCGGGCAGCATGCTGGTCGCATCCATCTTTTCTCACTCCCTTCGCCAATCCGATTTCCTGTAGGGCGGGCATTTATGCCCGCCACGCTCGCCTTTCTGCCTTTGGGTGTCATCCTGAGGGAGGCTCTTTCCGCCGACCGAAGGATCCCCGCACTACGTCTCGGAGCCGGCGTCTTTCACTTCGGCGGAGCTTTTCCCTCGCCCAGCAACCTGTCCATCTTGTCTTCCATCCGCGTCAGCCGGCAGTCGATGCTGTCTAGCTGTCTGGACAGCTCGCTCTGCCGCACGAAATCCCTCTCGGCGGCCGAGCAATCCAGCTTCTCCGAGAGCTGCGCCTGCATCCTCCCCCACGCCACGGCCGACGCGACCAGCGCCCCGGCGAGCATGATCACCAGCCCGAGGCTCACCGCCGTCCGCGGCGTCACCTGCATGTTGTTGCTCGCCATTGACACCACTCCCCCATCGTCGCGTCCCCTTCAGATGTCCATCGCTCTCGCCAGGAACAAGCTGCGGAAGACGCCGCGCTTCACGTCCATCCGCCCGGCGTCCTCGACAATCTGGAACACCGCATCCGTTGGCACATTGAGCCCGCCGACATCCACGCGCACGAACATCCCCGGCCTCAGCCCCGGCCGTCCGGCGGTCTCCCATACGAGATCGCACCGCTCCCGCCTGGCCTCCGAGAACGTCTGCCACGCCAGCATCGCCGGGTTGGGCTCATCCGGCGCCACGACCACATCCCACCAGTCGTCGCCGATGAAGGCCGCGCTCGTGGGATCGCGATGGCTCGCCGCGTCATGCCAGATCGCCGCCTCGAGGTCCTCGTGCCCGGTGAAGACCGCGACGTAGTTGCGGAAATCCTCGGCCGCGCGCTCAGCCTCAACCGTCACCAGCCGGTCTTCCTCAGCCACGGCCGCCTCATCGAGCACGAAGTCCGGCGTGCCCGAGTAGGCAGGCTCCGGCCCGGTCCAGATCCGCCCCAGGTAGTCCATGCCCCACATCCACCCGCGCCCACCGACCACCGCATCCAGCGCCGCGGCGACCTCAACGTCGTTGCCGAACTCGTACCGCGACCGCCAGCGCTCTGGCATCGCGTCGATCAGGTACCCATCATCCGGCGCCACGATCAGCCCGTCCGGAACGCCCGCCCGCGTCAGCACGTACCTGAACCAGGCGGCGAAGTTCCAGCCCACCGGCGACCCGTGCCAGGCCATGAACTTGCGCCCACGCAGCCGCGCCGCGATGTAGTCGCGCCCCTCGACGGCCACCGTCGCGCGCCCGACGTACCCCTCGGCATCGCGCTTCCTCGCCGGCCCCTGCAGATACCCGACCATCACCTGGCTGTCGGCCGCCTGCCATCCGGCCGCGACCGTCACCTTCTCATTCCCGCGCCACTGGTACGCGCCATCGAAGTCGCGCAGCTCAGCCTCGAAGTTCCACCCGCGCCCGAGCCTTCTCCGCCATCGCAGCCGCATCAGATTCTCGTCGCCCATCGTCGAGCGGGGGGACGTCACACCCGCGGCGAAGGTCGGCGTGTGGTACTCATGCACGGTGTACGCCACCGGTCGCTTGTCAGGTTCACTCGCGAGGAGGGTCACTTCCGGCCGCGTATTCCCACCGCCGGAGCCGGCCTCTTGCGCCACATTGACGATCCCCGTCCCGCCCGTCACCGGCAGGTATTGCGGCGACTGGTTCATCCACGCCGGCACGGTCAGGTACTCGCTCGGCATGGCGGTCCCACTCGCCGGATACTGGATCGCCTGCAGGTTGAACATCGCGCAATGCCCGCGCACGGTCACGGATACATGCCCACGTGACGGCCCGAGGCCATCCTCCGGCTTGTAGACCCACGGCTCCGCCGCGCCCGATATCGACACGACGAGCACGCCATCGGTCTCCTCGATCCACAGCATCTGCTCGGCGGCGCCGTCGGCCATGCCCAGCCGCGCGGCGTCGTAGCGGCCCAACTCATCCACTAGATGGGGGTCAGTCTCACCCACCTCATGCCGCCACAGCCTCGGATATTTGTAGTCATGGTCATGCAGCGGAACCTGCACGGTGTAGGCCGGGCCCAGGCCATTCCCATGGAGCGTGACCTCGACCATGACCGGATCCGTCTGCCCATCTGGCGGCGCAAATCGCCACAGCCACACAGCCACTCGCGGCTCATACTCATCGGCCGACAAGACGATGCCGTACTGGTTCGGCCGCGCGTCATAGCAGAAGAGGTAGTCCACCTGCGGGCGGCCGGCGGGCTTGATGGTCTTCCAACTCTGCCCGGCGTCGATGCTCCACTTCGCGAGGTCCATGTCAGCCTTCTCGGCAAAGCCGCGGAGGCCGAGGGCATGGATAACTGGCACGATCTCGCAGCCATCGAGGAGCCACTCGGGCCGGAGCATGTCGGCGCTGGCAGGCCGCTCATCCTTGCCCGGCTCGAAGCGCCAGTCCTAGGCGAAGCCATGGGTGGCGAGGAGGCCGTCGGCGTTCGGATTATCGACGACCAGGTCAGCCGCGGGACGTATCAAGGCCATGAGTGGTTAACCTCCGAGGGCATCTCGTACGGGGTCTTGCTTGCTGTAGGGCTCAGGGGTCGCGGAGCGAACCCACATTTATGCCCGCCGCGCTTGGCTTTTCGGAGGGGCCGAATCAGTGAGGACGCGCTTGACGCGTCCTCGCGAATCCGGCCCGCTTTGCCTTTCGGTGAAGGACAGGGCCGGATTCGCTTAGAGCACGCTCCGCGTGCTCAAGCATGCTACGCATGCTCACGCTGATTCGGCCCCTCCTCAACCCCTCCCCTTGTTACGGGGCTTACACCTGCTCCCACGTCTCGCCTTGGTCGCGGCTCACGTACGTCGCGACCTGTCCGCTCCGATCGACCGCGGCGACGATCTCCCCGGTCACGAGCGCGGCGATGGCCGGCTGTTGTTCATCGGCCGTGCATACCTGCACGCGGTTGGCGCCGCCGATCGGCGCACTGGTCTTTCCGCCGTCGTCGCTGTGCTCGAACCACACGGCTCCGCCGCTCCATCCGGCCGCGTAGATGATGCCGTTCCACTCGCAGATCGCGGCATGCTCAAGATCATCCGCCAGCATCCCTCGTCACCTCGTGCGTGGCCTTTCTGTAGGGCGGGCCTGAACGGCGAAGGCCCACCGCGCACCCACAGCCGTGCGGACCTGCGGTCCGCCTCCTGAAGGGTGCGACTACCGCTGCGACGCGGTGGCGCTCCAGGGTTCGTTGAGGCAGAGAATCGGTGGCCAGTAGTCGCAGGCTTCAGCCTGCGGCTGTGGCTCGGTGGTGGGCCTTTCCCTCACCTGTCGCCCCGGCCTTAGTGCAGCGCGTCCTCATACACCGAGAAGCCTCCGGCGACGACGGTCTTCACGCAGCCGTCGGCGAAGGCCGGGCTGCCCGCCGCCCACGCGATCTCGACCTCGTACCAATGCTCGCCGAGCATCTGCGCGGTATCGCCGGCCGCGACGACCGCCGTGAAGGTCCCGGCCACGGCGTTGTCAGCGGCGATCTCATGCTTCGCCACGACGGCCCCTCTGCCCGGCGCACGTCTCACGGCGAGGGTGATAGTCGCGCCAGTGAGATCCAGCACCGCGTCGTTGAGCTTCAGCTCATACGGCTCGCAGTAGGTATCGCCCTGCAGGACGCGCACCGACCGCGCCACGGGCAGTTCGTTGAAGTCCACGTGGAACACCATGCTCACGGCCTCCCGAGGGCCAGGCGGCAGCGCTCGTGGGCCGCCTCGATTTTCGTGCCGCCGCGCCCGTCAATTCTCACCGCGGCGAGGACGATCTCGACGATTGTCGGTTTTCCCCCGCCGAAGGCGTGCGCGGAGTACCCCTGCGTCACCAGCGTCGGCCGCCTCATCCCCTGCAGCACGATCCCGTTCATGCAGGCACCCTCTCGGTCGGCGTCTCGGCGCTGTCGATGTTGAACTGCCGCACAACCGTCGTCCCGTCCGGTCCATAGAGATGGAGGACGGTTCCGCTGAGCGACCATTTCCCGAAGCCCTGCGCCCAGGCAGCCTTCGCGGCGGCGCGCAAGCTGTCAGCCGTCGCGGTCGCGCTCTGCACGGGCTCATCGAGCACGGCATCGGCCACGGCCGAACGCTCATTCGTCGTCAGCGTCATGGCGTCACCGCTCGCCGCCGGCTGGGCCGGCAGGTTGTCGGTCTTCGCCTTCACGGCATCGAGCTTGCCGTCATGCGTCGTCAGCGCCGCCGCCGTCGCGAGAGGCTGAACTGCCGACGTGAGGCCGCTCGCCGTCGCCAGAGGCTGAACCGCTGTGGTCAGCGCCGCGCTCGTCGCGAGAGGCGCCACAGCCGTCGTCACGTCGGCTCCGGTCGCGCCGTCATACGCCGTCAGCGCCGCATCCGCCTGCCCACGCACGTCGGCCTTCGCCTGCGTGCCGAGGGCATCGACGCTGCCAGCGCTGGTGACGCTGCCACCGGTGACCGTCCGCGTCACGTAGCCCCACACGTCGCCCGCGAGGGTGCCGAAGGACGTCAGCGCGCGATTGGCGTAGCCCCACACATCCGCCGCCGCCAGGGTGCTGCGGCTGCTCACCGCGGCATCGAGGAGGCTGCCGTGGATCTTGTCCGTCGCCGGAGTGACGAGGATGTCGGCAGGCTTGGCTGCGCCATAGTCCGTCAGCGCTGACGCCGCCTGAGTCTTCACGTCGGCCTTCGCCTGAGTGCCGAGAGCATTGGCCGCACCCACGGTCACGCCGCTCTGATCGGGCACGAGCGAGTAGCTGACCTTATCGGCATTGGCGCCGACGGTGACCCGCCCGCTCACGTCGACCGCGAGCTTGTTGGCGGGCGTCGCAAGAATGTCAGCCGGCGCCGCGCGACCTGACACCGCCGCGTCGATGTACCCGGCCTTCGCATCGGTCCACGTCGCGCTGGTCAGAGCTGTCGCGGCCGCGGCCAGGTCGGTGCGGCTATTGCTGCGCACCTGCACCGTCCACGGCACCGGCACCAGCCCCGTCGCCGAGACGACGAAGGTGTACGCCCCCGCCGTCGCCGGGAAGGTGTACGCGAAGCTGTAGATCCCGCTGCTCCCCAGCTCGGCCGGCGTCGGCGGGCTGGCTTCCAGCGTCCCATCAGGTTTGTAGATGATCACGCTCGGGGACTTCCCCGACTGCAGCACGGTCGGGTTCGCCGCATCGCGCAGCGGTACCCGAAACGTGTATTGCGAGCTGACCTTATAGTCCTCGCCGACCATGCAGCTTCACCTCGTAGGCCCGCAGGGCCTCATGGCCCCTGGGGCCTCGTAGCCCCCGCGGGGCGCGTAGCCCCGCAGGGCTCACAGCCCGAGCGGGAAGGGAAACCCGCCGCCCGAGCTTGTCGGTACTTTCTGGATGTACTGCAGCAGTCCGTGGGTCTCCAGATCGCCCGTGCTGGCGACGTCCCCGGCATTCGTCCACAGCAGATCGTCCACATACAGCACCGCATCGCCCGCCGCGTTATCGCAGCACAAGATCGCCACAGCGAGACTTCCCTGCTGCGTCGTCGCGGTGGTGAAGGTGATCGTCTGCTGGGTGGCGCCGGTCCAATTCGCCGCGTTGGCGGGAGTGAAAGCCTTCCGCGCGACCGTCACGCCGTTGGGTTCGAGGAGGTCGATCCAGCACGTGGGAGGGTCGCCGCCGGTCCCGGCGTAGTAGCACCAGAACGTCAGCGTCACCGTCTGCCCGCTGCGGACCACCGTCGCGATGGGACCGCTGCGCAGGGGCGCATACCTCTGCGTCGGGTCGAGGCGCAGGCAGTAACCCGTGCCGCCTCGCCCTGCCAGCTTATCCATCAGACCGGTGTACGTCCTCCTCGCCCAACTCCCCACGGGGCCGCCCACACACGTCGGCCTCGATGTCGAGACGGGAGTGCCCAGCGTGAGCGTGTGACCGTTGAGCACCACGTACCCGATGTTGGTCGGGTACGTCCCGTCGGGCGTGATGGTGACATTCGAGTGGAGCACCAGCGTGCCGATGTTGGCCCCGAGATAGCTCACCCGGGCGGCATTGCTCCCGAGGTGCAGCTCACCGATGTCTGCTTCCTGGAAGCGCCTCGTCGAGGACTGGAAGTCCGCGTCGAGGGTGACCCAGGCCCGGCCTATCGCCGAACTCACCCCTTGCGAGATGCAGTCGTAGCCCGACGCCTGCTGGCACAGCACCGTCTCGATGTAGCCCTGGTAGCCGTCGAGCTGCGTGCAGGAGTGCAGCTCCAGAGTCCCCAGGCACACATAGAGGCAGTTGTAGAAAACGCTGGTCATGCCGATGAGTTGGATCTTGCTCGCGTCGGGGATATAGACCGTGCCCGCCGTGAGGAAGCGCCAGGAGTTCCCGCCCGACACGCCGGTGATGTAGTCGGAGGGCTGGGTCTCATCCGTCAACCGCCATCCGCCGGTAAGGGTGAAGACGCGGCTGTTCAGACTGCTGTCGGCGGTCATCACACCGTAGGCCGCGCTCTTGATCTGACTGACCGCGCCCGACCAGTTCTGCTCATCCTGGGCGATGTAGTTATAGGTGAGGGTGATGGTGGTGGTGGGTGCGCTGTAGGTGGCCGAGGCCACGCGCACATACGGGTTGCCCCACACATCGGCCCGCGCGGGACGGATGCGATCCCCGGCGGCCCAGGTGGCGGTCTTGTCGCCGCTGACGGTGACCGTCTTGCTGCCGTGGGTGAAGTTGTAGGTATCGGCGAGCGGGGTGATCTGGGTCCCGGCCAGCCTTATCTCATTGCCGGTGGCGAGGACGGTCGCAGTCTTGGTGATGGTCTTGTACGGCTTGGAGGCCGTGCCATCGCCGGTGCTATCGTTGCCACCAATGAAGTCCACGTATTTGTAGGCCATCAGACTTCCCGTGCCTCCTCGACCGCCGATCGGTATTCCATCGCCGGCCGGCCCTTGTCTTACCGCTTGCTGAGCGCACGCCAGCGTGCGCCGGGCGGAGATTTACTCCCCGCCGGCCTTTGCTTCTCGCTTGGCTTGAGGAGGGGCCGAATCTCCAGCGGACGCTTGCGTCCGCCCGCATCCGGCCCTCTTTCGCCTTAGCTTTTCTCTGCCGTATACTCGGCCCGAAACGCCGCGAAGAACGCCGGCTTCATCCCCGCCCTTTGCCTGAACCCGTACCGCACCTCGCCCACTTTTCCCCTCTTCGCCTCACCGATCTCGCGATTGGCCTCGACCACAGCCATCGCCGCATCAGTCACGCCCAGCAGCAGGTCGGCGTCCTTCGCCGGCGCCCCATCCCACGCGACCTCGCAGCGCACCTCGACCTCGAGCCTCTCGGCATACTGCCCGCCGATGGCCTCCGGCACTTCCCTCTGCGCGACCGGGGTCACGTATAGCCGCGGCCTTTCCGGCGCATCCATCCGCCGGTATTTCTCGACCGCCACGGGCTCGGCACTCTCAGCGGCCAGCCCGCCCATCAGCTCAACCAGGTTGTCCAGCAGATCGCTCATCGTCATGCCGGGGAGCCTCCAGAGAAGCTGTCTCAAAACTCACTCGGAGCCTTCGGGACCGGCAGTCCCAAAGTCAGGGAGCGCCCTAGAACAGGTCTTGGCGCGATTCCCGAAGGCGTCGAGGAGCAGGCTTCGGGGTTTTGGGATAGCTTCTCAGCGGTACCGTCCGCGCACGACGACGGCCAGGCCGCTCGCGCCCGTGGCGGCTGCGTCGACATCCACGCGCAGCACCTGCCCGGCCGAGGCCGAGCGGTTGGTGTCAGGCATGCCGCTGATGCCGACGGTATAGACCGCCGCGCCCGACGCCACCGAGGGCCGCCGCGTCTGGTCGGTGAAGATGCTCGCCGGTTCGGCGCCGGCGTTGCCCACGTGCACGTCGACGGTCGTCGCGCCCGACGATCCGCTCGCTGCGACGACGACGCGCACGTCATCGATCCACAGGTCGCGGTCGAGGACGGTATAGGCCGCCGCGCCAGGGGCGATGTTGCCGACGACGCTGAACCTCAGGGCCGCACCCACGATGCCCTTTGGCGTCATGTCCACGAGCCCGCTCAGCGCCGAGCCGTTCCAGCTCACCGAGCACAGCGCGAGCTTGCCCAGGCCGGGGGCCGTCGTGTTCTTCACATACGGCGCGGCGAGGTTGGCCGGGTCGATATAGACGTAGTACGTGCCCGCGGTATCGCCGGCGGTGAAGCCCACGCTTGCGCCGCCGGTGAAGAGCAGGCCGCCGACGTATGATTGCCCGCTCGCGATGGCGACCATGGCGCCGTTGATGGTGAATGCCATGCCTGCGAGGACGCCGTCGAGATGACCGGCGGCGCCGCGGTCTTCAAGCTCGGCCTGGATGCCGTTGAAGGCGGCGTTCATCTGTGCCGGGTCAGCCAGATCGCCGACGTGGAGTGTCGGCTTGTCGGGGAAAGTCCCGTAGCTCATGCGGTCAACACCTCTTCCCTTTGTTCGCTAACCAACGCGCGCCCTTCGCCTTCCCCAATACATCCGCCCCCATCGCCCGTCCCCCATCGTCCCCGCCTGTGTCACCTTCCGCGCCGCATACTTCGCCCTCGCCCACACCGAGCCGCCGCCCCACGTCTTCACTCCCAGCAGCAGCTCCTGCGCCATCGCCGGCGCGGGCGCGGGCGATCTATACCGCCCGCCTTCCCCACCCGCCCGCGTGGTCCCGTCACTACTGCGGCCGCCTCGCCGCGCAAGCCCCGCCGCCGCACGAGCCGTGCGCAGCCACATCCTCACTCGCCCACCCGTGGCCGCACGCGGAAACGCAGCACCTTGCTCGCGCGGCTGAGACGGTCCGCCTCGACAACTGCGATCTGCGCCCGGAAGACCCCGACCTCGGCGGTCACGGCTTCGGGCACAGCCCAGCGCACCTCGCCTCTTGCCGGGTCAGCTACCGGCTCGTTATCGGGCGCGGCATAAAGCTCGAAGGGTGATCCCTCGATGCCCTCGGCCAGCAACAGCACGCGATAGCCGCTCAGGTTCACCGGCTCGCCCTGGTGGTACACGGAGAACACGACGGCCGCGCCGCGATCGCCCTCGACGAGTTCATACGCGCCATCGACCGGGTCGAGATCGCGGGGCACCGCGATGACGCTCCCATGCAGCGGGAACGTCTCCTCATCCTTCAGCAAGCCCGTCGCAAACACCGGCATCTTCATCACCCGGTCCTTCATCGTTTTTCCGATCTTCCGCACCCGTCCGTCATCCTGCCTGTCCTGAGCCTGCCGAAGGAAGCGCACTACCAACCGCCCGTGAATCTGCGCATCGAGCGAAGGATCTGTGGTGGCGGGGAGAAAACACATGCTGTGGTGGCACGTTCTTGCCTTGCCCTTGCCTTGCCCTTACCCCGACCAAACCCCTTCCGCATTCCTTGCCTTCACCGTCCAGAAGTACACCTGGTAGCTCGTCAACTCCGGCCCGCCATACACCGCCTGCGCGGCGTTGCCGGCCACGATCCCGCTATCCCAGATGTCGCCCACGCCCGCGTCGAGCCCGTCCTGCGTCGTGGCCACCAGTACCCGCCACGCCCCCTGCGCCAGCCCGCGCGGGTCGCTGTAGGTCCACGAGAACGTCGGCGCCGGATCGGTCACTCCCGCTGGCGCCGCGACACCATCCGCCCGCAGGTTCGTCACCGACGGCTTCGGCGGATCACGATGTTCGAGGCGCCACGAGTACAGCTTCGGCGTCGCAAGCTGAGCCTGCGTCCGCGTCAGTCGGAACCGCAGCCGCACGTACTCAGCCGTCACGCCCGAGAACGACAGCCCGCCCCACCGCACCGGCGTCTCGACCCCATCCGGGATCGCCCCACAATCCGTCGCGCCGAACCCCGCGATCACTCGCTCCGTCGACGCATCCACGACCTCGACGAGCACCTGCCCCTCGCCCGGCGCCGCGTTGACGATCAGCTCGCGATCCCACAGCTCTTCCGGCCGCTCGATGGCCGCCGTTTCGATGAGCGCCGAGGTTTCTCCGTCGGTCATCTCGTAGTACGTCTCGCCACCGTAGCGGATGGTCGCGATGTTCGTGCCCAGGCTGCTCGAGTAGAAGTAGATCCGCAGCCCGCCGAGGCGGAAGGTCGTGCCCACCATCTGCTGGGTGCCTTCGCCCGGCAGCTCGTTCGCCGGCAGGAAGTCATCGCCGGTGAAGAGGTACTGCCAGTGGACGCCATCCTCGCTGACCAGCAGGTTGCCGCCCTTCTCCGACAGCGCGACCGTCCCGTCGTCATAGAGGAACGTCGTGCCCGTGCTATGCTCCGGCGCGCAGAGGGGCGTGATCTCACGGCCCTCCGGCAGCGCGCTCCACACTCGCCCATCCGCCGACCGCAGCCCCACCATCGGCCTCACGTCATGCGGCGTCTTCGTGTAGCCGAAGACGATCGACTTGCCCCGCGCGTAGGCCAGATATCGCCGCGCCGGGTATTCGGTGAAGCGGTCATAGAGGATGCCGTACCCACCGTCGCGGTTGGACCACGTGCCCGTGCCGCCGCCGGTGATCTTCGGCACATCGACCGCCCCGCGCACGCCCATCAGCGGGTTATCGCGCAGCCAATGCTTCTCGCGATCGAAAGTCCACCGGTCCTCCGCCCCGACGAGCAGTCCGCCCTGCGTGTGGTCCGGGTCGGAGATCTTCGCGGAGAAGGCCATCATCCACTTCCCGTCCGGCATAGGCAGGACCACCCCGCCCAGGCCATACACCGTCGGCGCATCCGGCGCCCGGTCCACGCCCATCGGCAGGCCCGCGAAGAACGGATTGCTCTTGCCCGCCGGCGGCGTCTCATCACTCACGGCGACCAGCCCCTGCTCGCTGTCCCACGTGCAGGTCACGTATCCGATGCGCGTCGTCCCGCCCGCGTCAGTCCCGTTGATGAGGCCGACGACCTGGTCGGTATCCTCGACGACCGGCCACGGCGCCCCACTGCCGACCGCCCGCCACGACGAGTTCTTCAGCTGCGCCTGCACGGCCGTCGGAGTGGCGAACTTCGCCGGCGCCTCCTTCTGGAGGGTGACGTTCTGCTGGCGCCACACCTTGATCGACCGCGTCTGCGAGCCCAGGCCCTGCTCGCCACTCGTCGTCATCCACACGAGGAAGTTGTCCGCCAGCGACGGCCCCTCATCGCCCTCGCGCCGCATCAACTGGTACTGCCCTGGCCCGGACATCTCGATCTTCGCCAGCCTCAGCGTCGCCGCGAAGGCCCTGGCATCGCCCGCTCCATACGGCCGCCCATAGAGCGCCGCCGCCGAGGTCAGCCCCGTCGATCCCCACGCCAGCCCCTCCATGATCACCGTCCGCCCACGGTCAAAGCGCACGTAGTTGGGGTGATACCGCCCGGTGTACCCTCCATCGACGGTGTTATCGGTCACGTAGGAGAAGTCGATCTCCGGCATGTAGGCGTTGGCCGCGCCCTGCGTCTCATCGAGGATGACCTCGAGGTTTTGCCAGTCGCAGATCTGGCCCGTGAAGTCGACGCCCTGCAGCCTTGCCCAGAACGCCACGACGCCGATGTCTCCCGCCGCCGGGACGAAAGGCATCGCGCCCTCCAGCGTCACCGACCCCGTCGTCGAGTCATAGGTTGCGACCTTCAGCGCCCGCCCGGCGCAGGTCCCGCGCAGGAAGAGGCAGTACGCCCCGTTCCAGAACGAGGCCGCCTCGTTGAGGTCGGTCTTGAAGTGCGTCGCGGTATTGCCGGCATCACTCGCGACCGTGAAGCTCTGGTACGACCCGTAGCCGTTGGCATCGAACACGTCGGCCTCGGCCAGCGGATAGTGCACATAGTCCATCGGCCCCAGCCGCATCCTCTCGCCCATCGGCGCCGCCCCGCTATCCAGTCGCAGCCTCGCCCTCATCGTGCAGGGCGGCTGGAGGGCGCGCACCGGCGTGTACCCGATCGGCCCGCCCGTCACGTTGATCCTCGCGCCCGGAGCCATCGGCCCGCGGTTGCTATCGCTCTGCGTGGCATCGGCGGCGATGATGATCTGCCCCTCGGTCGAGAGGTTCACCGTCGAGTAGGTGTCCGGCTGGAAGCCCGGGTGCATGATCGCCCATACCGGCGCGCGGTCGAAGTCGCGCCCGTCGTGATGAGGCTGCCCGAGGAAGTAGGTCTGCCGGGCATACTCGCGCTGCCCATCATCGATGCGCGCATAGCGGTCGGCCGCCGGCGTCACGTCGGTGTACATCTGACCATCGCCGCTCGCGATCTCAGCCCCATAGCCCACGTTGAAGGTCGCCAGGAACGTGAACTCCCCGTCCCCATCCGCGGCAGTGGGCATGTACCTCGGCCCTTCCTTGTGCAACGCTGCCACCTGATCCGCCGTCAGATTCCCGGCCCACGCCGCGACGTATTGCAGGTACGTCGAGTCGCCCGTGGTCGTGGCGGTCTTGGGCCCCGCATACATCCGCAGCGCCTGTGCGGCCGGCAGCCCACACGCCTGCCACCCGCTGTCGTAGGTATCGTTGACGAAGACGCGCATCTGCCCGGCCGTCAGGTCCCATTCGACGGCCATCATCTGCCACCCGCACCGCCCCGTGGTCGAGGTCGGCTGGGCATAGTCCGCCGGCGCGAGGAAGGTCCTTGCCCCGCTTCCGCTGTACATGGCCCAGCCGCAGAAGTTCTCATTGCAGAGCGCCGAGACGCCCTCATTATTGGGGTCGGACACCAGGCGGAGCAGCTTGGTCTTCTGGTTCTGCCCGGGCCTGAGACTGGCCGCGTAGGCC
>PMZA01000111.1 GCA_003170595.1 Armatimonadota bacterium
CTTCATGAATAGACCGGGCTAGAACGCCTCAGCGCTTGGCGTCGTCGGCGATGGTCACTAGCTGAATCTGGGGAACCACACCAGCGCTGGACCTACCGACCCGTCGCTGGCGCTCTTCGGCATGGACAGCGAGGGACAAATAGACCAGAGCGGCTCGCGCGGTTTTCGCCAGACGCAAGGCCTTCCCCTCAAACTCGGCACGCGACGCGGCGATCATTGGGGCGTCGGACGGGTCGCCTGAGGCGGCAGCACCCCAGTCGTCCGACTCGGGCGGGAATCCGTGGCAGAGCTGAAGAACTCGGTGCTCCAGGTAGTTGCGCATGCGGGATGTCTCGCTCGCGTCTGGCTCGATGGCGTCTGCGAAGTCGCCATCCTCCGCTGCTATGTCCTTGCTGAGCCAGAAGAGAGCCTTCAGCGGCCAGTTCCTCATCCCACCGAAGCGCGGGGCCAGGCCCCTCACGCGTTTGCCGCAGACATACCAAACTGTGCGGAAGTTGACCTTCCTCATAGTGAGAGTAACGCCGAAGTAGTCGTGTACGAAACACGCGATCTTATCCAGGACGGAGTAGGCGATGCGATAGGCGGCTCTTGTCTTCTCCAGGGCCAGACACAGGGCAGCATCGTCCATGGCGTCATACAGCAGGACGTCGCGATCGGAGAAGTGGGGGTTCTTCAGGCAGAGGCCCTCGTAGAGGAGATAGCGACAGGAGGCGAATTCCTGCTTCATCTGATTGTACATGGCGTGGTGCCGCGGACGTTGCTCCTCGATCGGAGCGTGGATCGAAGGGAGGTGGAGGATGTCCCGCGCCGCGATGGGATAGGGGCCTAGGTCGTTCAGCGTATTGAGGAAGAGGCCGTGGCCTAGACACCACCGGCGGTAAGCCTCCTCTTCGGCCGTGTCGCCGAGCGAAAACGACTCCATGTCATGATCGGCGCAGAGGAAGCGTAGCGACACTCGTCTCTCGATGCTGTCGACCAACCTGCGGAACACGGGCGCAGCCTGACGCTCCACGCCCAAGGCGATGCCGGCCAAGAGGTCGCGGCGCGCGTAGGCAGCCGCGAGGCGGGAGTGCCCGGGGTCGTAGTCGGCACGGGCGTACGCCCACAGGGCGCGTCCGCGATTGCTCAAGGCCATGCCGAATCCGGGGTCGCTTTCGAGGGTCTTTGTCAGGTACTCGATAGCGGCGATGGGCTGGCCGACCCCCAGGAATAGGTCGGATAGATTGGTCAGGACCCGGCACTCGAGAGTGGGCGGGAGGGGTCGCGCCTTGGTGCCGCCGCGCACCGCGGTTCGCAGATGGACGAGGGCCTTCTCGGTGTCCGAGTCCTCCCACGCGCCGTGGTCTGGGCTCGCGTGCCGACGCAGATCGCGGAGGCCCTGGTGTGCGGTGCCTACGCAGTAGTGGTAGCGGGAGAGGTCGGCAGGCGGGAGACCCTCGGTCCCGATCTCGGCGCACCAATCGATCGCTCTGCGCAGCCCCTCTTGCTCGCCCAGTCTACAGGCAACGTCGATGAGTTGCCCGGCCGTACGCACGGCCGCATGCGGCGGGAGACCCGCTACGCCAGGGCCCGCCATAATCTCTTCGTATCTGTCTCTATCGGCTTGAGAAGGTAAGCGGCGATCAGCCATGGGGTTAGCCTTCTTGCGCCGCAACTCTGCCTGCGCCCGGTGAGGCGGTGTCGTCAAGGCAGCTGGTGGAGGTCGGTGAGGTCCTCGCGGCGGGGGTGATCCATGAGTAGATTCTACACCCGGGATGGGGTGAGGGGAAGGGCGAGGCGGAGGTGGCGGCGGGTTGGTGCGGGGATCCTTCGGCGACGCGGAGCGCCGCTGGGCAGCGAAAGGCGCTGCTCCTTCAGGATGACAGCCAAAGGCGAAAGCAAAGACAAAGCCCCGCGGACGCTGGGTTGCTGTACCACCACCCCAGATCCTTCGCGGGGGCGCTGCCCGTGGGCGATGAGTCCTGCGCTCAGGATGACGGCCTAAGAACGAAGAGCGAGGGCAGAGACGGCCAGAGCACTCCGCGTGCGGCGCGGCGTAAAGCCGCGCCCTACAGCAAGCTTGAAGGCAGGCCTGGCGAGACGTAGTGCGCGGTCGTCGGTCAAAGGTAGGGAAGGGATAAGACGGAAACCTCAGTACACTGCTATAATCGGCACTGCCCCATGATCGCTGCACGAAGCTCAACCATAATCGGCGCGCTCCTCGTCGTCGCCCTTGGATGGGGAGCGGGGACCACTCCCTTCTCCCTCCATGGGCAGCGCGTTCCCGTCACCGTCGACATCACCGGCGATGAGGTCGTCTACTCCCGCGAGAAGCAGACGGCCTCCGCCCGCGGCGCTGTTGAGGTCATGATCCGCCGCCGCGACAGGCCCGACGAGTGGGTCAAGATCACCTCCGGCGAGGCCGATGCCAACCTCTCTACCGGCGTCACCGATGCCAGCTCCGGTGTCCGCATCGAGACGCCCGCGGGCATCTTCACCGCCCGCACTGTCCACATGGACCCCACGCAGGAAGTGTTCTGGCTGCGCACCACCGCCGCCGTCGTCGACCTGTCCAAGGGCCCGGGCGACCTTGTCACGCGCGGATACTTTCGCGGCCAGGAACTCGGGCAGAAGCGCAACATCTACTACGTCCTCCACGGCCGAGTCACGACGTGCGACAAGGAGAACCCCGACTGGTCCATCGAGGCCGATAAGATCGAGTATGACACCGTCACCGGCGACATGGTCATCCGGGGCGGGCGGGTCAGACTCTACGGCATGTCGATCCCGATGATCTCGCCGTACAGGATCTCGATCGCGCCGAAGAAGAGCAAGCAGAGCATCCTGCCCGGCGTCGGGTTCAACCGGCGCGATGGCGTCCTCTTCCCGTGGCGGCTGCGACTGAGCGGGGAGACCGCGGCGACGTCGATCACTACCGACCTCAAGATCACTACCAGGCGAGGGACGCTCGGGCGGGCCGATGCCCAGCACTTCGGCGATACCAACGAGTGGGCGCTCTCGGCGGTGAGGCAGGAGGACCACCTCCTCCAGCACCTCGAATACTTCGCCCTCGACCGCACGCCGGAGCTGAGCTTCACGCATCATCGCTACGCGTCGGGCAAGCGGTCGGAGATCGACCCGAAGCTCTTCGACTGGAGCATCACCGCCGGGCATTACAGGGAAGATCCCGATCCTGACTTCGCGCCGCCGCACTCGGCGATGAGGCTGTCGCTAGCGACTACGGAGGCGATGCATCTCGACCATCGCGAGGAGCTGTCGGGGACGTGGTGGGAATGGGACGCGATGTACAATTTTTATGACACCGGCGATCGGTATCTCCTGCTGGGGATGGAGGCCGGGCGAGGCTGGCATATCAACGATCGGCTGGCGGCGGGAGTGGGCCTGCGGCATCACATCAAGACCGGTGACACGCCGCTGTTCATGGACGTGCCCGACCTCAATACCGAGGCGCTGCCGCGCGTGGACTGGCAGATCAACCCCCTGTGGCGGATCAACCTCGATGGGCGGTATGACATCGCCAACCATAGCTGGTTCGACTACACGACGGCTGTGCACCGGCAGGTCCACTGCCTTACCTACTACGTGAGCTACGAGATGCGGCGTCATGCGATCAGCGTGGGCTTGGACCTTAGCGGGCTGACGGGTACGCCGACGGTGACGCGGGCGTACGAGTCCTCGCGCGAGCCGGCGTGGATGTCGAAGGTGGCGGGCGGGGCGAGTGGGGCGAGCGGGCTGCCGATGCCGCCGATGGACATCGGTGCACCGGGCGCGCCGTCGACGAATCCTGGTGAGAACTAGGCGGTAAGGCTTGGTAGAACTGGCGAAATTGACGCCCGGTCGCGGGCGTCAGTACAATCGCCAATACTTCTTCTGCTCTTCGGGGGGCCCGACCATGATCATCCGAAAACTTAGGGGATTCCTACTGCTGGCAACCTGCGCGGCTTTCGCTGTGATCGCGCTCGCCCAAACGCCGGCGCCCACCAGGACTCCCACGCCTACACCCATCAAGCCCAAAGCCGCCGTGAAAGCCAAGCCCAAGGCCTCTCCGAAAACCGCTGCGAAAACGACCGCTAAGCCGAAGGCGAAGACGAGCAAGACCAAGGTCGCCAGGGCGAAGCCGAAGCCGAAGAAGATCGCGAAGGCTAAGCCCAAGCCGAAGCCTAAGGCGAAGGTCAAGATCATCGTGAAGAAGCCGGCGCCGAAGCTAGTAGTGAAGCCGGTCGTCGTGGCCGGGCCGCCGATTGCCGTGGTCGATGGCAAGCCGATCACCAAGGCCGACATGGAGCGCTACGGGTACACCGACTACGGGCACAAGATCCTCAACGACATGATCGACGACCAGCTCATCCGTCGTGCCGCGGCGAAGGCCGGGGTGCNNGGCTGTGGATGTCGACGCGCGCATCAAGGAACTGGGCGGGCCGGAAGCTGCGACCGCCAAGCGTGGGCTGGCCGGGCCGGGGGCTCTGCGGCGGCAGATCGAGACGGAGCTGCTGCTGGGCAAGCTCGTTGAGGGCGAGGCCGTCGTCACCGATAAGCAGGCGCAGGATTACTACGCGGCGCACAAGCGCGAGTACCAGTCGCCCGGCCGCGATCACCTCTACGAGATCGTCACCGACAAGGCTGAGACCGCCTACAACTCGCGCAAGCGCCTCAGCGACGGAGAGACCTTCGAGAAGATCGCGCAGGAAGTGTCCATCGATCCGTCGGCGAGCAAGGGCGGAGACATGGGCTGGGTGGCGCTGGACCAGATGCAGAACGAGGTCCTGCGCAATGTGGTCGCGACGCTGAAGATCGGCGAGGTCAGCACGCCGCTCCTGGTGGACGGGAAGTTCTACATCCTGACGGTGTCCGAGAAGGAAATGCCCAAGACGCAGACCTTCGAGGAAGCCAAGCCGGAGATCGTCGAGAAGGTGCGAAGCGAGCGCGGGGCGACGCCGGAGGCGCTGCTCGGGAAGCTGCGGCGGCAGGCGAAGGTGGAGGTGGCCGCGCCGGAATACAAGTACATCGAAGGCGAGCTTGCGCAGGCGCGGGAGATCAAGGTCACGGCGGATGGGGCGCCGGTGGAGATGAAGCATCCGGCGATCATGGAGGCCGGGCATCTGCTGGCGCCGGCGAAGGAACTGTTCACAGCGGTCGGGTGCGTCGTGCAGTGGGTGCCTGCGACGAAGACGATGGTCATCCGGTATAAGGGGAAGGCGGTGCGGGTGACGGTCGATAGCGATGTGGCCTTCGTGGGGAGGGAGGCAGTGGCGATGGGCGTGAAGGCGGGGATGCGCGAGGGGACGATGTACGTTGCGCCGCGACCGGTGGCGGAGGCGCTGGGTCTCAAGGTGAAATGGAATCCGGCGGACTATACGCTGGAGATAAGGTCGAAGTAAGGCGGGGGCAAAGTCGGTGAGCATGCCCAAGTGCGGGGACTGCACGCTGCGGTCTTCAGAGGGCGATGCGGATGGGCAGGCGCCGTACTCGGACGCCCGAAGGTGAGACGGAGGCAATGCAGCCATCGGTGAGTTCTGTATGCATGGCTGCCACGACTGACCCGACGACTCGCGCCGCCTCGACGTAGCCGAGCCGCTCAATCCTCAAGTGGACGACGGAGGGGCGAGAGGCACCGGAGAGAGCAGGTAGCGCCGAAAAGTCGGCGTCGAGGGTCACGACCACGCGGTCCTCTGCGTCAGCGACCGCGATGACCTGGTCGTCGGGCAGGCGGCCCAGCCCTCGTTCGCCCAGGTGGACGGCGTCGTGGCCGGAATCGCGCAGGAGCTGGGCGCTGCGACGAGGCAGGCCCATGTCAAGCAAGAGCTTCATGGGACTCCAGCCGGCGGCAGGGGCGCCCACCGATCCTCCACCATGCTCGCCGCGTACTCCAGCGCCTGGCGGATATCCTCATCCTCTAGTTCGGGGTAATCTGCGCGCAAGGCCTCGCGGTCAAAACCCTGAGCGGCCAAGGATACGACGCGCTTCACTGTCAGGCGCGTGCCTCGCAGGCAGGGCTGCCCGTTCATGACTTTCGGGTCCACAGTTATCCGATCGAAGGGCATGGGTTGGTCCGCCTCCTCACTGCGAGGAAACCTTACGCGTGCGGTATCGGGCGGTCAAGGTGAGGGGCGGTGGGATTGGTCACGCCGCTGAGCGGATGGCCTGGTCGTTGGCCTGCGCGTACTCGTAGGCCTGGCGGATCGCCACGTCATCCAGCTCGGGGAAATCCTCGATCAGCGCTTCCCAGGACAGGCTCTGGTCCGATAGCCACACCACGCGGCTGACGCTCAGGCGCGTGCCCCGAAGGTACGGCTCGCCATTTAGGTGCGTCGGGTCAACAGCTAGCTTATCGAAAGGCCCCATGCCGATCGCCTCCTGCCCCCCCCCGAAAATACGGTACCCAGTTACACATCGGAAACCACCACCGATGCAGGCAGGGATGGGGCGCAGGATGAGGAAGTAACCCCCGATGTGAATCCTCGTCGTGAAGGTGATGGCTGTGCATCCGTGGAGCATCGTTGGCGTTGTCGGGCTTTGCCTTGTGTGCGTGCAGGCGCGGGCCGGGATCATGCTGTTCGACTTCGAGACCGATGCCGAGGTGCAGAACTGGCACGATGAGGGCGGCGTCGGCAATACGCGCTTCCCGGTCACGCGGTCCGATAAGTTCGCTACCTCCGGCGAATCGTCGATGTGCTTCCGGTCGCCCAAGTGGGTGTCGCCCATGCAGGAATGGCCCGCGGCCGAGGGCAAGCCATCCATCACCGACTGGTCCGGCTACGAGCGCCTCGTGTGGGACGTGACCAATCCGACGCCGTATCACCTCAAGCTCTGCACGTTCTTCAGCGACGAAGCCCATCCCACGCGCGAGGGGCTCCTCTACGAGAAGATACTGCCGCCCTTCAGCTACCTCGCGGCGGAAGTTGCGATGGCCGACCTGACGGCGCATGGCGTCGACGTCAGCAAGATGCGCGTCATGCACTGGTTCACCGAGCGGCCCGAGGGCGACCTCGAGCTGTACGTCGATAGGCTGATGCTCCTCAAGGCTGGCGAGGAGAGGCCCGAGGCGCCGGCGTCGTACGTGAAGCAATTCGCCGCGCTGCAGGGCGATAGCGTGGGGGCCATGCGGAAGGCCGTGGAGGATGCGAGGAAGCAGATCGATGCGATGAGCGGGCGATCGCCCAGTGCGGCGAAGTGGGCGAAGACGAAGCGAGATGCCTTCGAGGCTGAGGTCGATGCCTTCGCCGACAGCCTGAAGGCCCTGAGCCCGAAGGTGCTGGATGTGGGCGAAGAGCGGACGAAGCTGGAGGACGGGCTGGCGCATGTAGTGGCGGCGGTGAAGCTGCGAGTGGCCTTCGCGGGTGTGGCGGGGAGGGTCGCGGTTAATGCGCAGAGTCGGCAGGATGTGGTCGTCGGCTTCGCGACGTCGATGGAGAAGATCCTGCCGCGAGGGGTGACGCCGACGCTGAAGACGGAGAGCGCGGTGTCGATCTCGCTGGCGCGCAATGAGAAAGAGGGGTTCCAGGTCATCGTCCTGCCGTGCGAGAAGGCGGCGAAGGCGGTGAGCGTGCGCATCGGCGATCTGAAGGGGCCGGGCGGGGCGGTGTTCCCGGCGAAGAGCGTCGAGGAGGCGGTCGTGGGGTACGTGAAGACCGACCACGTGCCGCCGTACGGGTCGTCGCACGTGGGCTGGTGGCCCGATCCGATCCTCAGCTTCATGCATGAGTGTGACATCGAGGCGGGGGATGCCCAGGCGTTCTGGGTGCGGTTCCATGCGCCGAAGACGCAGGCCGCCGGGACCTATCACGGCAAGCTCGAGGTCGTCGAGAACGGGAAGGCGCTCTACACCTTCAACCTCTTCGTCGAGGTGTACCCCTTCGCGATGCCCGACCGCTCGCCGCTGAACATGGCGGTGACGTGGTCGCCGGGGTTCTTCCGGCCGGACGGGAAGGGCGGCTGGGCCGAGGGGCCGTATGAGGACACCTCGTGGCGCAAGCACAAGCTTGAGTGGGGCGACTATCTGGCCGATCATTACCTCACCTATGACAGCCTCTACTGGGCGAGCCCGACGGACTTCGACTTCGAGGTGCTCGACCATCTGCACAAGGAGGGGCGGCTGGGCACCTTCAACCTCGGCTACTACGGGATCATGCCCGAGGACACCGCCGGACAGGATGCGTGGAAAGCTGACGTCCGCAAGCGCATCGGGGTCGCGTATGACAAGGCCAAGGCGCTGGGCATCCTCGACCACGCGTACATCTATGGCGCCGACGAGAATCCGGAGGCGATGTTCCCCGGCGTCGAGAGGGCGGCGGCGTTCTTCAAGCACGAGTACCCCGGCGCGTTTGTGATGACGACGACCTACGACCACAGCTTCGGCACCGCGTCGGTCATCAAATCGATGGACGCCTTCTGCCCGCTGACGCCGTCCTTCAACGTGGGCGTCGCCGAGAAGGCGCGGGAGCAGGGCAAGCAGGTGTGGTGGTACATCTGCTGCGGGCCGGCGCATCCCTTCGCGAACAACTTCGTCGAGTTCCCGGCGAGCGACATCCGCGTGCTCATGGGCGCGCAGACGGCGAGGTACCGGCCGGATGGGTTCCTCTATTACCAGACGAGCATCTGGAACGGGAAGCCGATCACCAAGGGTCCCTTCACCGACTACGACCCGCGAAGCTGGACGACGTACAACGGCGACGGGTCGTGGACCTGCCCCGGGCCGGATGGGACGCCGCTGACGACGGTGCGGCTGGAGAACTTCCGCGACGGGGTCGAGGACTATGCCTACGCGATGCTGCTCGACCAGGCTGTGANNCTGTGAAGAAGGTCGAGGCATCGCCGGACGCGGGTGCGAAGGCGGAATGGCTGGCGAAGGCGAAGGCGCTGCTGGCGGTGCCGGATAGCGTGACGAAGAGCATGACCGAGTACACGAAGGACCCGGCGGACATATACCGGTGGCGGACGGACATGGCGGCGGCGATCATGGCGAGCGGGGTGGAGGTGGCGCTGGAGGAAAAGTAGCGAGGGCGGGCGTTATCCGGGGGATCCGTCGCTCGACGAAGGGCGTCTCGCTCAGGATGACATC
>PMZA01000254.1 GCA_003170595.1 Armatimonadota bacterium
TGTCCAGGGTCCACGCCATCCGCCCGGCGGAGAAGGAGGACTCGACGACGCGCGCGTCGTCGGGGTCGAGGCGGAGGGTGGCCTCCTCGGGACGAAGCTGCCGCAAGGGTGGGCGCCAGAAGACCTGGTGGCGGCCCGGCGCCCAGGAGGCGGCGTAGGTGATCTCCAGGGCGGGCCCGCCCTGAGCGCGGAGGAGCAGGGCGGCGGTGCCGCCGTCGAGGAGATGCTCGGGCACGAGCGATGTGGTCAAAGCGAGGCTGAGGCTAGCGAGTAGAAGCAAGGTCGATCCCTCCCGGGGGCGGAAGCACAATCTCTGCGCGAGCGGCTGCCGGTGGCATGCCGTCGGCGTAGACAACAAGACGAGCCGGGCCGACCCACGTGCTGACATCGGCCGGGCGGAGAGTCCAGGTTACCGTGGCGGAGGCGTTGGCGTCGAGGTGAGTGGGCTGCGGCGCGAGCGGGCAGTTGGCCTGCGGGATCATGCCGCGGAGGGTGAGGTCGAGGGGTGCGGAGGAGGTGTTGGTGGCGACGACGGTGATCTGCCAGACGCCCTTATCGTCGCGCTTGCTCTTCAGATCGGCGAGGACGAGGTCGGTGGGGGCCTCGCCACAGACCTCGACGAGGGCGGGGACGCAGACGGTCACGGATCCGGCAGGGGGATGGGCGGTGAGGGTGAGGCGGAGAGGAAGGATCCCGGCGGCGTCGGCGAAGTTGGCGTCATCGCGAAGCTGCCACTCGACGGTCTGATCGGCGCCGGGGAGGAGGGTGAGGCNNGACGGGATCGGCGGGGAAGGGCGTGCCGCGGGCGGAGGTGAGGACGGCGTCGGCGTCGACGGCAGAGGGGCCGAGGGTGGCGACTTTGAACCGCACGACGGGGCAGGGAGTGCCGGCGTCGATCGAGTCCGGGCCGGAGTAGGCTGCGGCGAGAAGGCCGCTCGTCGAGGCGGCGGCATCGGAGGCGGCGAGGCAATCGGCGGTGCGGTCGTAGGAGCAGGCGGTCGCCATGACCCCGGTGAGGCGAGCGGTGTCGCCGCCGGTGAGGCCGGTGAACCGCGCCCAGCCGTCGCTACCCGAGACGGCGGTGATCGATGCGCCGGAGGGGCTGATCGTCACGCGGGCTTTCTCGATCGCGGCGCCGCCGTCGTCGACGATGCGCACGCCTACGGCATCAGGCGAGCGGGTCATGTCGCCTGCGTGGACGAGCTTCGCGCGGTCGGGCTTGAGGGCTTTGACCCAGCGCGTCACGACATCGCGCGAGAGCCGCCACTGGTTGTCGAAGTAGCCCACGTCGACCATGTAGGCGGGGTCGTAGGCCTTGGTGTTGCGCTTGTTGGAGTAGTTGAGGATGAAGGGAAGCTGGTGGCGGTCGGAGTTGAAGACCACGTAGTCCGGGTAGGCGAAGGGCATCTTCTCGAGGTCGTACTCGAGGCCGGCGAGTTCCTCGGTGTCGGCGATCATCTTCCACTGGCCGTTCTGGACGACGAGGTAGCGCGTGCCCCCGGAGAGGGGGTTTGGGTAGATGAAGAACGTGCCGAAGTTCGCGCCGGAGAAGGTGCGGGAGGCGCCGGAGGCGTCGCGGACGGTGACGGACGAGTGGTGGACGTCGATCGGGAAGGGATGGGAGCGAGCGGCCAGGGTGAGGAGACGGCTGCAGTCCTGGCAGCCGAACATGACGAGGTTGCGGGCGGCCATGTCGGCGTCAGTGACCGCGTCCTCGGGGACGGGAGAGATGCCCGGCGCGTGGACGAAGTAGTCGTTCCAGACATTGCAGAAGCTCTCGGCCTCGCGGCGATGACGGGCGACGTCGTCGGCTGGGCCATGGGTCGCGTACACGGCGAGGAAGGGCTGGTTGAAGCAATCGCCGATGGGCCCCTCGAGGCCGGGACGCTTCTCGTAGATGGCGGGTGGGGCGGATGGGGAATCCTCATCGCGCCGCCACCAGAGGAGGGCGCTGGATGAATCGGAGGTGGAGGTCGCGTGAATGGGCGTCGGCTTGCCGGAGTAGATAAGCTGGCCGTCGATCCATACCTCGCACCTCTCGGCGCCGACCAGTTCCGGCACGTCAGCGGGGGTGACATCAATCGCCGAGACGTTGTCGGTCCAGACGCTGAGGCGGCCGTCGCGGATCACGGACTCCGCCGTCGCGAGGCGGCCGAAGTAGCGAATCTGAGCGAGGCGGAGCCAGCCCTGCTGGGCGTAGAGAAGGCGCCAGGCTGCGATGCGGACGCGCGGGCCCATGCCGGCGGGGGCTGAGTGGAGGAAGAAGTCGTAGATGGCCCCGAGGTCGTAGCTGCCGCCGTGGCCGGCGCCTCGGTTGAGGACGAGGTCCGCGTGATAGGCGCCGGGGTTCTGCTGCTGGAGGTCGAAGAGGCGCTGGTTGAGGAGCATCTCCTGGCCGGGAAAGACGGTCGTGTCGAGGGCGTCGGCGTACTGGCGGATGCGGCCCCACATGCTCTGCTCGGCCCAGAAGAGCGGCGCCGCCGAGGAGAGGAGCGGGCGGCGGAACTCGTCGATGTCGTCCTTCATGTCCCAGCGCGCGTACCAGTGCGAATACCACTCGTGCCAGTCGGTCCAGCCGTCGACGCCGGCGATGGCCGCGAAGACGTCGGGATGGCGGATGCCCTGGCGGTAGGCGCCGGTGCCGCCCATCGACGCGCCGGTCATGAAAAGGCGCGAGCGATCGAGGCCGAAGCGGGCGACGGAATCGGTGACTACTTCCTGCGTGGCGGCCTCGCCGAGACCCTCGTAGAAGAGCGGGCCGCGGGCGTTAAGGTTGATGAGGACGAAGGCGTGCTCATCGGCCCACTGCTTCTGCCAGTCGGAGAAGTCGGGGCCTACCCACCAGCCGTAGCCGTGGGCGTGGAGGATGCAGGGGTAACCCGTGGCCGGGCGGGCGGCGTTGGGAACATAGACGCCGTAGGCCTGGTCGGTATTGTCGATGGGCGAGCGGTAGTAGACGAGGCTCGCGTCGCCGAAGACCTGCGGCGAGGCAAGGGTGAGCAGAAGGGCCGCCGCCGGGAGGCGGGCCCAAGGTTTCTGCGCGAGAGTGGGGAAGAGTAACATTGGCGCCTGAGTATATTCCCAGACGCACGGGAGAGTCCTCCGGTGGAGATCGACGCGGGCGAAGTTGAGGCTGGGAGCCGGGTCATCGCGCTGCTGTCGGGCGGGCTGGACTCGGTGGTGACGGCGGCGGTGCTGGCGCTCGGGCGGAAGGCTGAGGTGCTGGCGCTGACCTTCGACTATGGCCAGCGGGCGGCGGCACGGGAGTTGCGGGCGGCGGAGGAAGTCGCGCGGAGGATCGGGGCGTCGTGGGAGGCGGTGGAGCTATCTTGGCTCGGGAAGCTGGGGACGTCGGCGCTGACGGATGGCGAGGATGACCTGCCGCTGCCCGATGGCTGCGACGAGCTTGACGAGATGGGCGCGGCGACGGCGCGGGCGGAGGCGGTGTGGGTGCCGAACCGCAACGGCGTGTTCGTGGCGGTCGCGGGCGCGTATGCCGATGCGCGTGGCTACGATTTCATCGCGCTGGGGCTCAACCGCGAGGAGGGTGCGACCTTCCCCGACAACACCCCTGAATTCGCCGAGGCGGCGACGGCGATGCTAAGGTGGTCGACGATGCGCCATCCGCGAGTGATCGGGCCGACGGCGTCGATGCGGAAGGCGGATATCGTGCGGCTGGGGCGGCAGATCGGCGCGCCGCTGGACGCAGTGTGGAGTTGCTACGAGGGCGGGGCGGAGATGTGCGGAAGGTGCGAGTCGTGCATGAGGCTGAGAAGGGCGATGGAAGAGGCGGGGGAGTGAAGGGGAGACGGGTGCCGGGGATCCTTCGCGCACAGAACGCGCTCAGGATGACAAGCAAGAGCGGAACAGCGAAAGGCGTCGGAGTCTGCTGTAGGGCGGGCATTTATGCCCGCCGTTCGGTGCGGCGGGCATAAATGTGGGTTCGCCAAGCGAACCCCAAGCCCTACAGAAAACAAGAAGGCAGAGGCGGGTGCGTCGATGAGCGAGATCGATGAGAAGAAGCTGGCCGATCGCCTGCAGGCCATGGGCCTGCTCGATGACGTGATGCTCGATGACGCCCGGCGTCTCCAGGCCGAACAGGGCGTCGGCCTCATCCAGGCGCTACTCCAGATGGGCCTCGTCACCGCTAACGACATCAGCACCGCCGTGTCCGACATATCCGGCATCGGCGACGTGCCTGCCGACGACACGGCCGCGCGGGCCGACATGGCCGAGATGGGCGGGATCGCTGCCGACCCTGCGGCACCGGCTCGCAAGCCGGCGAAGGCCGCCGGTGGCGGTCGCGCAGCCGCGTCGCTCGATCAGTACGAGGTGGACATGGAGGCCCTTACCGTCATCCCGCGCGGGCTGGCCGATGAGTATTGCCTCCTGCCGCTGCAGATAAGTCCTGACCGAATTCTTGTCGCGATGGCTGACGCGGACAATGTCTTCGCCCTCGATGCCGTGCGGGACCATACGGGTCATCGCGTCGAGGCCGTGAAGGTCGAGGAGGCCGAGCTGCGCAAGGCCATCGATCACTACTACGCGAGCCTCGCCCGCGAGCGGATCAAGATGGCCTCGACGTCGAAAGAACTGGGCGGATCGGTGACGGAGCAGACGCAGATGAGCGGCGCGGCGATGATGATCGACCGCGACTTGCTGGAGGTCCTCGATACCGCGCCGGTCGTGAGGCTGGTGGAGACGCTGGTCAAGGATGCCGTGCGGATGGATGCGTCGGACATTCACGTCGAGCCGCGCGAGGAATACGTGCAGGTGAGATTCCGCGTGGATGGGCGGCTGATGACCCATGCGCACCTGCCCAAGTCGATGCAGCAGGGCGTGATCTCGCGCATAAAGATCCTCGCCGATGAGGATATCGCGGAGACCCGTCAGCCGCAGGACGGACGGTTCAGCGTCGTGGTGGACGACCGGGCGATCGACCTGCGTGTGTCGACCCTGCCGACCTTCTGGGGCGAGAAGGCGGTCATGCGCATCCTCGACAAGAGCCGTGTCTTCGTGTCGCTCACGCAGATTGGCTTCCGGCGAGACATGCTCGATGAATACGAGAAGCTGACCAGGATGCCGCAGGGCATGGTCCTCGTCACCGGCCCCACGGGAAGCGGCAAGAGCACGACCCTGTACGCGACGCTGCACACGATCAATGATGAGATCAAGAACATCACGACCGTCGAGGATCCGATCGAATACGAGATCCACGGGGTCAATCAGGTGCAGGTCAACCCCCACGTGGAGCTGACCTTTGCGACCGCGTTGAGGCACATCCTTCGCCAGGACCCCGACATCATTCTGGTCGGCGAAATCCGTGACCTCGAGACCGCCGACATGGCCTTCCGCGCGGCACTGACGGGGCATCTGGTGCTGAGCACCCTGCATACAAATGACGCGCCGTCGGCCGGGACGCGGCTGGTGAACATGGGGATGGAGCCGTACATCATCGCGTCGTCGGTGACGGGCGTGCTGGCGCAGAGACTGGTGCGAAGAATATGCCCGCGCTGCCGCGAGCAGGTTGATGCGTCGGCGGGGGAGATCGATAAGCTGCAGATAGCGGCCGAGCAGGCGGGAAAAATGCGCTTCCACCGCGGCCGGGGATGCCAGTACTGCCGCAACACCGGCTACGCGGGACGGCTGGCCCTGTTCGAATTGATGACCATGAACGACGAGCTTCGCGACGGCATCACGCGCGGAGCGAACGCGTCGGAGCTGAGGCACATCGCCGTGCGGTCGGGCATGAAGACGCTGAAGCAGGACGGGCTGATGAAGATTCACCACGGGGTGACGTCGGCGTCGGAAGTGGCGTCGGTCATGTTCGCGTCAGACGTGATCTAAGGCGGTCGGGGGCGCTGCCCCCGACACCCCCGCTGGGGGATCCTGCTCCCCCAGACCCCCTACGCCGCCTGCGGCGGCTTAGGCCGCGACGATGGGTCCTCGCCACCGGGACGGGTGCCACGCGATGGAAGGGTTGGTCCCTGCGATGCAAAGCCGCGACGATGACAGCTCGCACCTGCCCGCGGGGCACGGCTTCGCTACATCGGAGGCACATCCCGCGCTAGGTGTAGCCGCGGGTTTCTAACGGAGCTCGCTCTGCGAGCTCACGGGGGTGGGATGCTCTGGCCGCTCTGCCTTTCTCACGGCTGCCCGAGCGAACACAAGGGCAAGCAGGATTAGTGCCGTGAATACCCCCCAGACCCATCGTCCGAAGCCGAAGCGGCGGAGGAAGACTGGCCACAGGTCGACGGTGTTGCGCAGCTCCAGCTTGAGCCCCTCGGACGATCCTCCGCCCGCATGAGTGTGGCCCAGCGCCGCGCGGGAGATCCGGGCGAAATGCGCGTGGGCCAGCGTCCACACGCCACCGACGATGGGACTGTCCGCCCAGTGATAATGTGATGCGCCGATCTTCTGATGCCGCGCATCGAGGCGGTCCAGATGCGCCATGTAGAAGGCCGTCACCCCGAGGAGTGAAACCGCGAAACTCAGGACGAGAAGCGCCGACGCGGCGATGCGGAGAGTGCGCGTCCGCCAGGCGAAGGTGAGGCCGTCGGGCATCGCGAGCCAGAGGAGCGGAAGCGCCGAGATGAGAAAGCGTGGCCCCCAGGTCCAGCCGCCGGGCCAGTCGGTCCACGCGCCGTAGATGAGGAGATGGTATGCCGCGACGGCGATGATAGTGGCGGCGAGGAAGCGGTCGCGGCGCCAGAAGATTCGGTAGCCTGCGAGGACGATGAGGAGGGCGGGGACGTAGAGGAAGATGGATTTGCCGGGGCTGAGGAGGAGGCCATAGAGGCCGATCGGGAGTTCGGCGGGCGAGAGCTTGTTCGGGTCCATCGGGCAGTTAGTGAGGGGCGAGCCGAAGCGCGCCCAGTTGTACCAACCGTACAGATAGGCGGAGGGTGCGAAAAAGACGAGGAAGAGAAGGGCGGTCGGCAGGGCTTCGCGGACGCGGCGAACGCGGATCGGGATGAGGACGATCGATAGAAGGCAGAGAGGCCATAGCGCCGGGCGGACGAGGCCTGTCATGCCCGCGAGGGCGCCGGCTGCCGCCGCGGAGGCGAGGGTGAAGGGCCCCGAGGCAGGGGAGAGATAGTAAAGAGTGACGAGAAGGAGCAGGCCGGCGAGGGGCTCGGAGAAGAAGTACTTCGAGAAGGGGAAGGCCAGCGTGCAGAAGGCGTAGGTGAGCGATGCCGCCAGGGCGAGGCGTGAGTGATGCCCCAGTCGTCGCGCGAACCAATAGAGGAAGGCGACGGTCAGCGCTGTGATGATCGGGCAGAAGAGCAGCACGGCCCCGCGGCGGATCAGGTCGGGCGAGGCGAAGTGGAGGTGGCGTGCGGCGAAGGTTCCCACGAACCAGAGAGGCGTGGCGAGGATGGACTGGCCGAGGCCGTGGGGATCGAAGGGGCGGCCGGTCCATCCCCAGGTGCGCCACCAGTTGCCTGAAAGACCCGGCTGTAGCCAGATATCGCCACGAAGGTTTGCCTCAAGGGCCAGATACATGTTCTCGCCGTCAGTGTTATCAATAAAGTAGCGGCCGGTGGCGAGATAGACGCAGAGGGCTGCGAGGAAAAGGTAGAGGGCCACGGTGCGATCGTGGCGGAAGGATGAGGCGGCGGATGGGACGGCTTCTGGTTCGGACACGCGGGCAGTATCGCGGAAGGCGGCGGACCGGTCAACAGCGGGGCAGGCTCAGGTTAACGTAGGAGAAAAAGAGGTTGACGGAGTTGTACCGCGGAAGGACAAAGGACGATATACTTGTTGATGAGAATCACGAGGAAGGATGCGAAGATGCGGATAGACCCAGGCAACGTCGGCCCGGTCGGGCCGAAGCGGACGGAGGGTGCGCCCGAGGCGGGCAAGGCCGAGCATGCAGGCGCGGCGGAGAAGGTCTCGTCGAGCGCCGAAGTGCACATGGCCAAGGAAGCCGTCGCCGCAACTGCGGACGTGCGGCTTGATCGCGTGAGCGAGATGCGCGCGCGGATCGAGCGGGGCGAGTTC
>PMZA01000069.1 GCA_003170595.1 Armatimonadota bacterium
CCGCCCTACAGCAAGCGGAAAACCCGTCGCCCTTGTGCGATTTCCACACATTTCGCCGACAAAGGACCGGATTTCCCTCCGGCGATGCAGGGATATAGTAGAGGACCGTTGCGCGCTAGTCGGGCAGGATGAGCCAGATGTCCCCCGCGCTATCCGTGCCGCCGGCCGATTTCGCCTTGGCCACGATCTCGTACTTCGCCGTCGCCGAGAAGTCCGCCAGCTTCAGGTGGTAGACGTTCTCGTGACTGCCGCCGCCGGCCCAGCCGCCATGCTCGTCGGCTGAAACTTCCTTCCCGTCGGCCACCAACGCCACCCGGTCGATGTTCAGCCCGTGAGCCCCGCCCGTGTAGTCAAGCTCTACCACCACATCGCCCGCGTGAGTGATCTTGCCCGTGGCTTCCAGGCGCAGCTCGAGGCCGGTCTCGCTCATCTGAGCCGGCGCCCATCCGCCGAGCCGCACGATCCGCCCCGAGACGAGCCCGTACTGCCTCGCGGGCGGCAGTTCCTTGATCGCGCCGAGCTTGCAGGACGCCGCCAGCTCGCGCAGTTCGGCTGCCAGCTTCACCGCCGAATCGCGCTGGCGTGTCATCGAGTCCACGTCCCCGGCGTAGGCGCCAAGCTCGTCGGCGGCACGCTTGAGCGTGGTCAGGCAGAGATCGATATCGGGAAGCAGCGTATCGACCGAGGCGGCGGCCGCGGAGATGCTATCGGCGGCGGCGGCAGGATCAGCAGGGAAGTGCTTGGCTGCCTCGTCGTAGGACGCCGTGGCTTTCTCCATCGCGACGAGCTTCTCCCCGCCGAGGCGGTACAGTCGGAAGGCGCACTCGGCGTAGGCGAAGAGATCGGCGTTGCGGGTCGCGCCCTTGCGCAGGGTATCGAGCCGCCCGAGGGCGTCATCGGCCGCGGTTACGATCGCGCCGGCGTTGTCGTGGAGAGCAGGACTGCGCAAGGCCCACTTTTGCCGGAGGTTGCGCAGGTCTTCCCACACAAGGCCGCGCATGGTCCAGCTATCGCGCAGGATCGTGCCCGGTCCCTGCGCGGGCCAGGGATCGGCGAGGACCGCGTGGACGGCCTTGCCCAGGTCGGGGCCGCTCATGCCGAGGAAGCTTGTGCCATAGCGGCGCTCGAAATCGTCCACGGGCGTCGCCCCGAGCGACCAGGAGCACTCGGCGGCGTAGGTCATGCCCATCAAGCTGTTGGCGACGATGCCACCGTACATCCACTCCCAGGTGGTGGTCATGGCCCCACCGATCTTGCGCTGAGCACCGGCGCGCAGGAAGCCGCGGATGGCGCGGTAGGTCGTCGTGTAGTCGGGCCAGATGACCGAGAAGCACACGACCGCCGGCGACGCCCACACGTCCTTGTACCCGAGCTTCTGATACTGCTCGATCTCGGGGTAGGTGGGCGGGCCATGATAGATCCACTCGGTCGGGATGCAGTCCAGTTTCATCTGGGGCGCGGCCTTGATCGAGAGGAAGGACAGGTCCTCGCTGGGGCCGCCGTGGGATGGCCAGAAGATCATGGTCCGCCCGTACTTGCGGACGATGTCGTTGAGCTTGTTCATGTGCTCGGCGTAGAGGGCCGTGTACCCGCCGGCCTTCACCTTCGCCGCGCAGGACGGGCATTTGCCGAAGTCGCCCTCGAACTCATCGGCGCCGACGTGGATGTACTTGCAGTCGGGGAACTGCTGGCATAGCTCGCCGTAGATCGTGTCGAGGAATTCCCACGTCTTGGGGTTGCAGGTGCAAAAGTCCCAGCCGTCCCCATTCTCGCGGAGGTCCTTCATCTCGTCATGGCCGAGGACGGCGGCGGCATGGCCGAGGGACTCGAACTGCGGGATGAGCTGCAGATGGTACTGGTGGGCGTAGGCGGAAAGCTCGGCGGCTTTCTCCGGTGTGAAAGTCCCCGGGCGGCCGAGGAAGGGGTAGGCCTTGAAGTGATAGTCGTCCTCGCCGTAGATCATGATCGCGTTGAGCTTGTAGCGGGCGAGGCTGCGGATGACGCGCTTCCACCACTCGACATTGACCGTCTGCCCGCGGGCGACGTCGTACTGGAGGCCGCGGAGAGGATAGTCGGGCCAGTCGTCCACGGTCACGCGGGGGACGGCGGCCTTGGCGGTGACGAGTTGGGCGAGGGTCTGCACGGCGTAGAAGAGGCCGGTCTCGCCGCCACCGATCGCGCGGACGCCCTTGCCATCGACGATGAGGCGATAGGCTTCTGCGCCGCCCTTGACTGATGCCTCAATCCCCAGGGCGATATCGGCAGAGGTGGGCGAGGCATAGGGCGCGACGCGGAGCTTAAGGCCGCAGCGATCTGTGATCTGTTCGGCCAGATCCCCGGCGGCGAAGCGGGTGGCATCGGTGGCGCCCTTGGGCAGGAGGATGCGGCTGGCGGCGGTGAGCTTGAAGTCCCCGTCGGCGACGACCATCTTCTGCGGCGCGGGGATGACGGCGATGCCGCGCTTGCCGATGGCGGCGGCCTGCTCGGCCATGCGGCGCATCTCGGGCGTGCCGGCGAGGGCGGTGATGGGCCGGCCCGTGTTGTTGCGGTAGAGCGCCCAGCCGTCGCCGGTGACTGCCGCCGAGGCGAAGATGTCGATGTAGCCGCGCTGGGCATCGGCGGGGGTGAGCTTGGCGGTGATGTCGATGGGGCGGGCGTTGTCGCCATTCCAGGCGTCACCATTGGCGATGACCGGGCCCTCGTAGATGATGGGCCCGTCGGCGGCATCGCGGCGGAGGATGAGCTTGTAGGACGCCCCGTTACCAGAGAGGGCGACGATGTTGCCCACCTGCAGGGCGTAGGTGATCGGCACGGGCTTCGGCACCGGGAAGCGTAGCTGCGCGAAGGCGTCGGGGGTCGTCTCGCTGACGTAGGCGTCACCCGACGGCGTGGGGTCGATGGCGACGAGGGTCTTGGAGAACTCGGCGGTCGCGTCCGGGCCCTGCGCGCGAGAAATGAACGGCATGGACGCCGCTAGAAGGAGCGCGGTGAAGAGAAGGCAGTGTTTCATGGCAGAAGACCTCCCTGAGGCCACCAATCGCCTGTCTGTAGGGCGGGCATTTATGCCCGCCGCGGTCGCATGAAAAACAAAGGCTCNNAATGCCCGCCCTACAAAAACCGCAAACCAATTCCCGCTTACCGGTACATCGGCAGGAATTCGCCCTTCGGCGTGCAGGCCGTGACGGAGCTGCCGGTCCAGTCGAAGGTGTACTCGGGCGGGGTCTCGCCGAGCCAGGAATTCTCGGCCACGTGCTGGCGGAAGCGGACGAGCGGCCAGGTGATCTGGAAGACCTCGCCGCGCGCCGCGCCGCGGAAGCCGACGTAGTCCATCGCGGGACCGCCCCAGAGCGGAGTGACGGACGAGCCGTTACGCGTTGCCTCCACTTGGCCTCTCGGCGCCCAGGCCGGCGGTCGCAGCCAGAAGTCGCGCGCCGTATTCGCCGCCACCGTCAGCCGCCCGGCCTGCGGCATGGCCGTCCTCACCGTCGCCAGCGGGTCGTCGCGGTCGAAGGCGAGGTTGACGAAGACGTCCTTACCGCTCTCGGTCACGACGTTGTTCCACGCGAGGTACAGCGCGCGCATGCCCTCGGGCGGGCAGCAGCCCATCATGTCGAGGACGAGGTTGCGGCCGAGGTGGGTGACCGAGCCGAAGTGACCGCCGCCCTCGCGCACCTCAAAGACGAAGTCGTTGGGCGCGACGCTGCTCATGAAGCCGCCCTCAAGCTCGCGCAGGATGGCTAGCGACTCGTCGATCTCCTTCCTCGAGTGGCCGGCGTTGACTGCGCGCCAGAACCTCTCCATCTCGGGAGTGACGAAGAACTGCAGCGGCTCCAGACAGTTCCGCACGGTGCGCTCGACCTGATCCCACTGGGCGGGCTTGCCGCCGCGGGCGAGCCACACCGCGACCTCCATCATGTCGGCGGTGAGGCACGTCTCCGAGTGGTTGCGGTGATCGGGCTCCCAGATGTGCTCGGGCTGCCACCCAGTGTCGAAGGCGTTCTGCCAGAAGTAGGCGTGGGCGGCCTCGGCCCATTCGAGGAAACGCCGCTCGCCCAGCCGTGCGCCAAGCTCGGCGACGCCGCGGACGGCGTGCATCTGGCAATGATTGTGGCCCCAGACGCTGCCGTCGGGCCGGTGGAAGTGGCCGGGCATGAGGTCGGCGAGGTAGCCCTCGGTCATGGCGACGGCGAAGTCGAGCGCCTCCTCGTCGCCGCAGCCGACTGCGTAGTGGACGGAGGGCGTGATGACAACGGGGTAGTGACCCTCGTAGCCGCGGGCGTACTTGATGCCTCCCGGGGCGCTCGGGTCGGGGCGGAAGCATTGGCAGGCGCCGGCATAGAAGGCGCGGCCGGTGTCATAGACCGCCACCCGGCGCAAGCCCTCGAAGAGCCGGCGGGCGAGGAGACGATGGCTGTCGTCGCCGGTCGCGCGGAAGAGGTCGGTCTCGGCATGCATGAGCTTGCCAGTTGTCCAGGGCATCGCGTACTCGCCGTCATGATCGGGCGAGCCGCAGTAGGGGATGACCCAGCACATGTCGTCGCCCATCTCGCCGGGGCCGTCCTTCACGTAGCCGACGAGGCGGCGATGGACGGCGTCCTGGGCCTCGCGACCGGTGTCCGAGCAGGTCATCTCGCGCATCTGGTTGAAGGCGACGTCGTTGCGGCTCTCGGTGTCACCGATGGCGACGGGATCGACGAAGCCTCGGTCGCCGGGGACCCAGGGCGTGAAGGGCGGGCAGTTCATCAGGAAGAAGCTGAAGCGCGACTCCCAGTTGCGCTCGGGGACAGGGTTGTTCGCGAGGTAGTGGAGGGCGTGCTCTGCCATGGCGACGAGGTCGGGGCCGGCGGGCAGGGATGCGTCGCCATCGGGAAGGATTTCGACGTCGGAGATGTCACCGCGAAAGCCGGGTACCGCCTGGGGTGCGTTGTCGTTAGTCATGGCGAGGGGCGCTATTCGCCATGAGGGACGGCGAGACCTGCCCGCGCGCAGGTTCCGCCTTTCGGAGGGGCCGCATCCGTACGACGTCGGCTATCGGCGGTTGCCCTACAGGAAGGGCGAGAGGTTGAGCAGGCTGGCATGGTAGCCTTCATGCCCGGGGAGAGGCGCCGTCAGCGACCACCCGTTGTCCGTGATCGCCTGGCGCATGGTGTCGAAGTTGCTCTGCTCCCACAAGCGGCTCGCCTCGAAGAGGCAGAGGGCGTTTTCCCGCTGCTCGTGGTGCATGACCTTATCGAACATCGACACGATCGCCTTGTTCGTGTCCATCCCGCCGCCGTAGACCTTCCACCAGAGGGTCATGGGCGTCTTCTTCTGCGTCTGGGCCGGCTCGCCGATCCAGCTCGGGTTGCCCTGCAGGAGAAGAAGCTCGTCCACCGCCCCGGTGCGGACCTCCTCCTCGGGGTTGGTGATCTTGGGCGTGCTCCACTGCTTCGGGAAGACCGTCGGCTCGACGGCCATCATGATGCGGGTGAGGCCGCCGTCCGGCCGCCGGGGGATCGCGGCGCGGATGTCCTGCAGGAGCTGCGTGTAGTACTCGGTCTTGAGCATGGCGAAGCGGACGCCGTCCTCGGTCCGCATGAGCGCAAGCTCGCGCGGATCCTTGCCGTAGCGCTTGGTGTACTCGTCGACGATGGGCTGGTTGAAGCCCCAGTCGACGTTATAGTCGCCGCGCGCCGAGGAGTGTGAGCGGAGGTCGAAGAGGATGCCGGCGCCGCCCTTGGCAGCGATCTCGACGGCCTCGCGGACTCTGTGAGCGCGGGCTTCGGGATAGGCATAGCACGGGTGGCCTGGGAACCCAGCCGTGCCGTCGCGGTTCTGCAGGAGGTATTCGGGGTGGGCCGTGAAGAAGGGGTCGGCCAGGGGGCCCTTGTCGCCGGAGTCCTCGAGAGTGATCCACGCCCAGGGCTCGATGTTGTTGCGCTTGCACGCCTCGACGAACCAGTCGTAGGGATCGGCGCCGGTGCCGAGGAGAAGCTCGAGGGCGGGCTTCCAACCCTTGGCGCCCTCGAAGAGCGGGATCTCGTCGATGCGGGTGGCCTCGCGGCCAAGGATCGAGCAGCGGTAGAAGATCCGACGGACGCCGCACTTGGCATACTCGCCGATGAGGTTCTCCATCTGCGGGCGTGCGCCGTCAACGGTCCAGCCGGGGAGGTGGGTGACGGTGTTGTAGTCGAAGGAAATGCAGAGCCAGTGGGTCGACGGCACGTAGCTAGTGCACAGAACGGTGCTCAAAACGGCCAGCGCACACGCCATGGGGACAGCCTCCTCAACTAGGGACTACGAGGGGATTCTGCGGGGCGAGGGCGGCGGTGTCAACGCGGGCGCGGTCGGCGGCGGACGATGACGAGGACGAGGGCGAGCAAGGCCATCAGCCACGCCAGGCCGTAGAGCAGCATCCCCCGACGCAGAGGCGAGGTGTTCAGGCTCACGCGGACCTCGTGCTTACCGTCCGGCACCGCGACCGCGGCCATGTAGCCGTCGTACCGGACGAACAGCGCCCGCGAACCATCCACCGACGCGCGGAGGATCGGATAGGCTGGCATGCCGAGCAGTAGCAGGGCCGGACGAGGAGCCGCGACCTGCGCCACCAGAAGCTCGGGGCCGGGCTTGCGCTCGGCGCGGACCTGACCGTCGGCCACGTTGGCGCCGGGGATGTTGAGCCGCACGCCGAGAAGTTGGGCCGAGGTCGTCCCGCTGCAGAGACGTAGCGACGCCTGCGCATCCGGCACCGCGAAGAGCGCCGACTGCATCGTCCGCGCGACCGGAGCGGCGCCGGGTGGTCCCTGATCGGGAAGCGTCACGACCCAGCGGATGCCCAGGCTCGCGAGGAGCGTGTAGCCGGCCGGGCGAGTCTTCGCATCGGCGAGGAGCGTGGGCACCAGGTCGTCGAGGACCTGGACCTCATCGCCCAGGCTCAGCGGGTTGATGATCCGCGCGCTTTCGATGCCCCAGAGGAGCGGGCGGTTGGGGCGCAGGACCTCGCGCTCCTTCATGTAGTAGTCCGTCCCCTCGCGCGCCCATCCGCGGTACGACGCCGGCGGGCGGAGGTTCTCCGGGCAGGCCGGATCGACCCACACCGGCCCCGGCGTGCGGAGCATCGCCAGCGCGGTCGCCGGTGGCTTGCGGTAATAGTCCATGGGCACGGCCGGCAGGTAGGAGGCGAAGTACAGACCTCCGATCAGCGCCGTCGCGGCCAGGACCAGCCCAATCCCGACGGCCGGCGCCGAGGCCACGAGGAGCAGCGCCACGCCGGTTACTCCATACGCCGCCCAGTAGGGGTCGGTCCACGAAAGCTGCGAGGCGAGGTAGTGGTACTTCTCGACGGCCTTCGCCTGCCTATCGGCGGCCGGGCCCTGCTCGGGAAGGTGCGAGGCGAGGATGCGGACGATGGGATGCTCGGCGCCTCGGACCATGGCCGGCACCGCCGCCCACATCAGCAGCGAAAGCAGTCCGAGCACGAGCGCCGGCTTGCGCCACCGGTCGCCGCGGAGGGCATCGACGCCCATCGACGCCAGCAAGGACGCTCCCAGGCAGAAGACCATCACCCAGCGAGCGTGGGCGCGGAAGCTGCCCAGCATCGGCAGACGTCGCAGCACGTCATAGAGCGGGTTGTTGCGGGCGAGAGCCATCGCCAGGCCGAAGGCCGCGATCGCCGCGAAGGCCCACACGAGGCGGCGCCTCTCCTTCGGTGCGGCCGCGAAGGCCAGGATCGCCAGGACCAGCGCCGGCGCCGCGACGAAGCCGCACACCTCGTAGTGATGCGCGCCGCCGAAGTAGTTGTTGTTCGCGTACGAGCCCAGCAGAAAGGGGTGGACGATGAGGGGCAGGTGGGCGAGGTCGAGGGACATGTCGAAGACATCGCCGCGCGGTCCGGCCTGAGTCCGCAGGGACGATGGGACGAGGCTCAGGCCTGCGAGGTAGGGGCCGAGGCCGAGAAGGGCGCCGAAGAACATGGGCACGATGGCCCACAGGATCGCCGTGCCACGCGTGGGGCCGCCCTCAGGCAGCGGTGCAATCAAGACCCAGAGGACATACGCGCTATAGACGTAGAAGGCGTACTGCGGATGGCCCGCGAGCACCGCCAGACCGATCGGTACTCCCGCAAGCAGGGCCGCCGGCAGCGACGGCCTCCGCCACAGCCAGACGACCGCAGCCATCGCCCACGGCAGCCAGGCGATCGGGAAGAGTACGTGGACGTGCATGACATGGCCGCCCATCACGCCGCTGCCCATATAGGCCAGGGCCGCGAGGAGACAGGCGGGGATGGAGACGCGGTAGATGCGGAGGAGCACCCGCACGCCGAGGCCGGCGAGGATCACATGCAGCCAGGCGGTCACGGCATAGCCGCGCGCGATCGACATCCACGGCACGAGGTCGGCCTGCAGCGGATAGCCGAGGCCCGATTGCGGGTCGTAGGCCACGGGGTAGCCCGAGCCGTAGAGCCACGACCAGAAGGGGAAGTGGCCGGCATCAGCTAGCTGCGCGAGGCAGCTGCGGAGGGGAAGGTTGAAGATGGAGACGTCATGCCAGAAGAGCGCCCATGGGCCGAAGAGGACCTTGCCGAAGACTACCGTCGCCCAGCCGACGATGGCGACGATCGCGGCGGGGGCAGCGAGGCGGGCATAAATGGGAGGTCGCGATGCGACCTCACGCCCTACAGCGTCGCCTGTTGTCGGGGCCTCAGCGCCCAAGTTCTCCCCCTACTTGCCGGGCAGCGAGTCGCGTACGGTCTTGTGATATTCCTGAAGCGAGCGGACGTCGAGTTCGCCGTGCTGGAGCGACTCGATGGCGAGGGTGGCGACCATCGCGCCCGCCATGGTGGTGATCTGCGGGACGCCGTAGAGGATGGCCTCGGCGCGGATGCGCTGCATGTCGGCGCGGGGCTCGGCGCCGGAGGGTGTGTTGATGATGAGCTGGACCCGGTCGCTGCGGATGAGGTCGAGGAGGGTCGGCGAGCCCGACCCCGCGCGGCCGACGCGCTCGACACGCTCAGCCTGGATGCCCGCCTGCTTGAGAGCCTGCGCAGTGCCTTCGGTGGCGCAGAGGTGGAAGCCCAGCGTCGCGAGGTGCTTGGCGAGGAAGATCGCGTCGCGCTTGTCCTGGTTGCGGACGGAGAGGAAGACGTTGCCGCGGGTGGGGATCTTGTTGCCGGCGGCGATGAACGCCTTGGCGAAGGCGGCGCCGAAGTAGTCGTCGATGCCCATGACCTCGCCGGTGGACTTCATCTCCGGCCCGAGGAGGTAGTCGATGCCCGTGAACTTGGCGAAGGGGAAGACCGGGACCTTGACCGCGGTGTGCTCGGTGCGGATCTCCTCGGTGAAGCCGAGATCGCGGAGGCTGCGGCCGACCATCACCTGCGCGGCGATCTTCGCCAGCGGCACGCCGATGGCCTTCGATACGAAGGGCACCGTCCGCGACGCCCGAGGGTTGACCTCGAGGACGTAAAGCTCGTCGGCTTTGATGGCATACTGGACGTTCATCAGGCCGCGTACGTTAAGCTCGCGGGCGAGGGCCTTGGTCTGGCGGTGGATCTCCTCGATCTGGTTGGGCGCAAGGCTGAAGGCCGGGAGTACGCAGGCCGAGTCGCCGGAGTGGATGCCGG
>PMZA01000380.1 GCA_003170595.1 Armatimonadota bacterium
GTGATGACCACGGGGTCGGCGACGAGGTGGCGGGCATCGGCCGAGGGGTCCTGGCGGAGGATGCGGATGGCATATTTCACGTCGGCGTGGGACGGCCGGCGGCCGGAGCGGATGGACGCGAGGAGGGCATCGATCACCCGCTGGGCTACGGACACGGGCATGGGTTCGCCGGATAGGAGGAGGACGCCGCCGCGGGCAGTGATCTGGACGCTGAGGCCCTGCTGAAGGGTGCGCAGATGGGCGTCGGCGGGGCCGACGAGGGCTTCGAGCTCCTCCGGCGACAGCTGGATCTCGGCGGGCTGGACTTCCTGGTTAACGGACTGCTCCTCCATGCGTTAAGCCTCGCAAAGCCCCAAAACGGCACGGCGTACCACGCCGCAGCCTGGCCAATAATCGGATGGACGACCGGAACGGCCGACCTTTACGTTACGAGGCCGGGCGCCTCTCGGGCGTCCCGACCTCGGATGGGCTCAGTCGCAGGGAATTATACACCCCGACGCGGCGGAATCAAACGCGGGGCCAACAGGGCGAGGGCTTTCTGTAGGGCGGCCATCTACGCCCGCCAAGCCTTCGTCGACCGTGGGCGCCAGACATGATGGGCACGCGAAGAAGGGACTGCGATCACCCCTGGAGTGTACGCCCAGGAACTGTCATCCTGAGGGAGGCGCTTNNGAAGGATCTCCTTTTGTCGATGCTGGCCGACGACCGCCGCGCGGCCTGACAAGCCAGAAGGAGATCCTTCGTCAGTGACACAGACGGTCGCTTCCTCAGGATGACAACCTGTGGCTGCGGCGAAGTGTTGGCGGCCGGAAGGGCAAGGCGCAAGGAGGTCCCGGCTCAGCCGCTGACGGTGGATGAGAGCAGGTCCATGTCGTCCACGGCGGTCGTGGGGTCGGACCAGTAGCGTTCGAGGATGATCCCCACGCCCTTCTTGAACCACCGCTCCCAGAGCTGGTCGGCCGCGCCGGTCTGAGGGACGTGCATGACGATCCGCCAGCAGCCGTCGTAGGCGCCCGCCGGGACGGTAATCGAGGCGTTGGTGTCGACGAGGTCCCAGGTGTAGGGCAAGCTGGCCGGGGCGGTCCAGTGGCCGCCCATCACGGCGGTCGCGTCGACGAAGGGCAGGCCGGCGGCGGTAAGGTTGTCATAGTAATAGAGGCCGGCCGTCGTCTCACGGAGGAGGACCGTCGTCGTCGTGGCGTTGGGGTCGCTGGGCCCCGCCGACGAATGCCAACTCTCCGCCTGATCCTGGAACCATTCCTGGTTCGCGAGTGTCTCGGTGCCTATGATCCGGTGGGTGACGCGATCGGGTGGCGGGACGTCGGCGGCCGTGACCTGGGCGGTGCGAAGCTCATACTGCCAGACGTTGCCGACTTTCAGCGGCCAGTACGAAGAAGCCGCGGGCAAGGATCCTGGCGAGACGGATGAGCCGCCACCACCTCCGCCGCAGCCGGCGAGGAGGATCATCAGGAACAGCGCGATTGAGGCGAGCAATAGTCTTTGCATGGGCGACATGACACCGTGAAGGATACCATAACCCTCCAGTCTAGGGACGGTCCGGGACGACGAAAAGTTCCCGCCGCACGACCGGCGCGACCGGGCGGCGTTGTGCCCTGGGCGGCGGTAGGTCACAATGACGCCGATATGCGGCAGCCGACCCCGGAGCAGAACCTCGAGACCCTGGACGCCCGACTGGACAAGGTGTCCTTCCAGTCGGCCGACAGCCTCTACGTGGTCCTCCGGATGGTCACGCCCGAGGGCGCGGCGGTGACCGCGGTCGGCCAGATGGCGCAGGCCGTCCCGGGTGAGGAGCTGCGGCTGAGGGGACGCTGGGAGGTCAACGCAAAGTTCGGCAAGCAGTTCCGCTTCGCCGACTACGAACTTCTCCGCGCGGCGACCACCGAGGGCCTGGCGCGGTATCTCGCCGACACGGTGCATGGCCTCGGGCCCAAGCTCGCTCGCGTGCTGGTCGAGCACTTCGGCGAGGGGACCGTCGAGGCCCTGGACGCAGGCGAGGCGACGCTGATCAAGGTGCCGGGGATCGGCAGAGTGAAGGCCGCCTCCATCGCCGAGGCCTGGGCGAACCACCGCAACATCCACGAGTTGATGATCCACCTGCGCGCCCACGGCCTGAGCCCATCGCTGGCCCGGCGCGTGCATAAGGCTTACGGCCCGGTGTCCGTCGAGGTCGTCGAGCGGCGGCCCTACCGCCTGGCGCGGGACATCCGGGGCGTAGGCTTTCTGACCGCCGACCGCATCGCTCGGCAGGCGGGTCTGCCCGAGGACGACCCCGAGCGGATGCAGGCCGCGCTGGTCCACGTCCTCCGCGAGGCGCAGGGCGAGGGGCACATGTACCTGCGGCGCGTGGACGCGGTGATGGCGGCGGTCGCGCTGGTCGATCAGCCGGCGGTGGCGGTCGATGAGCAGGTCCAGGCGTTGGCGAAAAGCGAGCATCTCGTCCTCGAGCTAGGCCCCGACGGCGAGGCCTGCTACCTGCCGCCGATGATGACCTGTGAGCGGCGGGTGGCGTGGCTGATGCGGAGGCTGTCCGAGGCCACGATGCGGCGGGCGCCCAAGGCTGAAGAGGCCGCCGAGTTGGTCCGCAACTTCGAAGCCTTCGCAGACCTTGAACTCAACGATGACCAACGTGCCGCGGTCGAGGCGACAACTCATCAGGCGCTCACCGTCGTGACCGGCGGCCCCGGCACGGGTAAGACGACCATCACTCAGGCGATCGTGTGGATGTGGCAGCGCGGGGGCAAGCGCGTCGCCCTCGCCGCGCCGACCGGACGTGCGGCCAAGCGGATGGAGGAGATGGCCGGGCATGAGGCGGCGACCATCCATCGCCTGCTCAAGTACCAGCCCGGCGGCACGTTCTTCCACGGGCCGCTGGAGCCCCTCCCCTATGACTTGATCATCGTCGACGAGACGTCGATGGTGGACATGCCCCTCGCGCAGCGATTCCTCGAGGCGATCGCGCCGGGGACGGCGCTGCTCCTGGTGGGCGACGCCGACCAGCTGCCGCCCGTCGGGCCGGGGGCGTTCTTCGCGGAGATCGTGGGCAGCGGCGTGGTGCCGACGGTACGCCTCACGCAGATCTACCGCCAGGCGGCGGAGAGCCTCATCATCACCAACGCGCACAAGCTCCTGCGCGGCGAGGCTTTCTACATGCCGCGGCGCGACACCTGGCATGGCGAGGACATGCTGTGGGTGGACGTGGACCGTGAGGCGCAGGCTGAGGCGGAGGCCGGGAGGGACATTGAGCCACAGGACCTCGCCGTCGAGAAGATCGCCAACGCCGTGACGCGCAACCTGCCGAGGGCGGGGTATGCGCCGGGCGACATCCAGGTGCTCAGCCCAATGCGACGCGGGACGCTGGGAGTGGACAGCCTGAACGTGCGGCTGCAGGCGCTCCTAAATCCGCCCGGGCCGGAGAAGGCTGAGGTGCGCCGACGGGACACGCTCTTCCGCGTCGGCGACCGCGTGCTCCAGACGTCGAACGACTACGACAAGGGCGTGTTCAACGGGGAGATCGGCGAGATCGCCGAGATCGAGGCCCAGGGCAAGACGGTCGTGGACTTCGCCGTCGGGCGCATCGAGTACATGCCTGGCGAGTTGGACGAGCTTGAGCTTGCCTACGCGCTGACCGTCCACAAGGCGCAGGGCAGCGAGTACCCCGCGGTCGTGCTCGTCGTGCACTCGAGCCACTTCATCATGCTGCGGCGCAACCTCTTGTATACGGCGCTGACGCGGGCGGGAAGGATGGCGCTGCTCATCGGCGACAGCAAGGGCTTGTGGAAGGCGATCAGGACGACCGAGGGACGCGAGCGGCTGACGCGCNNGGTCGAGGAAGAGACGGGCCACGCTGTCTTCGACGTGGACGAATTCTAGCCCGCCGCCAGCGCCTCGCCGAAGCGGCGGACACCCTCGGCGATCTGATCGAGGCTCGTGGCGAAGCTGAACCGCAGGTAGCCGTCCGCCCCGAAAGCCGAGCCCGGCACCACGCTGATCAGCGCTTCCTCCAGCAGGTACATCGCAAGCTGCATGTCGTGCTCGACCGGTTCGCCGCGATAGGTGAAGCGGCCGTCGAGGTAGGCCGAGATCTCCGGGAAGGCGTAGAAGGCGCCGC
>PMZA01000275.1 GCA_003170595.1 Armatimonadota bacterium
TTGCCGCGGGTCAGGTCGACCTGCCCGAGGATGCTGGGCGACTCCGGTAGTCCCGGGGCCTCGGTGACCGCCGGGAGGGTATCGTCGGCGACGTGCTCGGGCCCGCCGTCGATCGTCCAGACGAAGGGAGAGAGGCTGCGCGGCTTTGCCAGGCGGGACAGGCCGTTGCCGGAGAAGATCACCTCGTAACGCCCGTCGGCGGGGACGTCGAGGCCGACCTCGGCCCAGAAGCCGTCCGGCTCAGGCGCGGTCGGCGACCACAGTTCCAGGATCTTCCCGCCCGAGTACCCATCCCTCGGGTTCGCTCCCCAGCCCCCGCTCCACCTCCCCGACTCGGCCTCGAAGACGAGGCCCGCGCCGGCGCGGGAGGGCTGCATCTTCGCGACCTGCACGGTGCGGCAACCGTTCACGAAGACGAGGCGCTCGGCCAGCGGGACAGTCGCCAGCCCGTGCTCGATCTTCAGGGGCCGCGAGCGCCCCCAGGTGTCCGTAGCCGTCGGGGCGACACCGGGCTTCAGGGGCTCCACCTTCAGCACAACAGACGCCCCGCCGCCGAATAGCGTGGGAAGTCCCCGGCTCTCGACCACCGCAACCGTCTCCGCCCCGCGCCGGAAGAGGAACGTCTCGCAGCCGGGTGTGCTGCCGCCGCTGGCGACGAACTTCGCCGTGCCAAGGCAGTGCGCGCCCACGGAGAAGAGGACGCCCGCCGGCAGGACGGTCCAGTCCTTCCGCACCAGCGGGCGGTAGTCGGCGTAGCCGATGTCGACGTGAAGGAACTTGAAGGAGCGCTCGACCGGCGAGGCGAGGTTGTGCAGGGGCACCTCGCTCCTCTCCTCGGTGTTCCAGATCGGAAGCTTGAGGCCGTACTTGTCGAGTAGGGCCTGGTAGCCGGCGATGTCGCTGGGCGTCTCGTCGGTGTAGTGGACCGACAGGATGTCGATCTCCTTGCCGAGCCCGAGCTGGAAAAGCTTGTCCACGAAGGCGTGGCCATGCACGAACCCGGCGGCGGCGATGCGAGCCTTCGGGTTCCCTCGGCGAAGGCCCGCGGCCGTCTGCTTTACCAACTCGTAGAAGTCCTCGGGCGTGCCCACCCAATAGCCGTCCTGCAGGTTCGCCTCATTCCATACCTCCCAGACGGAGATCTGGTCGCGGAAGTCGGCGGCGACTTGGGTCATGAGCTGGCCCCACAGGTCATAGCTCGCGGGCTTGACGCGGTTGTAGATGGGCCCGGCATCACCAGACGTCCCCTCTTCGCCCGGCCTCGACGACAGCTCGCGGGGGCACTGGGCGATCTCCCCCAGGATGTAGATGCCCTCTCGGCGCAGGGCCGTCGCATACTTCATCCACTGGGTCTTGTCGTAGGTGACGCTCGGCTTGTCGCCCGGCGTGACGGTGACCTTGCCGAAGCTTCCGGCCCAGAAGTTGAGGCGCGTCCACGACGCTCCCAGCAGGCGGTGGCTCAGGGCGGCTTCCTGCGGGCCGTTCGGGTTGGTGGCGTCGAACCACTCCGGCGGGCAGTAAAAGATCGCCCACGGCGAGGCCGGATCGGTCTTGGTCGGAGTGAAGACCACCGCCACCGAAGTCTCATACTTCGCCGTCTGCCCGCCAGCGGTCGCGGTAAGCGCCAGGTGATACAGACCCCGTCCCGGCAGCTTGAGTGGCAACGGCCTCTCGGCGACACCGCTCACCGGGCCGGGCAGCGTGAGCTTTCCCTCGGCATGCCACGCCGGACCGCCATCCGGAGAGGTCCGGGCCACGTCCGAGACCGTGTACTCAACCATCGCGGCGGCCTGTGCACCCGTGACCCGCGCGCGGACGTCCACGAGTTCGCTGTCGGTGAACAGGAAGCCCGAGCGTGGAGAGACGGCCCGCACCGCCATGCCGGGAGTGGCGCTCGCGCCGGCGGGCCACACGGCGGCGTAGCCGAACATGGCGAGGGCGAGGACTGCGCCGGTGACCCCGAGGTGGTAGTTGCAGTCGGTGTGCCTTGGCATGTTGCGGTGACTCCAGCCGAACTCCGTATCAAGCGGGTGTCGTTTCCTGATGCACTGAACGGCCTACCTAATGCGTAGCTTCGTCGTTGGCCCCGAAGGACCTCGCTTCTCAGAGCGTGCAATGCTGAAGATGGCCGTCGGACAGGAAGGGCAGACGCCCGAGTTCGCCCGTTGACGCCGGGGAGTGGGCGGCGGGTACTCCTCTGCGCTGGCCCTGGGCTCCAGGCTTCGCTATGCTCCGTCTGTCGCCCAGGGCCGAAGCGGCGCTGAGTCTGACATAGCGACTGGTACCGTTTGTGGGGGCAGGTCAAATACGCCTTGCCATCACACTCCTGTGTGAGTGGTCTGGCTCGATCCGAGGAGGCAGGACTGGAGGAACCTGTAGAAGACAATTCCAGGATTTCACTGTAGTCATGCGTTTTTCAGGTAGCACAGCCAGCTACCTGGTAGGCTTGTTGGTAGTCTTCGGTCGCTCGGTAGATTTCGATGACTGCGCGCAGGCGCTTTTGCTCGAGTGTCAACCGGAACTGCTGTCGCAGGCTACCCAGAGTAACCTTCGGTCGAGAGGCATCGGTCTGCAAGTGGTTATCGCGGCAAGCCTGCAATCTCAGCGCGGTGTACGCCAGGTCCACCAGCGTCCAATGACGCCGGAGGCCCCGGAGCGGGCGCCTTTGATAGTGCGCCAGGCCGAGGAGTTGCTTGGCATCGCGATGGTACGTTTCGATATACCACCGCTGCCCGTACAGCTTTGCCACTTGCGGAGCCGACAGGTCCCGACGGTTGGTCACCAGGAAGTGCACCGCCTCCAGGCCCTCGCCGTCACGGCGAGTCATCACCAACTGCCCGCGTATCCCACGCCACAGCGTCACTTTCAGCCCGCCGCCCTCGAAGTCGTCCACGCCCAGGGGCTGCCACCAGCTCGCCGGGCGTCGGGCCGCCACCTCTTTCCCCGGCAGCTTGCGGCCCCAGTGACGAACCGTGCGGTGACACTCCATCCTGGCCACCACGTCCCACTTCCGCTCCAGGCACACGTACTTGAGCAGAGCTTTCGAGCAGTAGCCGGTGTCGAAGAGCACACACACTTTCCGGCCGGGCAGCTCCGGGAAGGCGGCGAGCATCTCCTGAGCCAGGGCGGGCTTACTGGCGAAACTAAGCCCCTGGGCCAGGGCAGGCGTCTCGGGCACATACACCCGGAAATCCCAGGGCACCTTCACCTCGCCGCAGACCACGCAAAGCGTGACTTTGCAGTGCCCCCAACGAATCCGGCCGTTGCAGTAGTGCTGCCCGATGCCCTCCATGTGCGGGCCGTACTTCACCGTGGAGGTGTCATCGATTATCAGTTGGATCGGGGCCTCGGCAGGCTGGCAGGCTATCGCGTCGAGCACCGCCTGCTGAAGCTCAGCCTGCACCTGCCTGTCATCCCAGCGCGAGTGGGTCATGAACCGTTTCAGCGAACTGGCGTGGCGATGGACGCCGGGCTGGCTGGCCAGGCCTGTGAGTGTGGGGGGCTCCAACATGCCCATCCTTCCCGACACCACCGACCAGAGGTTGCGGCGTTGCGGCCGGGACATCCCGCGGCCTACTAGGCCTTGGATAACGTCCTCAAGCTGCTGCGTCCAGGCTTCGTCGGAGGGCATCGGCGGCTGACCTTGTCAAGGGTATAGCCTCCATCATGCTCTCCGGCGATTCTTATGTATGGACTGGAAAACGCATGACTACAGTGAAGCCTGCGGGGGTGGACCGCTGTGGCCTTCCTTGCCCTACGCCCCTCATTCCCGCCTTCCCAGAATCGTCTCAACCACGCACCCCAACCCCTCACAATACCTTTCCGCCCCCGCATGCTCCTTCCTTACCAATATCGCCTTCATCCCCGCCCGCTCCGCCCCGACGTAATCCGCCTCATAGCTGTCGCCGACCATCCACATCTCCTCGGCCTCAGGGAACTTCGCCTTCGCCATCGCATAGATCGCCGGATGCGGTTTCTCATACCCCACGTTCGCCGACGATATCACTGCATCGAAGTATCCGCTCAGCCCGACGCCCTCGACGATATCATCCAACTCCGGCACATGGTTCGACACGACGCAGTGGCGCCATCCGCCCGCCGCCAGAGCCTCCAGCGCCGGCGCCACGTCGTCGTACACGTGCCAGTACCGCATGTCGAGGTATTCCCCGCGCACCTTCTTCGACAGCGCCCTCGCCGTTTCTTCCTTCACGCCCGCCGCGACGAACGCCCTCGCGAGGATTCCCTCCATGTGCTCCCACCACTGGTCGGCCGTGGCAAGCTCGGTATGGGCGACCTCCGGCGTATGCCAGAGATATCCCGCCTGCAGGTGCGGTCGGATATCGACGATCGCCAGGTCGATTGGCGGGTCAGCATCGCGCGCCACCTGAGCCAGCGTCCCGCTCCACTTCCACTCGCGGTACGTCAGCGTCTCATCGAAATCCCAGAACACGACCTTCTTGTAGCCCATGATCTCATGCGCTCCCGCCGGTGAAGCCCCGTTATTCTGCCCTTCTTCGCCCTCGCCCGCTACCCTCTCCTTGCAGCCCTTGCGCCTTGGTTCGTCAGCCTGACCCTGAGCCTGTCGAAGGGGAAGGATCTGTGGTGGCGGGGAGAAGACCTTGCGGTGTTGTGGCGGCTTTCCCACTTCGTCTTGACACACCCTCGCCCCCTTGGTTACACTACTTGCGACAGCGTCTCATTCGCATGTTGCACCAACCATGGCGACCCCTTCCTTCAGAACCGCCGCTTCACGCCTTCGGCCCTCAGCCGCCACGCTGCGCTTGTCCCTCCGCTCCGAAGGCCTCCGCGCGACACCCCAGCGCGTCTCGGTGCTTGAGGTCCTCGCCGCCGCGTCCGATCATCTCAGCGCCGACGACGTCTGGTTCGCCCTGCGATCCGGCGGCGCCTCGGTCTCCCGCGCCACGGTCTATCGCACCCTGGCGCTGTTGACCGAGAGCGGCTACGTGCGCGGGGTGGATCTCGGCCAGGACCAGAAATGCTACGACTCCAATTACGCCGACCACCCCCAGCACGGCCATCTGATTTGCGAGGAATGCGCCAAGATTGTTGAATTCGAGAGCGACCAGATCCAGAAGCTCGAGAGCGAAATCGGCCGCCAGTTGGGTTTTCAGATCAAGACCCAGCGCCTCCAAATCACCGGCAGTTGCCAGGAGTTCCGGAAGCTCGGCGTTTGCACGAAGAAGCGCGGGTGAGCGGGACCGCATTTCCGCTTGCATCGCGGCCTGCAACGCGATTTCCTATCGCCAGCAAGCGAAGAATTTATGAAAAAACTGAACGTCGGACTCATCGGCTGCGGCTTCATGGGCCGGGCCCACTCGAACGCTTACCTGCAAGTCAATCACTTCTTCCTGCGCGAACACCAGCCCGTGCTAAAGGCCTGCTGCGCGCGGCCCGAGGAGAAGGACAAGCTGGAAAAGTTCGCCACGGCCTGGGGCTACGAGTCGATGGAATTGGATTGGAAAAAACTGATCGCCCGGCCGGACATCGACCTCGTGGACGTCTGCGTGCCCAACGTGATGCACCACGACATCGTGATCGCCGCGGCCAAGGCCGGCAAGATGGTCGTCTGCGAAAAGCCGCTGGCGATGAACACGAAGGAAGCCGAGGAGATGGTGGCCGCCGTGGAGAAGGCCGGCGTGGCCAACATGGTCTCCTTCAACTACCGCCGCGTGCCGGCCATTTCGCTGGC
>PMZA01000311.1 GCA_003170595.1 Armatimonadota bacterium
GGGCACTGGGCGATCTCCCCCAGGATGTAGATGCCCTCTCGGCGCAGGGCCGTCGCATACTTCATCCACTGGGTCTTGTCGTAGGTGACGCTCGGCTTGTCGCCCGGCGTGACGGTGACCTTGCCGAAGCTTCCGGCCCAGAAGTTGAGGCGCGTCCACGACGCTCCCAGCAGGCGGTGGCTCAGGGCGGCTTCCTGCGGGCCGTTCGGATTGGCGGCGTCGAACCACTCCGGCGGGCAGTAGAAGATCGCCCACGGCGAGGCCGGATCAGTTTTCGTCGGCGTGAAGACCACCGCCACCCAGGTCTCAGACTTCGCCGACTGGTCGCCGGCGGTCGCGGTGAGCTGCAGGTGATACAGGCCCCGCCCGGGCAGCTTCAGGCGCAGCGGCCCCTCGGCGACACCGCTCACCGGGCCGGGGAGCGAGAGCTTCCCCTCGGCATGCCACGCCGGACCGCCGTCAGGAGAGGTCCGGGCCATGTCTGAGACCGTGTACTCAACCACCGCAGCGGCCTGTGCACCCGTGACCCGGGCGCGGACGTCCACGGGTTCGCCGTCGGTGAACAGGAAGCCCGAGCGAGGAGAGACGGCCCGCACCGCCATGCCCGGAGAGGCGCTTGCGCCAGCGGCCCAGACCGCGGCGCAGCCGAACATGGCGAGGGCGAGGACTGCGCCGGTGACCCCGAGGTGGTAGTTGCAGTCGATGTGCCTTGGCATGTTGCGGTGACTCCAGCCGAGATTGTCCATATCAGGAGCCGGCGACGGTGACCCGTATCCCATAGGTGCCCTTCTTCGCCGGGACCTCCACATAGTCGGGTCCGACCGAAGCCCCCTTTGCGGGACGCCCCTCGAACCGCAGGACGCGGGTGTCGGGCAGGTTCACGCGGAGGGCTGATGCACGAGGCGGCGCTTGCGTTACCGCCACGGTCACCAGTCCGCGTTCGGCGGCGCCACTGACGCGGAAGCTCACGGGGCCGCCCAGGGAAGTCGGTGCGCGACGCACCTCGATGGGGTGACCGCCGGCCAGCCATTCCCCCGGGATGCCATAGAGCAACTGGAGCGTGTCACCTTGCTCGCGGACGAGCATGTTCCGCAACAAAAGCACGAAGTCGGCTGCCGCCCAGCCGTGGGGCTGGTCACCGGTGCCGACCCGGCTGTCCGGGAACATCTCCTCGATCCATGCCTTCGTGGTGTAGGCGTGGTTCAGGTATCCCCAGAACAGGGTCAAGGCGTGATCCCGGTGCCCCTGGATCCAGAGCGCCTGTATCCAGTCCGCCGTGATGTAGTTCCATATCTTGCGGCCGTCCACGAACTGGTACTCGTCCTGCAGCCTGCGCGACCACATGCGCTCGAAGGAGGAGACAATCAGCGGATCATCGGGCTTCAGGGCATCGCACGGGAACACAGCGGCGATATCACCCCAGATGCGCCCACCCGGCAGGCCAGCCGCCGCGGGAAGGTAAGCACGCCCGTCAGCGTCCACGCAGGCCGACTTCCGGGCCGCCTCGGTCACGCAGGCGGCGAAGTCCCGCTCCTCCTGCCGCATCCAGGCGGCGTCACCGGTCTCGCCCAGGGCTTCCGCGGCCTCGGCGGCCTTACGGATACCGAGGACACCCCAGAAGTCGTGGTAGAAGCAGTACTGGTTCGACACGATGGCCTCGCCTTCACCTTGCGGGAAAAGGCCGTAGTGGGCGGTGCCCACATCCTCGGCGCCTTTGGTTGTCTTGCGGATGTCGGCAATCCAGCGCGCGCCCTTTCGTATCGCCGGGTAGGCGCCTCGCAGCCAGCGCACATCCCCGGTGAGTTCGAAGTGGGTCATGATCGCCCAGAGAGCTTGCCCCTGACCGTCCCACTCGCGGCCCGGCGCCACCCACACGCCGTCCGCATGCTGCTCGATCGGCGCTGTGCCCATCGCGTTCACCGCACCGGGCAGCGGTGAGTGGATGAACGCCCGCAGGTCTTTTTCTTCCTCGGCGGGGTAGCCCGCGATGCCGTGCGAGCGAGCGATGTAAGCGCCGTCGCGGTACCAGAAGGCGTTGTAGACCGTCGCGCCGGGCTTGACGACGTAGTAGTCGCCCACCCTGTCGCGCAACAGAAAGCTGTAGGCGAGGGATGCCTTGTAGAAGTCCGCCACATCGCGGTCCGGCACCACAAACTGCGCCCCGGCGGCGAAGAATTTGTCCCAGAACGCTGTCGTCTGAGCCAGCAGCGCTTCGCCGCTCGTCGCTGAGGCAGGGGCAGGCGTGGCCTTGCCTTCCGCGCCGGGAAACCGCATCCAGAAGGTAACGCTGCCCTTCGGGGCGACCATGTCCGAGACCTTGATGTAGCCCCTCGTCAGGCGCTGGTCGGAGGGCGATCCACAGGACACCTTATACATGGGCCTGCACGGGATCTCGCCTCGCACGAGGGCAGTGGAATCCACTTCCGTGTCGGCCGAATACACGAAGATGCAATTCAGGATCGCGGCCTGGTCGCGCGCCTTCGGATTGGCCTGCACCACCAGCCGGACCCAGCCGTCCTTGTCGGCCACGGCCTCGCCGCGCACCACTCCGGGCACGTTGTGCCCGAGGTCCGCCACCGTATCCAGCGTTCGCACGAGCGTACCGTTGAGGCGGATATCCAGGACGCGTTGTCCGGCCTCGGACCAGTAGCCCTCGCACAGACCGGCGAACACCTGCAGCCGCTGACCCGGCGCGGCGTGGAAGGCGTAGGTGATCGGCACGCCGCGCCAGCCTACCGTGATGTTCGAGAAGGCGGGATCCGCGGGGCCGATCGGCGCCGCCCATCCGACCAAGGGAGCCCACCCGGTCTCGTTGCCCCAGTCGTTGTGTCGGACCGAAGCCTGCGCGGTCCCCCTCGCAGGGCGATCGGCGACGGCGACGAGGCGATCCCCGTCGTAGAGCGCTGCACCCGAGGCCCTCGGCGCGCCCAGGAGGTCTTCCAGTTCGGCGGTGGCGCCGATACGCCTGGGCGCACCACCGGAGTTGGTCAGAGTCAGACGGACGAGGTCCCACGTCGTGTGCTGGTCGTCCGCGGCGAACGCCAGCATGGCGCAGGCCGTCTCGCCCAGCCGGAAGCTCGTCTCCACCATCGGCAGGTACCCGTGGTGGAGGGTCTGCGAAGTGCCTGCGCCCTCGGCGACCGGGTGCTCGCCCTTCTCATCCACCAGAGCGAACCGGGCTCGCCCGCCCGCGCTCTGCAGGGATCCGTCCATGCCGACCACGGTCTTGCTGCGATCCAGGACACCGATGAGTGACTGGGCGTTCACGTTCTGCCAACGGTAGTCCACTGGCTTCGCGTGCGCAGAACCCACGGACAGGACGACCGCCGCTGCCAAGGCGCCGCAAAATCGCATCCCGCACCTCCGAAATCCGGCCTGGCAACCTGACGAGTTGCGCGGCCTCATCGCTTCGTGAGGCCTTCGCCAGGGCGCTGCAGGCACCTTCGCCGCCCGCCCTGTATCGAGCAGCTTCTGTTTCAGCAATTCGTCCCGAGACTCCACGTACAGGCTCTCCTGGCGGACCACCGATCCGCAGGCCTTCACAGTAGGTCTCGCCGCATCCGGAAAGCGGAAAGGCCGCCCGCTCTTCTCTTCGCTCGTCAGCCTCGTGGCCTCACGGCTTGAACCAGATATCTACCGCGATGTTCTCGTCCTTCGGCACGCCGATGCCCTCGGCGTAGAGCCAGTCCATCGGCTGCGTATAGGTCGCCGTCGAGATGTCCGACGAGCATTTCCTTCCGTCCGCGAGTTCGAGCTCGATCCAGAAGCGGCGGATGCTGAAGGAGTCCTGGCCGGGATTGCGGATCGAAAAGACGTTGTGCATCCCCAGCGTCTTGCCGGGCCCGCCGAAGCGTCCAGCTGAGCCATCCAGCATCACCTCATACCAGATGAGGCTACCTTGTCCGACGCGGCTATTATTCCTTCAGGATCTACAGAGCCACCTCGTCTGTCGCCCAAGGAGGACGCCGTTCCGAGTCCGACAGGGAAACTGGTGGGGAAGTACTTCGCCGACCCGCGCTGCCGGTACATCTGCATTTACAACTGGGCGACGGTGCGGGAGTGGCCGGAGCCGATGCAGGCGCTGCGGAACATCTGCCCCGCCCCAGCCTGCCGCGCTATTTGATCGTCAGTTCCACCCCAACGATCGCGATCGGCGTTTTCCGCGAGGCCGGAACCAGTGGAGACGGCGATGGCAGTCAGGAGCGATCATTGACCACCCGCCACCGGGGCCGACTTGGAGGCCTAGGGCATGCCGCCATAGGCACCCATGTTGATCCGTCCCCCACTGGGCATCGGCTCCTTGGCGAAGGGGGACTTCGGGTCACCGGCATCGATGCAGGGGCTCTGCACTGCGTCCACCACCCAGGTCTTGGTGGTGGGATTGTAGCGTCCGCCCTTGGACTTCTCGTGGACGTCAGCGTTGGCCATGTGGAAGTGATCCTCGTCGGCGTCGCCAAAGAGCGGGTCTTGGCTGATATTCCCGTTCTTGCCGGTCTGGTCGGGCCAGTTCACGTAGTCGCCGCCGCTGTTGCCGTGGAAGTCGCAGTAGGTCACGACGGGTTTGCATGGGGCTTCGGCGGCCCGCCGGACGGCTTCAGCGTGTGCCACGGTAGCGCAGACGTGGCGATGTACACCAACAACGCGGAGCTGTTCATCACCACCGACGGCGGCAAGTCGTGGCACAACGGCTTCTGCCTGAGTTCGCGTCGCGAACTCGCGGCGGACGGTAGCCCCGACGGCTCCGGTAAGTCGTGGGTCACCACGGGCCTCGACGTGACATCGTGCTGGGAGGTCGTCCTCGATCCCTTTCGCCCGAACTACGTCTACATCGTGTACACCGACATCGGGTTCGCCCGCAGCGAGGATGGAGGCAAGTCCTGGCAGGAGGCGGCCACCGGCAGCCCCTGGCGCAATACCTTCTACCGCGTCGTCCCCGACCCGGCGACCGCCGGCGTCCTGTACGCCGCCTGCTCGAATACCCACGACATCCCCGAGTGGTCCTCGACCACTACGACCACGGCCCAGCGCGAGGGCGGCGTGTGCGTCAGCGTGGACTTCGGCAAGACCTGGAAGTCCGCCAGCGACGGCCTCCCTGCCGCGTGCCAGCGCGTCACCATCGACCCTATAGATCGCGATACGATCTGGGTCGCCACCTTCGGCAGGGGAGCGTGGAGGGGCGCGATCCTAGGAAGAGTGATCTTGTCTGAAGCCCGGGACCTGGTCCACGCCTGGCCAGGGCTCAACTTGCGGCCCCAGAACGAGACAGGTTCCCCACGCGAAGTCGAGGCGAACACTGTACTGAACCGGGATTACCCCTAGCGAATGGGTGTCGTTCCTTCATGGGTTGAGCAGCCGCCCATCTGACATACAGGTTCGCCGTTGAACCAGAAACGCCTTCTTCTCCAGGTGCGGAGCCCTGTGCACGTCCTCCCTGGGCCTGGGAGCCCCTGTGAGGAGGCGGGCGGGCAAAGGGAGCGGGGGTGCGAGGCGGCGTTCACTAAGGCGGTCGCCTAGGGCCCGTTATGTCTTAATCCGATTCACCTTCAACCTGGACCCGTTTTCGGGGGCAAGGTCAGCGCTACGGTGAGATGATGCGGCCTTACTTGCTGCTGCGGCGGCGAAGGAGAGCGGCCATCGGCAGGCCCATGAGCAGCAGGGCCATGGTGCCCGGCTCAGGTACCCTGCCCGACTCGAGGACCTGGGGGCCATCGAAGAGAGCGTAGCTCTGGTTACCGCTAGTACTGCCGCTGTAGTTGTAGTAATAATAACCAAGAGTATAGAGCCCGTCGCTCGGCGCGGTCCAGCTCCAATGGGTCCAGGGGCCGGAGGTATAGTCTCCGATGAATGACACGGTTTCGTACCAGAGCCCCCCGCCGTTGCCGTTGATCCCCACGAACGCCTCGTCGTCGTTGGGGAGGGAGTCGTGGGCATCGAAGGCGGCCCAGCCTTGGAGGATGTCGCCAGCCTTGAGGTTCACGTTCTGGGTGACGCCCTGCCAATAGCCCAAGTCCCCGCCGCCTATCGCCACGAAGTAGTTGCCGTCGGGAGGTAGGTACGTCGCGGTGCTGCCGGGCCAAGTCGTCACGACCGACGCCGAGCCGCCCTGGGCGATCTCGGTGGTCCAGCCGGTGAGGTCGCCGGTCTCGAAACCGGGGTTGATGAGGGCGTCGGCATGGGTCGCTGCGACGCACAGCAGGAGAAGTGCGGTTACTGCCAGAACAATCAAAGCTATGCGCATTCGAAACGCCCCCAGAAGCTTAGATGAGTTCGTGGATGGCTGCGAATCATACTGCTTATCCGACATATCCACCCCTCTCTACAACTGTAGACGTATCACAGCGCCGGATTACTATCGGCCTGCTGGAGAATCTCTGCACCCCCGGCCACTTATCCGGGATTCCCCATACCAAATGGCTGTCGTTCCTTCATCGGCTAAAACCAGATCGCCCACGTCGGAGCCGTCGCCGCTCATGACCGCACAGTTTCCTACGCCGGCGGGAGCCAGGGTTGGGTCCGTGGCCCGGCGGTCTTGCGGAGGCCTTGCGCCCGCGCCCACCAGAAGGCCGCCTCCTCGTGGTGGCCGAGCGCTTGGTAGTCGCTGCCGAGGCCACGCAGTCTGCTTGAGAGTAGAGGGGCCGCCGCCACAGCGCGCTGATCATATTCCAGCGCTTCTTCTCGCCGCCCCAACAGATCCAGCGCGTTACCGATCTTCCCATGGATAGGCCGTTTGCCGGCCGCTTCCATGGTTCGGAGATATCTCTGTATCTCCCGCAGGGCCTCCTCTTCCCGTCCCAGATACGCCAGCCCTTCCACGACCATCCCCTGCCTATAGGCCTCGGCCTCTCTGTCCAGGTCCCGGGCGTTGCTGCCATATTCGACAACGCGCTCGGCAGCGGCTGTGGCTGCTTGCTTGTCGCCTGCTTCCTCAGCCTGCCTGGCGAGGTGATCCCACACCCATGCCAACCCAAAGAAGCCGGCGGCCTGCCATCGCCGTGTCCGGATGGGGTCATCCAGCCGCCGGGCCAGCTCGATCTGCCTTTCGAAGGCGGCCTGTGCCGCCTGGTAATCGTGCCGCCGGATGTGTACGCGCCCCAGGGCCGAAAACGCCTTGGGTGAATCCGGATTGGCCTCCACGCACGCCTGCGCCATCCTCACCAACAGGCCCAATTGCTCCGCAGTCAGCCCCTCAACGCCGAAGGTAAGCATCGCCCTCAGCGTCTGCTCGTCATCCTGGGCAATCTCGTCTACTCTTTCTGCCATAAGCTCCCAGGCCCTGTTCCACACTCGGGGGGAGCTGTGCAGGTGGATCCGATCCGGGCTGGCCTCCGAAGCCAGTGCCAGGTCAACTTCCCGGACCTGCGCGCAGACGCGCTCGAGTTCCTCAGTGCAGCGCTCACATTCATGGAGGTGCTGATGGACGCGCCGCACCTGGGGGAACTCAAGCTCGCCGTCAAGGAAGGGACTGAGCAGCCGCCGGCACTGGCGGCAGCTCAAGGGCCGGCCTGCGGGCTCTGCGATAGGCATTTCTAGCTCCTCGGCCAGCAACCGGCGCGCCTTGTGCAGGCGCCAGTTGATGGTCTGCGGGGTGATGCCCAGGAAGCGGCCGATCTCAGCGTAGGTGAGGTCCCCCAGGCAGCGCATCACGAGCACTTCCCGGAGCCGCTCCGGCAGCTCATCGATGGCCTCCAGGATGCGCTGGCAGGCATCCTGTGCCAGAAACTCCTCCTCGGCAGCCTGCACGATGACCTGGGATACCGCCGCCCCGCTCTGCCCGGTGCCATCGTCGGACTCGCCCACCAGCCAAAGCGGGACCGTGGGGCGGCGGGCGCGCGAGAAGTCGACGCAGAGATTCCTCAGAATGCGGCGGAGGTAGAAGCAGACGTCAGACGGGTCGGCGAGCTTGGGCATGCCCCTGAGTGCCCGCAACAGGGCCTCCTGGGCCAGATCCTCGGCTGTCTCCCAGTCCCGCACGCGAGCGTAGGCGAGGGCTCTGAGGGGCCTGCGGTACCGCTCTAGCACCTCTGGGTCGCAGCAGAGAGACTCGGCGTGCGCGAGAGGATGGGGCCGCACCGACATATCCACCCCTCCCAACAACTGTAAACGTATCACAGCGCCGGATTACTAGCGGCCTGCTGGAGAATCTCTGCACCCCCGGCCACTTATCCGGGATTACCCATATCAAAGGGCGTCGTTCCTTCATCGGATAGACAGCCACCCATCTGGTGTAAAGATTCGCGGTTGGAGCCACAAGCACCTTTTTCTCAGGTCTCGAAGCCCTGACGAACCCGTGCGGTCCTATCCCCCGCCTTCACGAGCTGCTGGCCCTTCCGGGCCACCTTGCTCCAGACCCATCAAGGTGGTAATCCCCTAGGACTGACAAAGCCGGTGCTCGCGCGGGAAGCCGGGGGCCGACTGGGTGAAAACTACAAGTCGCATCACGGAGCGTTACCCTCATATGATCGAGGAGGCGCGGCGTCGCATCAACTCATCCTTGGGCACTCCCTTGGCGACAGCCAAGGCGCCCGGCTCGGTGGAGAGCGACCAGGCGCGCCGGAGCTGAGGAGGAAGAGAGGTCACGACCCACGGGCAGGAAGCGAGGGGGGCTGCCCTCCGCGCGCCGGCCTACTGGTCAGTCTCCACCGCGAACACACGTAGGTCGTACGCCGGTACACGGACCGACACAGCTACCTCGCCATCGGTCTCTCTATACGGCACTGCGGTGTCGCTGAGCCACTCCCTGACGCGGCACCGCTGTCCCGGCTTACGGGCGGCGATTCTGCCTTCCCATGTCTGGCCCGAGTTATTGCAGACGGTCACGATGACCGCATCTGGGCGCGCGCTGACGATGTACTCCACCGGGAAGGGTCCGCTGACCGTGGCCGGCAGGCCCGGTCTCACCAGCGTGTCGACCAGCCTCCGCCCCACGTTCAGCACCTGCGTCTTCGCCTGATCCATGAGATAGCGCGGCAGCGCGGTGACGACCGTGCCGCGGCCAATCCGGTTTTCGACCACGAGGGGGTCTCCACTTGGCGTCCGCGCCAGGATATTTGCCTGCCCGGGCGTCGCCACCGCGTAGGAATAGGTCGGCTCCGCGCGGGGGCGATGGTCGGCCACCCCTTCCGACGCGCTGGCGACCCTCTCCTCGCTGGAAAGCCGACAGCCGAGGAACGCGGGGTCAGCGCTGTGAGCCTGGGCCGCGTTGACGACCAAGGTGCCGCCCCCCTCGACCCACGGGCGCAGCACCCCCTGCAGTTTGGGGTTCAACTCAATGCCCCCGACCAGAAGGATCGTCTTGTACTGGCGCAGCGCGCTGGGTTGCGCGTCAGAGAGCAGGACATCGAACTGGTCCCCCCAGGTGCTCTCACCCATCGGCTCCCAGGGCCGGGGATCGGCGCCGGCGACCAAGGCCGCGTTGTACGCCTGCGGCGTCGTGGGCGCCCCCGGNNGCACAAGTGTGCCCGACCGCCAGTAGCCAGGAAACAGCAAGTTGAGCATGTTATGGGTCATGTAGTCGCCGTCACTGTAGGGCAGCTTCCAGTACCACACATAGTCGCCCTGGCACCAACGGCCGAACTTGGGCTCGAAACCGTGGTCGTGGTCGAGCATCAGGGCGGTCGTGACCACCGGGCGGCCTACGTCCTTGTGGCGGCGCAGCGCGAAGTCGCCGAACTCCTCCACGAGGCGTCCAAAGGGGTTCAGCTCGCCCCCTGTCTGGTAACCCATCGCCTCGAGTTGGATCACGTTTGCCCCCGCCATGTACGACAGGTACAAGTGCCGCTTGTGGTAACTGAGCGACCAACCGCTCACCTGTCGCATATGGTCGTCGTAGGCCGTCGGGGCGTCGCTCAGGTCTCGCCACTCGGAGATGTCAATGCCCCACGGCCTACCGTACTGCCGCGCAGCCCCCCGCAAGAACGCCGTGCCCGTCTGCAGGTCGCCGATATCGTCGTTGTCACGCTCGAGGAGCAAGAGCTCGACACCCATCTCGTAGGCGTAATGTGCGGAGAAAGCGTATACGCTGGTGGCAGCCAAGTTGAAGCCCCGCTGCGCGGGCGTCTGGCGTAGATAGATCCCCAGCGGCTGCAGACCCAGATAGAAGCTGCGCCACGCCTCGCACGCCTGCCGTCGGGTCATGCCTTCGGGGCTTGGCCGACCGGCAACCCAGTTGCCGCCGCTCTGGTCGAACTCCGGCATTACGTCCCACCAGGCCTTGCGACCCAGCGTCCCTGTCAGCGCCTGCACCTTTGCGCGTTCCTCCCCCAGGACCGTCTTGTCCAGCCGGTCCAGACCCTTCATCCGTGTCCGGATTTCGTCGCTTCCCGGACACCACAGAGTGAAGCCCAGACCTTCGGCCTTGACCCAGCGTAGGGTCTCATCACTCAGCGGTGGCCAGAACTTCAGGGCGTTCACCACGCCCTCCCTGGCGAACGCCTGAACAACCGGCGATGTCTGAGGGTCGGGGCCGATGAACTCGGCGGAAAAGAGGAACGGCATTCCAAGGTCGGTGGAGGCGCCGGCGCACGCCGGGATCAGCGCCATCCCGATCAGGCAACAGGGGATCAGCAGCTTCATGTCTCACACCTCGGAGCCGGGATTACCCAGCCGGGATTACCCATATCAGATGGGTCTCGTTGCTTGGTGGGCTGAACAACCGCCCACCTCACTTGAAGGTTCGCTTTGAAAGGGGTCTACCCAGCATGTAACGCACACAACACCCAGAAGGGGAGCCCCTCGGGACGTGGACCACGATCCAAGGCCCCGATCATCGCCTCGCCCTCAGTGCCTCACCACTCGCTCCACCGCGGCCGCCAACCCCGCCGAATCCGCTGCGACCAGATTCAACGCATCGTACTCCCCCGCGAAGGGCGAGTACGTCACGCACACCATCGCCTTCCCCGGCTCAACCCCGTCCGCTCCCTCCGGCAGCAGGTACCCTCGCGCCTGGTCGAGCAGCAGTACGTTGTCGCGCGGGCTGCCGAGCAAGACGACATCCGTGTCGCGGGTGTGCCACTGCGGGAACCGCTGCGCCGGGGACAGCTCGTGCCGCCCGAGCACCAGTTCGTTCGGCTCGATGGTCTCGACCGTGGCCTTGCGCCCCAGCTTCACGTAGTACGCCGCCAGACGCTGGGCCAGAGCCAGGACCGCGGCGTCCCTCGCCTGCTGCTCGGTCAGCGCGATCGTCAAGGGGATGGCCTTCCGAGCCGCGAAAGCTGTGAGCGCCGCGGCCGACGACACCTGCACCGTCGCCGCCTGCATCTCCTGCCTCGCGCGGATCGGCACCTCCACCCGCGCCTGCCCTGAGAGCCCGGTCAGCAGCTCCCTCGCCGTGACCAGGTATGCCCCCGGCGCATCCGTGATGGCCAGCGGCAACTTAGCCACCAGGCCCGTCGCCGTGTACACGGTCGCACTGTCCTCGCCACGACTGACGGTCAGCTCGACCGGAATCCCCGACATGGCTTTCGGATTCGCCACCGTCACCGCAGCCTGATAGAACCCGCCCTTCCCCTCGGCGACCTTCACTTGCGGCTTCGTCACCGGCGCGGGCGGCAGGGCATAGAACGCGAAGGCGTCCTTCGTGAGGTCCACCGTCGCAGCCTCAGCCGGGGTCAGCCTCCGCCCGGCGCGCACGTCATAGATCGGGCGCCCGGTCTCCCAGATCAGCTTGCCCGTCTGCGGCTTGACGACCTGGCTCGCGCTCTTCCCCTCCACCCACCCGAGGTTCACGACGGTCAGGTACTGGGTATCGCCCGCCGTGGTCGGGACGGCCCAGATCGTCGGCTCCTCAGACGCGCACACCGGACGCGCGATGCCCTGCATCGCCTGCCGCAGCTTGCCGATATTGTCAGCATTGCGGGTGATAAGCAGCGGGGTCGGGTCGGTGTCGGATTGCGGCACATAGGCCGCGACCCTCATCCCCGTGCTCGTGGCCGCCACCGGGCAGACCGACTCGTCATCGGTCAGAAGGCGCCCGCCCTTGTCGACGTAGCCCTTCAGCGTCGCCTCGAGGCCCTCATGCCAGACCCAGGAGTCGTCGAAGCGGTTGAGCCCGACGAGCAGCACCGCCTTCATCGTTGCCGGCAGACCGCGCTTCATCTCCTCCGGAGTGATGATCCGGGCCGGATACCCCGCCGCGTGGCAGAAGAACAGCGCCTCGGTGGTTTTGCCCTCATGAGAGCCCTGGTACAGCCGGTCGGGGCTGAGGTTCTCGTCCCCGAAGATCGGGCGACTGATCGCCTGCTCGTGCACGTAGAGGATCCCGATCGTCGCCAGCGGTCGGGTCATCGCATACACGCCACCGTACCTGTGGATCCACGTGTATAGCTCGGTCTGGTCCTTCACCGACTGGGCGGGCCAGGGGTCCACCGTCGTATGCGCGAGGAAGTTCGTGCCAAGGCCCTGGAGGCCCCGGGTCAGCGCAAGCGCGGCCTTCCGCTGGCGTGCCTCGCGCCCGAGAAAGAGCTTGCAGTCGTCGAGGATGGCCCAGGTCGGCTTGCCCGGATAGTAGCTTTGCAGCCGGTCGATCAGGGCGACATTGTGCAGCGGCTTATCGCCCGCGAGTTCGTTCCAGTCGTAGGTCTGCAAAGTGTCGAGGCGCCCGTGCATCGGCTTGCCCGGGATCGATGCCCAGGGCCACCCTCCGCGTCCGCCGACCCCCGGGGAGCTGCCGTACGACCCGGTCACAAAGGTCTCGCGCGGGTTGATCTCGCGGATCGCATCGGCGAAGTATCCGTACATCTCAAAGGTCTCGTCGTACCGGGCGATGTAGTCGAGAAACTCGCGCTCGCTCTTGGCGCGCACCTCGTAGTCTTTGTTCGGCCCCAGCGCCGGGCCGACCGGCACCTGCAGCGGTCGTCCCTGCTGGAACTGGACGAAGGCCCTCCCCCACGGCCGGTTGGGGATGGGCGGGGCCCAGTCCCAATAGGGCACGTACCCCGCGTTGTCCGAGCCGGTCATGACTCCGGCCTGGTTCGGGTAGCGCAGGAATCTCTGGTAGAACAACTGGTAGTCGCGGTAAAGCGGCGCGCGCCACTCCGGCAGGTTGTACGCATAGAAGGCCAAGTTGGGACTGCCCAGCATCGACCCGCTGCCATAGCCGCTGATGTTCAGCCCCGCGAGAACTCCGTGCCGCGCCATCTGAAGGAAGAACTCGTCATACTCCATCTTGCGGGCGGCGAAGTCCCAGTTGGTGATCGTGTCGAAGACGCGGTCAAAGCCCATCGCCGACACGTGCTGCGCGTACTGCTCGAGCGTACCCTTGAACGCTGGGATGTTCTCCGAGGCGAAGTATTGCCCGCCGCTCATCCCCGCCGACATGGACATCAGGTTGATCGTGATCGGCGAACGCGGCACATCCACCCCCAGGTGATCCCGCAGCGAGATGTGGTCGAGCACGATTTCCGGCAGCGGGGGCACCGCGGTCTTCCCCTCGGCCAGAGCCTTCATGTCCGCGTCCCAGTCAGCCTGCTGCGGAAAGGTCTCCGGATGATCGAGAGACCTCACCCTCAGCGCCGGGCCATCGCCGGGAACGGTGGCGTCCACCTTCAGCGCCACCTCCCGCGGCCGCCCCGACTCGACCGCCGCGAGCCCTACATCAAAGCGCACCGGACCACGATCGTTCACCGTCAGCTCATAGGGCGTGCCGTTGAGGTTGGCCGGGAGACACAGCGTCAGCGATCGCAGTTCCTCCGCGCGGTCATACACCGTACGCCCGTCGAGCTTGAGCACCACCTTGCGGATCGGCCGATCGCCCTCGCCCGATATCTTCACCGGGAAGGTCCACAACTCGTACTCCCCGCTGCCCGTGCGCGCAGTGCGGTCGGTGGTGTAGACGTAGTGCTGCCCCCAGATCCACGGCAGCGCGCGGAACCACTCTCCCGTGGGCTCGATCACGTTGTCGTACGGCTGCCGGAACAGCGGGCGGTTCTTCGGCTCCTGGGCGAGCGGCACTTCGAGATCAGTGCGCGCCGACTCCACGAACAGGGAACGGCAGTCCTGGAGCGTCAGGTTCGGCCAGTCCACCGCATCCGGGCCCGGCACGCGGACCGCCTCCTGCTTCACCCGCCCGTCGAACCAGCGATCCCCAAGGGGCATGTCGAAACGCACGAGGGCCATCTTCACGGGGAAGCCGCTGGCCGGGAGGTCCGCCTCCGTGGGCTTGCGAGTCTCGAGGGTCCCCGCCATGTCGGCCGCAATCTGCTCGGGGCTGAGCGCCGCCGCGTACATCTTGATCTCGCTGAGCAGCCCGCTGAAGTCACCGTTGCCGATCATGAAGGGGTCATCCACCGGCCACACGGCAAACGGCGTCTCGATCGAGGAGACTTCCTTGGCGTTCACATACAGGCGCGCGCGATCACCCTTCCTGAAACTGAGGGCGAGATAGGCCCACTCGCCGGGCGGAAGGATCGGCCCGAATCCGCCGTGATACCACCCGCCGCCCCAGTTGCCGTGGATCCAGGGCCGCCCCTCCTCGGTGAGGCTGAGTTGGAATCCGGTGTTGTACCCGTTGCCGATGAGATACAGGCTCCGCGCGGGACGACGGTCGAACTCCATCCAGCAGGTGATGGTGAAATACGCCGTGGCACGCTTGAGGTACTCGCCCTCAAGGCGCACAACCGTGTCCGGCCCCGTGAACCGTAGCGCCGGCCCGTTGTGCCCATCGGGCACGGAGGTCGCTTTGTCGAGCTGGGCGTGGTAACTCATCGGCCCTGCATCCACCAGCCGGTTGCCCTCCGCCGCGCCAGTCCAGCGGGCGATGAGAGGCACGGGCTCGCCGAAGGCGCAACTTGCGGCCAGCCACACCCCCGCGAGACACAGCAGGGACGCGAGGAAACGCGCGGGCGATGAAAGCATTGAGGACCTCCGCTTGGTCCGGGATTACCGATATCGAAGGGGTGTCGTGTCGACCTGGGCTGAACGACCGCCCCTCTGCCTGGCAGGTTCGCCGTTGGCGCCGCAGGCACCTTGTCTTTCGGTCGCGAAGCCCTGACGAACCCGCGCGGCCCGCTCCCCCGCCTTTACCGAGATGCCTGCTACTCCGGACCACACTGTTCCAGACTGCTGACGACCTTGGGCGACTTCGCGTCCGGGCTCAGTCAAACCCCTCGCTCCTTTGTGCTGAGTCCAAGGAGGGTTTCCCCTCACTCTGGACGCGTGCCCGGGGGCAAGGTCAGGTTGTGTGCATCCTGGCTCGGAGGAAAGGTTGGATATCCGACCTGGTAGAGGACGCCGTTGAACAGGTTGTCGGCAAAATGGATGGAGGCAGTGGCGTCCACGGCAACCGGTGTGCCGCCAGTGGCAACCGTGTTGCCGGATACCAGGATGTTCGCCGCATAGTTCCGGAACCACATCCCACCCGTCGCGGGCGTAAGGAATTCGTTACCGCTGATTGTCGAGGACCAGTCTTTGTCGCCCCAACCTTTGTCGTTATCGACGATGATGCCCCAGCCGCCGCCGGCGTTCTTGGGATCGAATTGCAGGAGGTTGCCGGTCAGGGCGAAGCAGTTGACATTCTTGAAGTCGAAGCCGACCGCTTGAGCTCCCAGGCCGGCACCGGCGCCGACGATCACGAAGCTATTGGCAAGCCCAACCTGCGTCATGCCGTTGACCTTGAAGGCGGCATGGCCGGCGTTGATATGGCATCCGGTCACGGTAAGCTGGTCGGTGATGCTGTTGTTGGTGTTCGCCCAAACCCCGTAGCGGTTGCAGCCAACGAGGCTGCTGTTCTCAACCATCAGCCCCTCGAAGCCCGGGTCGCCGTTTCCGAGGTTGATCCCCACATCGCCGAACAGGACCTTGATGTTGGTCAGATGATGGTCGTCGGCAAGATGGGTCGGGTAGGTCCCCCGGATAGTGATGCCGGTGCCCACAGTGCCACACCGCGAGAAGCTGATGAAGGCGCCGTCGATCCGGACGACGGTCTGGTTGTTGCAGACGATGCCGTTGAGCCAGCTTCCGCCGGGCGTGAACAAATCGCCGCCCGAGAACCCGTGGATGCTGGTGTCGCGGATGTAAAGCTCAGGGGACTCAAGACCGAAGCGCTGGTTGGAATCGCCGTTGATCGTCAGGGCGGAACCCGTGATATGGATGAACGACAGCACCGTGCCGGCGGGAACGTCGCCGGTCACGTTCTCCGAGAGCGTTACCGACGTCTCTGAGATGCCGGTGATGGTTGCCGAGGCGGGGATCTTCGCCGCGTTGAGATAACTTGTCACGTACATGCCTACCGCAAGCCCCCTGGTGGAGGCGAAGTGCAGGACGTTGCCCGAGGGGGTATCGGCACTGGTGGCAAGCTTGACGAAAGGGGCGCCTTGTATAAGCGATACGCCTTCGAAGCTGAACTTCCCGCCGGTGGCGAAAGCGTCGCGCGAATTGGTGGCGTTGTCTTTGAAGTCGACCCTTATTCCATCCACGGGCTTCGTCCACACGACTTCGCTCACATCGGCCCCCGCGCCGCGGACGGCGAGGGACTTGTTACCCGTAAGGGGGATGACGAGGCTCTCACTGACCAGGCTGCGGCCTGCCGGAACCTTGATGACTGACCCATACGTGGCTTTCAGCGCCTCGGCGATAGCGAGCCGCCATGCCCGGGTATCGTCCGTGGTGCCGTCGAACTTGGCACCGAGATCGACCGGCGATACCTCTCCCGATTCACGTGTGGCGGCCGTGCCCCTCGCCTGCGCGCCATAGATGGTGACGACCATCAGGGCGACGGCGAGCAGGCACGCCAGTGACCGATTGTTGGAGCCTCGCGTGGCCATGCCGATGATCCCCCTGGGGTTGAGCCCCACAAGGCTCCTTCCCTATCCTCAGAGTGTCCGGTCCACTTCCCCCAGCCGCCGCAGATCATCCAGCACGGATGCTAGCGCCGCCATAGCCTCGGGTGTCACGCCCGTATCGGGCACGTCACGATTGCCGATCATGGTCAGCGCCACTTCGGGACCCAGCTCCAGCTTCGGCTGCGTGTTGTACCAGAAGTTTCCGCAGAGGATGAGCTGCACCGGCCGTGTCCCCGTCGCCACCATCCGCTCCTGCTTGGGCTCGATGTAGAACTCGCTCTGCCCGTAGTACACGCGGCCCCCGTAGTCGCGGATGTCGATGACCGGCTCCTGGGTGAGCATGTGCATCTTAGGGCCCTGGATCGTCACCGTGCCGGTGGGTTGCCCCGGTGCGCCTTCCAGGAGCAGGTGCGAATCGCTCTGCTCGTTGTAAAAATCGCTCATGACGATGCTGTGATTGTCGAGAATGTGGAGAGTCGGGCGGGCGGCCGTCGCCAGACGCGTCTGGAAGCCCAGGAAGCCCTCGCGCTGCGTCTGCTTGCCCTCGACGGTGATCGTGCCCTCGTACGAGGTGCGGAAGAGGATGGTCGCCCGGGCGCAGTTCGTGAAACGAAGGTTGCCCTCCACGTGCTCGCCCTCGATGACGCTGCCGGCGGGCAGGTTCTCGAACCTTAGACCGTGCAGGTCCGGCTGCTTGTCGTACATGCCGAACCCGAAAACCTCGTCGAGCTTGAAGCGGCAGGGCACGTTCGCCGGCGAGGTGACGAGCAGGTCGGCGCCATGCTGCGAAGGCCCATTGTCGTGGTGGCCCATGCACAGGCGTGACAGGGTCACGTTCCTCACGCCTTCGGCCGTCATAATCGGCTCACCCGGAGCGCCGCGCCACAGCAACGTGCACCTGTAGCCGGCGCCGCCAACCGTGTAGTCTCGTCCGGTGACCCTCAGAGTCTTGGTGATGACATAGGCGCCGAGCGGGAGATACGCGAGTGCGCCCTTGCCGGCGGCGCGGGCCGCATCGATGGTCCGCTGCAGGGCGGCGGTGTCGTCAGTCTTGCCATCGCCCTTCGCGCCGAAATCCCGCTTGGCATCGAGGACGCGCGTCGGCACCGTGGCGGTCTCTTGCAGGAAGGACTGCGTGGCGGATCTGATCTGAGGCTTGCGCTTGCCGGGTGGGATGTCGTAGATCGTTGCACCGGCGGGGGCATCGTATAGCTTCGCGCCCGCGGGGACTGTGTTGTTGCACAAGAGCAGGCGCTGGCCGCCACCCATCTTGATCACCGGCACTGTCGAGCCAGCCTTCCGGAAGCCGCAGTCGAACATCAGCACCGGACTGCCGTTCAGGACGACGGCTGCCTCGGGGTCGGTCCAATCCTGCACCTGGCAATCCTGGACGGTCACCGTGGAGATGGTGAAGGGCTCTTCGAGGAACCTGCGTGACCCGAGGGACGTGCAGCGGCGGATCGAGCTGCCGTGCTCGCTGCCGAGTATGAAGTCGCAAACGCTGCTTCGCTCGAAGTGGCAATCGCGGGCGTAGAAGTTGCCCTTGTTGTCGCGGATGCCCACACCGCAGCGACGAAACTCGCAGCGGTCGACCGTGTTGTCGTAGTCATTGAAAGTCAGGAAGCCGAGGGCCGTGCCGCAGTCCTCGAAGAGGCAGTTGCGGTACAGGATCTCGGCCGAGGCGAGCTTCTGCTCGTTGCCCACGCGCAGGCCGTATTCCCTGAAGCGTCGAAAGGCCTCGTGTTCGTGGCGGATCTCCGTCTCGAAGCGAAGCGCGGATGCATGATCGAAGCCCACCGCAGCCTTGCCCGCGCCGTCCCAGCTCAAGCCCTCATAGCGGCTGTTGGCGATGCCGTTGCTGCGAAACATGATCCCGCCTTCGGCGCCGTCCCATACAAGCCGCGTGTCGCGGCCGTGGCCGACGATGAGATTGCCTACGGAGGGGCCGTTGAAGACGAGAGTCCTCGTTAGGCGGTAGGTGCCTGCCGGAAGATAGATGCTCTTGGGGTTGGCGGGGTTGTCGAGAGCGGCCTGAATCGCTGCGGTGTCATCGGCCACGCCATCGCCGACCGCCGCCGGCGTGACCGCGGTCTTCACGTTGATCCAGTCGGAGCGCTCTTGCCAGTTCAGACGCGGGATGTCGCTGGCAGCGAAGGCAATCGTGACAACCAATAGTGCCGGCATCGACAGCAGGAATCGCATGGCGTGTGTTCCCTCCATCTACGCGGGGCGGGCTTGCCAGCCGTCCGGGCATCCCAGCTTGGGCGATGGGGTCCGACCTCGCCCCAGGGCGCGTGTAGGGCATGCCAAGCCCTACGGGTCGGCTCTACAAACCTCTCCCCCTCCGACGAGTGCCTTGCCCTGGCCCGGACGCTGACATGCTTTGCCGCGCCGGCGACCGCCCTTCGCTAGTGCGCCGGGGCAATCTCCTCGTCGGTCAGGTAGCAGGCCGGGTCCGCTTCCCACATGTCCCCGGTAGCGAACTCAGCCCGTATCCGGCACCCGCCGCAGATCGACTGGAACCGGCACGACCCGCACCGCCCCTTCAGGTGCTCGCTCTTGTTCCGCAGGGCTTGCAGGAAGGCATCGTTGGCGTCGTTCCAGATCTCGCTGAACTTGCGCTCCCGGACGTTGCCGAGGGTCACGTGCCCCCAGAACTGGCACGGATGGACGTTCCCGTAGGGGTCCACATTGGACATCTTGGTCCCGGCCGAGCAGCCGCCGTGCATCTCCAGAAGCTCCTCGACCTCGGCCAACCGCTCCGGTTGCCCCTCCTCGACGAGCTTGCGGACGAAGATGCCGTCAGCGTGATTGTCCACCGTCAGGATCTCCAGCTCCACCCCGCTGTCGTGAAGCTCGACCGTCTTGGCCGTCACGATCTCGATGGTGCGCCGCTTCGTGGCCAAATCGGTATCCGCGGCGGCGATGTCCTTCCCGCGCCCGGCGTATACGAGGTGGTACATGCAGAACCGTGGGATGCCGGCCTGGGCCACGTAGTCGATCACCGCCGGAAGTTCGTCCACGTTGTGCGCGTTGACGGTGAAGCGCACGCCGGTCTTGAGGCCTGCTGCCTCAGCGTTCTTCAGCCCCGCGATCGCGCCTGCGAAGGCGCCCTCTTTGCCGCGGAATTGGTCGTGAGTCTCGGCCAATCCATCGATGCTCACGCCTACGTACTGCATGCCCGCCTCGGCCAGCTTCTCGGCCGCCTCGGGGGTGATAAGCATGCCGTTCGTCGACAGCACCGGCCGCACGCCCAGTCGCGACGCGAGTGCGGTCAACTCCAGCAGGTCCTGGCGCAGCATCGGCTCGCCGCCGGAGAAGAGCAGCACCGGGCACTGCATCTCCGCGATGTCCTCGATGAACGCGCGCGCCTCCTCGTTCGTCAACTCGTTCGCGTAGTGGCGATCCTCGGCCTCGAGGTAGCAATGTTTGCACGACAGGTTGCAGCGGTTGGTCGTGTTCCACACCACCAGCGGGCGCAGGTCCGACGAGAACTGCAGCATGTGCGCAGGCAGTTTCCGGCTGTCTCGCCCATGGCGCAGGGCCTCCGAAACGGTGGCGGCCCCGCAGAGAAGTTTGGTGCATCCGATCATGTTGTGAACCTCCGATCTGGTGAAGCGAAGTGGTCTACGAGAGCCTCGACGAGCCCCTCGATGGTGTACTCGTCAGGCGTGACGGCCACGTGCAAGCCAAGTTCAGCTGCGGTTGCGGCCGTGATCGGCCCAAGGCACGCAACAGTCACGTTCTCAAGCAGCGGCCCGACTCGATCGAGCCCGACCGCTTCAGCAAAATTGCGTACACTGGAGGAACTCGCGAAGGTCACGGCGTCCACGTCGCCACTTTCGAGCATGCCCAGCGCGCGGGCGTCCGGCTCGTCGACGGGAAGAGTGCGGTAGACGCTGACGACGTCGACCTCGGCCCCAAGGTCGCGAGCCATGTCCGGAAAAGTTGTTCGAGCCTCGGCTGCCCGGAGGAGCAGAACCCGCTTGCCCGCCAGCCCCTCGCCCTCGAGCGCGGCGACCAGACTCTCGGCGACGTACTCCTCGGGGCACGCGTCCACCCTGAGCCCCACGGCGCACGCCGCGGCGGCGGTCTTCGGGCCGATGGCGGCGATCCGCGGTCCCTTCAGCGCGCGAAGGTCGAGCCCCGTCTCCTCCAGCCGCTCCCGCGCCGACTTCACGCCGTTCGCACTGGTAAAGACGAGCCAGTCGTAGCTCTCCGCCCGCCGGACGGCCGCGTCGAAGGGCTCCCACGTCTCAGGCGGCACAAGCCTGATCACCGGCATCTCCACCGGCGTCGCGCCGTACACTCGCAGCAGTGCGCTCAGCTCACTCGCCTGCTCGCGCGTGCGGGTCACCAGCACTCGCCGGCCGAAGAGAGGCCGGTCCTCGATCCACGCCAGCTGCTCGCGCAGCGCGACCACGTCCCCGACGATCATCACCGCCGGAGGACGCACGCCCGACGCCTGCGCATCCGCCGCCACGTTTTCTAGCGTGCTCACCATCGTTTTCTGCTGAGGATGTGTCGCCCACGCCACCAGCGCCACCGGCGTCTCCGGCGACTTCCCCCCGGCGATAAGCTCGGGCACGATCGCGGCTAGCTGTCCCACCCCCATCAGCACGACGAGCGTCCCACCGGCCTGCGCCAGGTTCCGCCACGCCAGGCTGCTCTCTTCCTTCGTTGCATCCTCATGCCCGGTGGCCACGGTGAAGCTGGTGACGACGCCGCGGTGTGTAACTGGTATGCCGGCATACGCGCCGGCGGCGATGGCCGACGTCACGCCGGGCACCACCTCGAAGGGGAGGCCGTGAGCGACAAGCTCCAGAGCCTCCTCCCCGCCTCGCCCGAAGACGAAGGGATCGCCGCCCTTCAGCCGGCACACCACCTTCCCTTCGGCAGCCTTCTCGACCAACACCGCGTTGATCTGCTCCTGCGTGAGGGCATGGTTGCCGGGGCCCTTGCCGCAGTAGATAAGCTCGGCGTCCGACCGTGCCTCGTCGAGGATGTCGCGGCCGATAAGCCGGTCGTAGACGATCACGTCGGCCGTCCGCACGCACTCGAGGCCCTTCACGGTGATGAGACCGGGATCGCCCGGCCCCGCACCGACGAGATACACCTTTCCTGTTCCGGATGCCTTCTCACTCATCATCAGCAGCCCTCAAACGAAGCTGTGGGCGTCCACGCCCATAGCTCCAAGAACGTAACCAACCAGCGCCACCACGCAGCCCACGACCAGGATCCATGCGCACCGCCGCCCCCGCATGCCCTGGGCGAACCTCGCGTGGAAGTAGCCCGCGTACACCAGCCACGTCGCCACGGCGGTCATCTGCTTGGGCGTGCCGCTCAGCGAATGGCCCCACACGGCATGGGCCCACACCATCCCGGTGAACAGCCCCGCCGTCAGCAGGGGGAAGCCGATCTCGGCCATCCGGTGCGAAAACCGCTCCAGTGAGTCCAGCGTGGGCAGGTTGCGCAACACCTTCATCGACGGAGGGCTCTTCAGGAAGCTGCCGACCAGCAGGTACATGGCCGCGCCACTTCCCGCCAGCGCGTACAGGATGAACGCCGCAAGCGTCAGGGGCACGTGCACCCACAGCCACGCGCTCCGCAGCACGTCCGGCGCGGCAGCCTGGTTCTCCGGCAGGAGCCGCGAGACAACGATGAGCCCCGCCCCAGCCACCAGCAGCACGAGCGCGGCCGGAGCATCCCCGCGCCAGTATCTCGCCGCGATCAGGCACGCTACGACCATCACCAGGGACACGAGCACCGCCGACTCCAGCACGCCCGAGAACGCCGCCGCCGGAGCCCCTGCCATTCGAAGGGCCAACAGCGCAACGTGGATGGCGACGCTGGCGTAGACGATCGCGCTCAGCATCCGTGACGGACCGGTGGTCCCTCGGCCCAGGCGGACCAGGTACCACCCGCTCGCCACAACATACCCGACGCCCGGGACCAGAAGCAGGACGGCGCTATTCATGCCCGTCACCCCCGTTGCTCCCCAGATCATCCTGTTCCGGTAGAGAGCACAGGTCGATGCCGAACAGCTTCTGGGCGATCTCCAGACCTTCGCTCGCGTTGCCGTTACCCGCGATCTCCCGCAGGCCGTTGAGCGGATCGTGAAGGATCTTGTGCACTATTCGCTTCGAGGCAACCTCCAGCGCCTTCCTCTCCCTCGGCGCCAGGTCGGGGGCAGCCGCCAGCATGCGCTCGACCTCGCGACTCCTTATCGCCTCCGCCCTCTCGCGCAGGGCGTTCATCAGAGGAACCGCCTGCAGCGAAGCCGTCCACTGAAGAAACGCTCGCGTCTCCTCATCAACTATGGCGTCCACCTTCGGCAGTTCGCATCGCCTCTGTTCCTCGCACTCACGGGCGAGGTCCTCGAGATCATCGATGTCGTAGAGATACACGTCGTTGAGTTGCCCGACCGCCGGCTCGACATCCCTCGGCACCGCGAGGTCCACCAGGAACAGCGGTCCATGCCGGTGGCCAGCCCCCGCCGCCTTTACTCGGTCCACGGTTATCAGTGGCCGAGGCGAGCTAGTGCACGAGATCACGATGTCCGATCGCTTGAGGGCCTCCGGGAATTCGTCGAAGCCGATGGCCTCGGCCCCAAAGCGCTCGGCCAGCTGGGCGGCGCGGCTCTCGGTGCGGCTGGCTACGACGAAGTGGACGGCCCCGTTCTCGACCATCCGCCGCGCCACTAACTCGCCGGTCTCGCCGGCGCCGAGCAGTAGGATGCGGGCCTTGTCGAGACGATCGAAGACTTGCTTGGCGAGATCCACGGCGACCGAGGCGACGGACATGCACCCGCGGTCCACGCAGGTCTCCGTGCGAACCCGCTTGCCCACCGCCAGCGCCCGCTCGCCTAGCCGCGTCAGCACCGTCGACGCCGTGCCCGCCCCTCGCGCGACCTCGATCGCTTGCTTGAGCTGGCCCACGATCTCCGTCTCGCCGAACACCATCGACTCGACCCCGGCTGAGACGCGGAAGATGTGACGAACGACATCGGGTCCCTCCAGGAGATAGAGGTGACCCTTGAACAGGTCCGGCGAACACTCGTGAAGACTAGCGAACACCGCTGGCATGGTGATATCCGTGCACCCGTTGGAGCCCACGTACAACTCGGAGCGGTTGCACGTGGACAGCAGCAGCGCCTCAAGCACGCCCTGCTGAGATGCCAGCGCCCTGAGCTTGTCGGGTACGACTTCCGCGGGCAGTGAAGCCCGCTCCCGAAGCTCGACGCCAGCCGTCTTATGGCTCAGACCTACCAGGGAAAGCCGCACCCTTCCGGATCACCACGCCGGCCGTTGGAATCGTTTTCCTTTTGCGCGTATGCTTTGCGCAGCACACGCGGCCAGGAAAACGTAACCCAGTTTCATGCTGGCACCAGTATACCCAATATGCTATCGTGCTACTACTAAGTGATAGACACTTTGGGTATCCTATCACTAAGTCAACGCCATGAGCGACTGCTACCCGATCTCTCTACTTATTCGCGACCTACCCTGCCTTGTCCTTGGAGGCGGGGCCGTTGCGGAACGAAAAGTGCTCCGGCTTCTTGACGCCGGCGCGCGCGTCAGGGCGGTTGCGCCTGAAATCACAAAGCAACTTGAGTGCCTCTCCGCCGATGGTATCATCGAGGTTATCCGTCGCGAGGCGAGCATGGAAGATCTGGACGGCATGCGGCTTGTGATCATCGCCACGAGCGACGCCGAGACGAACGAGGCCATCGCTCTTGAGGCGCAACGTCGGGGACTGCTGGTGAACGTCGTCGACGTGCCGCGGCTGTGCAACTTCTACGTGCCGGCCACAGTGGATCGCGGCCCCATCAACGTCGCCGTCTCCACCGGCGGCGCGGCCCCGGCTCTGGCGAAGCACTTGCGCCGCCGCCTCGAAGAGGTGGTTGGCGAGGAGTACGGTCGGCTTGCCGCACTGATGGGCGAGCTTCGCCCTGACGTTATGCAGCGGTGGCCCACCCAGCAGGAGCGAGCGGCGGCCTGGGAGAACTTGCTCGCCTCCGACGTCCTCGCCCTGCTCAAGCAGGGCCGCGAAGACGAAGCCAGGCAGTTGGCTTTGCAGGTCTTGGGCCTTCTGTAGGGCGGGCCTTCATGCCCGCCGCGCTTTGGCCTTTCGGATTTGCTTTTCGGAGGGGCCGCATTAGTCAGGACGCGCATCCGCGCGGCCTGACGAATCCGGCCCGCTTTTCGGCCCGCTTTTCGGCCCGATGTACGCCCTGGGGTGATCTCGCCTTGAACCTGAAGATACGTCACCGCCGCCTCCGCCGCACGGAGACTCTGCGCAGAATGGTGCGCGAGACCCACGTCCGCGTCGACGATCTCATCTTCCCCATGTTCGTCGTGGCGGGCTCGGGCGTGCGCAGCGAGATCGCGTCCATGCCAGGCAACTTCCACCTCTCGGTCGACCGGCTTGCGCCGGAGATCGACCGCGTCGCCCAGGCGCGAGTGCCGGCGGTGCTGCTCTTCGGCCTGCCAGAAAACAAGGACGCGACGGGCAGCGAGGGCTATGCCGACGACGGCGTCGTCCAGCAGGCCGTGGCGGAGATCAAGCGCCTCGCCCCCGATCTTTGCGTCGTCACCGACGTCTGCCTCTGCGAGTACACGAGCCACGGCCATTGCGGAGTCCTTAGCGAGCGCGGCGAGGTCCTCAACGATCCGACCCTCGACCTGCTGACCCGGATGGCGATCTCCCACGCGCAAGCCGGAGCGGACATCGTCGCCCCTTCGGACATGATGGACGGCCGCGTCGCGGCGATTCGCCAGGGCCTCGACGACGCCGGCTTGGCCGACACGGCGATCATGTCCTACGCGGTGAAGTACGCCTCCGCTTTCTACGGGCCCTTCCGCGAAGCGGCCGACTCCGCGCCCCAGTTCGGCGACCGCCGCGGCTACCAGATGGACCCGCCGAATGCCCGTGAGGCGCTCCGCGAGGCGGCCACGGATATCGAAGAGGGCGCCGACATTATCATGGTCAAGCCCGCCCTCGCCTACCTGGACATCCTTAAGTCTATGCGCGACAGCTTCACCGCGCCCGTCGCGGCCTACAACGTCAGCGGCGAGTTTTCGATGGTGAAAGCCGCCGCGGCGAGAGGTTGGATCGACGAGCGCCGGGTCGTGCTGGAGACGCTCACCGCCATCAAGCGCGCCGGTGCGGACCTTATCCTCACTTACCATGCCCTCGACGCGGCGGCATGGCTGGAGCAATGAATGACATGATCATCTCCTGGAACACGACCAGGGTGTGCAACCAGTTCTGCAAGCACTGCTATCGCGCGGCCGGCGCCGAGCCGGACCCGAACGAGTTGTCCACCGACGAGGGCAAGTCTCTCATCTCTGAGATCGCCAAGGCCGGGTTCAAGATACTGGTCCTCAGCGGCGGCGAGCCCCTCCTGCGCGCCGACATCTACGATCTCATCAGCCATGGCCGCGACGAGAAGCTTCGCGTCGTCCTCGGCACCAACGGGACGCTCATCACGCCCGAGGTCGCCCAGCGCCTGAAAGAAGCCGGCTGCGCTCGCGTCGGGATCAGCCTCGATGACATCGACCCCGCCGCCCACGATGAGTGGCGGCAGATGCCCGGCGCCTGGGCGAGGTCCGTCGAGGCCATGGGGCAGTGCCGCGAGGCCGGCCTCGCCTTCCAGATTCACACCACCGTCACCGAGCGCAACGAGTCCGTCATCACTGAGATGACCGACCTCGCCGTCGAACTCGGCGCCGCCGGCCACCATATCTTCTTCCTCGTCCCCACCGGTCGCGGCGTGGGTGTCGAGTCCGAGAGCCTGAAGGCTGCGGCGTACGAGAGACTTCTCAACCGCCTCCTCGAGAAGCAGCGCGAGATCGAGATCGAGCTCAAGCCCACCTGCGCGCCGCAGTTCATGCGCATCGCCAAGCGCAAGAGCATCCCCATGCGCTATACCAAGGGCTGCCTCGCCGGCACCTCGTACTGCGTCATCATCCCCAACGGCGATGTCCAGCCCTGCCCGTATCTGCAGCTCAAGGTCGGCAACGTCCGCGAGACGCCCTTCTCGCAGATCTGGGCGGACAACCCGATCTTCCGCAAGCTCCGCGAGGCGGAGGTCGGCGGAAGGTGCGCCGGCTGCGATTGCGCCGACATCTGCGGCGGCTGCCGCGCCCGCGCTTTCTACTATTCCGACGGCGACTACATGGCCGAGGAGCCCTGGTGCCTGTACCGCCCCTCCCAGAGATGCGGCGAAGACGCTTCTCCGAGGCAGGTCCAGCCCGTTGAGTGACTTCGCCGCGAAGCTCCTCGAGGAAGCCCAGCGCGACTTCCCTGTCGATGAGCGCCCCTTCCTTCGCCTGGCCGAACGCCTCGGCGCGCGCGAGGAGCAGGTCCTCGCGACCTTCGAGGAGCTGCTCGCCTCCGGGACCATCCGCGAGCTATCCGCCTTCCTCGACCCGCGCAAGCTCGGCTACCACAGCACCCTCGCCTGCCTGCCAGTCCCGGAGGAGCGCGTGGATGAAGTGGCGAAGCTCCTCGACGCCATGCCCGAGGTGACGCACAACTACCTCCGCGACCACGAGTTCAACGTGTGGTTCGCGGTGATCGCCCCGTCGGAGGCGGCCCTCGATGCCGTGCTCGCGACGATCGAGGAGCGTGCGGGCTGCGGCCCCGTCCACAACCTGCCCGCGCGCAAGTTCTTCAAGCTCCAGGTGCTCTTCCCGGCGGAGGGGATGTCACTGTGATGGACGCCGCCGACTGGATCGTGATCGAGCGCCTTCAGCAGGGCATCCCCCTCTGTCCTCGCCCCTTCGCGGCCATGGCCGAGGACCTTGGCATGTCCGAGCACGATTTCCTCCGGCGCATCCGAGCCCTCATGGCCGATGGCTCCGTCCGTCGTCTCGGCCCGCGTGTCCGCCATCATCAGGCAGGCATCCTGGGCAACATCATGGTCGCGTGGCAGGTTCCCGACGACCGCGTTGACGAAGTCGGCGCCACCCTCGCCGCCAGCCCGTCCGTCACGCACTGCTACGAGCGTCCTCCCTTCGAGGGCTTCCCCTACAATGTCTACTCCATGGTCCACGCGGCCGATCTGCCCGCCGCCGAGAGCATCGTCCGCGAGCTATCGGACCTTTGCGGCGTCCGCGAATACCAGATGCTCCGCACGGTGCGCGAATTGAAGAAGTCCACGCCGGTATACCGCCACCCCGAGGGTGACCATGCAAACTGACAAGTCCGCCAGCCTCTTCGCCCGTGCCCAGGAGCTTATCCCCGGCGGCGTCAACTCGCCGGTCCGGGCCTTCCGGTCCGTCGGAGGCACGCCGCGCTTCATCGCTCGCGGTAAGGGTAGCCGCGTCTGGGACGTGGACGGCAACGAGTATATCGACCTGCTCCTGTCGTGGGGGCCGCTCATCCTCGGCCACGCCCCCGATGCCGTCGTAGCCGCTGCGCGCGAGGCCCTCGAAGCCGGCTCGACCTTCGGCGCGCCCACCGAAGCCGAGGTCCGCATGGCCGAGCTGGTCACCCGCGCCTTCCCCTCCGTCGAGTTGGTGCGCATGGTCAACTCGGGCACCGAGGCGACGATGAGCGCCATCCGCGTCGCCCGCGCCTTCACCGGTCGGGACAAGATCGTCAAGTTCGACGGCTGCTGGCACGGCCACGCCGATGGCCTCCTCGCCAAAGCCGGCTCGACCGGCCTGCAGTACGGCGTCCCGGACAGCGCCGGCGTTCCTGCAGCCTACGCGGGCGAGACCCTCGTCGCCGGGTACAACGACCTCGACAGCGTCCGCCGCCTGGTGGCGGCTCATCCCGACGAGATCGCCTGCGTCATAGTCGAGCCCATCGCCGGCAACATGGGCGTCGTCCCTCCGCGCGACGGTTTCCTCTCCGGCTTGCGCGAGATCACGGCCGAGCACGGCATCCTCCTGATTCTTGATGAGGTCATCACCGGCTTTCGCGTGGCCTTCGGCGGCGCCCAGGAGCTATACGGCCTCGACGCCGACATGACGACTCTCGGCAAGATCCTTGGCGGCGGCTTCCCCGTCGGCGCCTACGGCGGCAAGCGCAACATCATGGAGATGGTCTCGCCTCTCGGCCCAGCCGTTCAGGCAGGCACGCTCTCAGGCAACCCAGTCGCGATGAGCGCCGGCGTGGCCACCCTCACTGCCCTCGCCGAGCCCGGCGTATACGACGAGCTTGAGCGCAAGTCCGCCATCCTCGCCGACGGCCTTGCCGACGCCGCCGCCCGCGCGGGAGTGCCTATCGTCTGCAACCGCGTCGGCTCGATGATGACGGTCTTCTTCACTGACCGCCCCGTCGCCAACGTCTCCGACCTCGGCCTCGCCGACAAGGATGCCTACGCCCGCTTCTTCCACGCCATGCTCGATCGCGGCGTCTACATGGCACCCTCCTACTGTGAGGCCGCGTTCCTATCGACGGCCCATTCTGACGCCGATCTTGCCGCGATCGTCGCCGCCGCCGCCGAGGCCTTCGCTGTGGTCCGGGGAAGCTGACATGCCGCGCCTCGTCCTTGCGACAAGAGGAAGCAAGCTCGCGCTCACGCAGTCGCGCTGGGTCGCCGATCAGCTCATGCTCGCGCCTGGCGCCCTTGAGGTCGAATTGCTAGTCGTCAAGACCCGCGGCGACGATGCGCCCGACGCGCCCATCCCCAGTCTCGGCGACAAGGGCCTCTTCACCCGCGAGATCGAGGAGACCCTCCTCGACCGCCGCGCCGACCTGGCCGTGCACAGCCTGAAGGACCTGCCGATCGAGGGTCCCGCGGGCCTCGTCGTCGCCGCCTATCCCGAGCGCGAGGATCCCCGCGACGTCCTCGTCTCACGATCCGGCGCCGGGCTCGACCATCTGCCGCAGGGCGCCCTGGTCGGCACTTCCAGCCTGCGCCGCAGCGCCCAGCTTGCCCACTATCGCCCCGACCTGACCTTCGCCGAAATCCGCGGCAACGTCGACACTCGCTTGCGCAAGCTCGACGAGGGGCTTTACGACGCCATCCTTCTCGCGGGAGCGGGCCTCACCCGCCTGGGCCTGCGCGACCGCGTCACCGAGTGGCTGCCGACGGCCATCTGCCTTCCCGCCCCGGGTCAGGGGATCCTCGGCGTGCAGGTGAGGGACGGCGATGACGTCACCTGCGCCATCGTCGCCTCGCTATCTTCCGACGACTCGCGCGTCTGCGCCCTTGCCGAGCGGGCGGCGCTGGAGTCGCTCGGCGGCGGCTGCCGGACCCCGGCCGCCTTCCTCGCCACCCTCGACGGCGATCGGTGCACGGTGGAGGGTGTCATCGTCCACCCCTCGGGGCAGCCCTACTATCGCGACCGTGTCTCGGGCCGGAAGTCCGAGGCGGCCGCCCTGGGCCAGCGCCTGGGCGACACGCTCCTCGCAGACGGCGCCGCCGCCATCATCGCCTGACCCGCGCCGGATCCAAAGAGCACCGACGCATCCATCGCATCAGGGCCCATCATCGACCTGCTCTGGAAATGCATAATAAGATTACGGGGTGGTGGGCCTTACGGGACGGCCCTGCAGGCTTCTTCCGCTCGGACGAAGGCCTTGCCCTCGCCGTGGTGATCGGAACCCAGACGCTATCGTCCGCCTAGGGCGCGCCGTAGAAGGCGAAGGGCGCCCACGCCGCCGCCGGCTGGGTCTGCGCCATCTCGATCTGCGCCGCCTGCAGAGCCCGAGCCGGTGACCCCGACTTGGTTAGCGCCGCATAGAACGCCTTCATCAGGTCGGCCACGGGATCATCCGGCACCTGCCACTGCGTCGCCACCACGCCCGTCGCCCCGCCCGCGAAGAACGCCCGCGTCAGCCCCAGCATGCCCTCCCCGGCCACGTACCCGCCCCCAGCGCTCCGGCACGCCGACAGCACCACCAGCCGTGCCCTGATTGGCAGCCGCGCGATCTCCTCGGCCTCCAGTAGCCCGTCCTGCCCGTCCCCCGCCGATAGTAGCACCGCCGAGTGATCCGGTCGCACCCGGTCCACGATCCCATGTGCCGCGAGGTGTAGGATTCCGGTCTCACCCGCCGCTTGCCGCGCCGCCGCCTCCGTCGCCTTATCCCCGAGGAGCACCGTCGCGCCCGGCACAGCCTCCGCCACGGCCTTGGCCTCCTTCTCCGTCCCCGGCAGGTCGACGAACCGCGGATCGGGGCTCTTTGGCCGCGCGAGAACTGTTACCTTCAGCGCACCGGCGGGCCTCTGACCGGCATCGCCCATCGCTCGCAGGAGGCTCAGCGATGGTGCATAGGCGATCGGCGCCCGATCCAAAAGTCTCTTTCCCTGGCACGTCAGCAGCGCGAAGGGTAGGTCGCACAGCGGCCCGTCCGGCACGATGACCAGAGGCTTCCCCTGCGGCAGCAGAGCGCCCGCCGGTCCGATCAGCGCGTCGGAAAGCTGCCCCTCGGCGACCTCGGCGAGGTCGTTGGCGGGAGGAGTCTTGGTCATCGCCGACTGCAGCCTCCCCACGAGGTCGGCGATCTCCTGCCGCCCCAGCTTCACCTTGAACAGCTTCGCCTCGCGCTTCCATGGGTTGACCACCCAGCCCCAGCTTTCCTTCTCGCCCACCCAGAACTCCAGCGCGGCGCACATCCTGTCGACGCACACCTGCATCATGTCGCCCGGCTCGAGGACCGGCTCCCTCCCCGCCCGCACGCTCGCCGCCGGATGCTTCGCCATCAGCCTTGTCCGCAGTACCTCCCGGTCGGCCTCAGCCTTCCGCAGGGCCGCCGTCAGCTTCGCCATGTCCGCCGGCTTATCCTGACCCGGCCCCGTCGCTTGCCATACCGCCGACCGCGCCGCGGCCAGGGCATCGTCGGCGCCCTTCACCTCTTGCTTCTCGGCGTCGTTGAGGTCGTCGAAGCGCTCCACCAGCGCCCCACCCATCCGCGCCAGCAGTGCCCGCGCCCGCGCTTCTTCCGCATAGTGCAGCGCGACCATCCCCGCATCCTGGCCGTCGTAGGCCCCTGCCTGCACGACCTCGCCCTGCTCCGCCTTCTTCGCGAGGAGGCCGACCATGCGGTCATAGGTCCCTGCCGCCCGCGCCCCGAAGCTCACCAGCAGCGGCTCGGCTCCTGCCTCGGCCCGCAGCTTCTCAAGCTCGGCGGCGGCATCCATGTACCGCCCCAGAGCCTCGTCATCGCGTCCCTGAACCTCCGCCAGTCGCCCCGACAACTCCATCGTCTGCGCTTTCAGTGGTGTCAGGTCCAGTTCCTTCCCCAGAGCCGTCAGAGCCTGAAGCTGGGTCTGCGCGTCTTCCGTCTTGCCCAGCGCCAGGGCAGCCTCGACCGCCAGGGACAGCGCATCGGCCTCCCCGAGCTTGTACCCGGCCTCCCGCGCTGCCGCGACCGCCTCACCCGCCCGCGCCGCCGCCGTCGCCCAGTCACCTTGCGCCACCGCGACGTTCCCCAGCCCGCACTCATCGTCGCCTAGCCGCGCCACATTCCCCGTCGTGTGATCCATCCGCAGCGCGGCCTCATACGCGCGCTTCGCCTCAGGATAGTGTCCCTGCGCGAGCAGCGCCTGCCCCCGTCGCCGGTAGGCATAGGGCAGCCCGGCGCGCGACTTCACCAGGTCGTGGAAGACCGCGTCCGATGCATCGGCCGACACCTCCCCCGCCCCCAGGGACGAGTAGACCCACCCGGCGGCATGGGCGGCGACGGCCGACGCGGCCTGGTCCCGCGACTGCTTGGCCAGATCGAGGGCTTGCTCGGCATCCTTGGCGGCCTGCGCGGCGTTGCCCGCCGCCTCGTGGGCGAAGGACAGCACAGCGAGGGCATCGGACTGGGCCGACAGGTCGCCCGAGATCTGCGCGATCCGGAGGGCCTCACCCGCGAGCTTGGCGGCCTCGTCGGGCTTGCCGGATTCGAGCCGGGCGGTGGCGAAGTCCAGCCGCGCCTCCTCGAAGTCCTCGTCGAGGCACGCCTTGTCCCAGGGCGTGTCAGGAGTCAGATGCTCGGCCTTACTCCACGCTTCGGTGAACGCGGCCGTGGCGCCATCGATGTTGCCTTGAGCAAGCCGCACCCGTCCCTGCCACAGGCGCACGATGGAAGCGCAGAAGGCGTCGCCCTCGCACGCCTTTCCGGCTTCGGCGAGGGCGTCCTCGGCCGCCCCAAAGTCGCCTCGGTAGTAGTACGCGGCGCCGAGCGGGATGAGCACACGGGGAAGGAGATCAGAAGGAACCGATGCCGTCCGGAGTCCTTCAGCCCACGCCTCAAGCCACGGCATGGCCCGATCGTAAGCGCGGAGGTAGTGGAGGGTTGGGAGGACCGCGTACGGATAGCCCGCGGCGACGCGCGCCCATATCAGTTCGTCGGGGGGCGTCCGGCCCAGTGCGGCGAGGTCCTGGCGGACCAGCCCCAGCGCAGGCGCAAGCGCGCCCGCGGGATCTCCCTTATGCCAGGCGATCGCAGTCAGGTCGTTGAGGGCTATCCAGGGGAAAGGCGTGTAGGTCTCGGAGGCGGGGATCGCCAGGATCTGCTGGCACAGGGCGCCGGCCTCGTCGTAAGCCTTGAGGTCGAAGATCACCCCAAGGGCCGCGCCCAGGTAGAACAGCCGGCTGTCGCCGGCTGAGGTCTCCGAGACGATCATGCCGACCGCGCGCTGAAGCTCGGCTACGCGCTGAGGCACCGGCACGTCTGACGAAAACGATTCAGCCCTGGCGATGATGGCGTAAGCGATGAGGATGGGGTCGCCGGCGGCGGCTGCCAGGGCTTCGGCTCGAGAAAGGCAGTGAAGGCCGTATTCGCGGTCGGTGGAAGCGACGTACCGGGCGAGTAATATGAGGTCGCTTGCCCCGCCCTTACCCATGCCCTCAGCGATCTCGGCGGCGCGTTTGAAGTGAGGCATGGCCTCGGAGGCCCGGCCCGGAAGGCCCTTGAGGCCGCAGCCGAGCCCCATCTCGCCCTCCGCCTCCATGGAGGCGTCGCCGACCTTCTGAGCGGCGTCGATCCATGCAACCTGGGCCTCAACAGCCTTCTGCTTGTCCCCGTGGATGCCGTAGGCGCTCACCGCCTGTCGGAAAGCCTGCACGGCCAGCGCACGCTCGCCCTCCGCGGCGCACCTTTTCCCCGCGCGCATCAAGGCGTCGCCATCGAGGGCTCGCCTGGCGGCTTCGTAGGCGTCCCGCGCGTTCTCGCCGAGGGCTGGCATGGCGAGGACGACAGCGACAAGCAGGAGCATGGTTCGACGGCTGAACGAGCGGCACGGGCCTGCCACCATGATCATCATCTCCGCGGCACAGAGGACCCAGCGGCCTGCGCGTCGTCACCACTTCGCCGTCTCAGCCGCCGATTCCTCCGCAGCCTTGCCCGATGGGTCACGGCGCCGCCCTCGCCTTTGGACACCCCCCTGACCTCGCCCCCGAGGAACAGGTGCGGGTCGAGGGTCAGCATGGACCCGATCTGGAGCTTCGCCACCATGCTCGGCCGTTGTGGGCCAGCCCCACCCCTATGCCTCTGCTGCCTGTTCCCCGTGGTTTCATGAAACTCCGGCAGACGCTCCTCACGCTCCGCCCACCACCCCGATCAGCTCGGCGGATTGCCCGCCGCATCGACCTGCCACCGAACCCGAAAGCAACCCGAGACTCCACATCGGTGAACATGGGACCACCCCCATATCCCGGGGACGGGTCTCGAGTTCCCACCATCTGCCGGGAGGGGCCGATCATGTCGCCGCCGTCCATGAGGGGCGTGCCCGGGCGTGCCGGTCTGGACGCCCGTCCTCATGGAGAAGCCCGCCCGCCCCCAACCCGACGTCCAAGGGCAGAGCGACCTCCACAGGACGGGTCGCGGGGCACGAGGATGGCGACGTGGGGGAGGGAGGTCAGCCCTTCTCCCCGTCCCTCGCTGCCTCGTTCAGGCGATCCGTGGCTATCGACAGCGTGCCCTCGTTCGCGTCGCAGCCGACGAGCTTCCAACTGGCGCTGACGGCCACAGCGTCAGCCGCGCCCCCGGCCAGGGATCCGGTCAATCTGCAGCACGGGCTTCGAGGCGCGGCCTGACGACCATGTTCTTTCAGTTGTTCGTATGGGCGAGTAGGGACCGGATGGGCCGCCGCCGCTAAGCGATGATGTCTCCCTAGCCGCTCAACGCAACTCCCTACTTGGTCAAGAAAGCAGATGATCAGATAGGTCCCGACTGCCCTAACGGTCGGTGCTCTGCAAGGACCGCCTCCGCAGCCTGCCGCCCCATACGCCACTGCCAAGACCCAGGCCGATGGGACGTAGTCGTGCCGTCTGCACCGCTTGTCGTGCGAGCTGCCGACCAGAGGCCCTAAAGCTCCATAGGAGACTTGCCCCATAGGGAGATGCAAAACCGCTGATTTCTAAGACTCAGCCGGATAAGGCCCTCCGACCCGCCGTGTGCGGGCCCATCACGAGCGTCGGAGGGTTCAACATGTCGAAGGCGGTTGAGACCAAGCAGGAAACCAACGAGGGCGTGAGGCTCCACGGTGGAGCCGTAAGTAACCAGGGCCTACCCATCGCCGGAGGAGGTCGGAAACCGGCGACCTACGAGGTCATCTGCGGCGATGCCAGGGAAGCTGTGCTTGCGCTCCCAGAGGTGCATGGGATAGTCACTAGTCCGCCCTACTTCGGCAAACGGACCTACGGGCAGTCCGAAGCCGAGGTGGGCCAGGAGGCCGAAGTTGATCCGTATGTCGACGCACTCGTGGAAGTGCTGTCCTCGGTACCACTCCATCCACGAGCATCGATCTGGGTCAACATCGGCGACAAGCGGGGAGACAAGGGCGGCCTCCTCGACATCCCGCACCGGTTCACTAGGGCCATGTGTCAGGCGGGTTACCTTCTCGCCGATCATGTGATATGGGCCAAGGCCGTCGTCCTCCAGGATGGCACGACGGTCGGCGGGCTCATGCCGGAGCCGGCACCGGGACGCCTGAATGGAAATGGTTTTGAGGAGATGTTTCGGTTCGTCCGCACCCGCAAGGTCAGTGATGCCTGGACGGACACCTGTGCTGTGGCCATCCCCCGCTCGAATGTCGAGGACATGCGCTACCTGCCCAAGGAGTTGATGTCCTGCCACACGTCTTTGGAGGGCCGCAGGCCGCCCAATGTCTGGCAGGTCCCGATGGGGCAGACGAGACAGAACCACTTCGGGGTATTCCCCGCGTCTCTCGTCGAGCGGTGCATCGCCATGACCTGCCCAGCGTGGGTGAATGCTGACGCCTCCCTTCCGGAGAGAATCGTCGAGATGGTGCCGTACGTCGAGGGGCGAGGGACAGACCGCTACCTGGGCAAGCGTTCGCTTGTGGCAGCAGATGATGAGGGGGAGATGAGGGAAATGTGTGGGCGCAATGACACGGGACAGACCTACGTGCCGCACAAGCCGGTCACGCTGGGCTGGACAGATTGCGACCCGACTGGACAGCCCGGCATAGTACTGGATCCCTTTGCCGGCACAGGTACGACCGGGGAAGATGCCCTGAAGCTCGGGCGATCCTTCATCGGCATCGATCTGTATGACGAGTATTGCCAGATCGCGCGCAGACGCTGCGAGGAGACGATGCGCTTCCTGGACGTTGACCTGCCCCCATAGACGCT
>PMZA01000362.1 GCA_003170595.1 Armatimonadota bacterium
AGGGTGTTGTTGATCTTGTGCGAGCCCGTGTGGTTAAGGTCCTCGCGCTTGAGATAGACGCGGCAGCCGACGCGCTCGCCCAGCCGCTCGGCCAGGTATAGCGGCGACGGGCGACCCACGTAGTCGCGCAGCAGGCCGTGAAGCTCCTGCCAGAACGCCGGGTCGGCCTGGGCCGCCGCGTAGGCATCCTCAAGCTCCGCGAGCACCGGCATCAGCGTCTCCGGCACGTACTGGCCACCGTAGGGGCCGAACTTTCCCTTCGTCGATGCGACAGTCATGGCAGGCCATCCTTATCGGTATTGCGCGGCGCGAGCGCTCTGGCTGCGCGGCACGCGAGTGAACTGACGGAGCACGGCGCCGGGATCGGGGTCGCGCATGAGGGCGGTGCCGATGAGCGCGGCGTCGATGCCCGCGGCGGCAAGGCGCTCCAGGTCGGCGCGAGTCTGCAGGCCACTCTCGGCGACGACAAAGTAGTCGTCGGGGATGAGAGGGGCGAGGCGTTCGGTGAGGCCGAGGTCGACTTCCAGCGTTGCGAGGTTGCGGTTGTTGATTCCGATGATGCCCGCCCCAACCTTCAACGCGCGCTCGACCTCCTCCTCATCGTGACACTCCACGAGCGCCGCCATGCCCAGCTTCGCGGCGACTCTCAGCATATCGACCAAGCGCTCGCCCTCGAGGACCGCGACGATGAGCAGCACGGCGTCGGCCTCGTAGTAGCGCGACTCGTAGACCTGGTACGGCTCGAGCAGAAAGTCCTTGCGCAGGATTGGCAGCGGCATCAACTCGCGCGCGCGGCGGACGTCGGTGATCTGGCCGGCGAAGTACTTCTCGTCGGTGAGGACGCTCAGGGCCGCCGCCCCGTTGCCCGCGTATTCCTGGGCGAGGATGCGCGGGTCGTAGAGATCGACGAGGACGCCCGAGCTTGGGCTGCGGCGCTTCATCTCGGCGATAAGGCGCACGTCGGTGCGGTCGCGCAGGGCCGCCTCGAAGTCGCGCGGACGAGGCAGCGACGGCAGCGCCTCCTTGATCGCCTCGAGCGGAAGCTCGCGCTTCCGCCGATCGACCTCGGCGGCCTTGTTCTCGACGATCTCGGCAAGCAGGGCGGACAAAGCCATGGTCAGTCCCCGGTGGTGAGTTCCTGCGACAGATTGCGCAGGGCGGACAGCTTGCGGGCGGCCGCGCCACTGTCGATGGATCGAGCAGCCAGCACGATCCCCGCGGAAAGATCGGGCGCAAGCCTCGCGACTAGCAGTGCCGCCGCCGCGTTGAGCAGGACGATGTCGCGACGTGGACCGACCTGGCCGCCGAGAAGACTGCGCAGCGTCGCCGCGCACGCAGCCGCGTCGCCGCCGGCAAGATCCTCGACCGACGCGCGCGTCAGGCCAACGTCCTCCGGCAGGACAGTGTACTCGGCGATCTCTCCGCCGTGCACTTCCGCGACGGCGGTCGGGCCGAGCGTGCTCAGTTCATCGAGGCCGTCGAGGCCGTGGACGATCAGGGCGTGCTCGATGCCAAGCTCGACCATCGCCTCGGCCAGCGGGCGCACCCACTCGCGCGCGAAGACGCCGACGACCTGCCGGCGCGCGCCTGCAGGATTGGTCAGCGGACCCAGCAGGTTGAAGACCGTGCGCAGGCCAAGCTCGCGGCGGACGGGCGCGGCGTGGCGCATGGCCGGATGCATCGCCGGCGCGAACATGAAGCCGATGCCGATCTCGTCGATGCATCGGCCGACCGCCTCGGGCGTGAGGGTGAGGGAGACGCCCAGCTCCTCAAGCACGTCGGCGCTGCCGCATTTGCTCGTCACGCAGCGGTTGCCGTGCTTGGCGATTACCGCGCCAGCACCCGCGGCGACGAAGGCCGCGGCTGTCGAGATGTTGAAGGTCTCCGCGGCGTCGCCACCCGTGCCAACGATGTCGACGACGTCCGGGCTGCTCACCGGCACCTTCATCGCATGTCGGCGCATGGCCCGCGCGAAGCCGGCGATCTCCTGGGCATGCTCGCCACGCATCCGCAAGGCCACTAGCATCGCCGCGATCTGAGCCGGCGTCGCCTCGCCCGCCATGATCGCTTCCATCGCAGCCTCGGCGTGGCCGACGCTGAGTCGCTCGCCGGCGACGAGAGCGCGGAGGAAATCGCTAAAGGTAAGCTCTACGGTTGCCATAGGAACCTCCTTCAAGCAAAGGCCGGCGGGGAGTAAATCCCCGCCCTACAGCAAGCAAAAGACACTCGCCTACCAACGCGCCGTCTGCTGGCGCAGGAAGTTCTGGAGAAGCTGCTTGCCCGGCAGCGTGAGCACCGACTCGGGATGAAACTGCACGCCCTCGATGGCAAACTCGCGATGGCGCAGGCCCATGATCTCGCCCTCGTCCTCGGCCCACGCCGATACCTCCAGGCAGTCCGGCAGGCTCTCGCGCTCGACAACCAGCGAGTGGTAGCGGACGGCGTCGAAGGGGTTGGGCAGGTCGGCGAAGATGCCGCGGCCGTCGTGGCGAATGGGCGAGGTCTTGCCATGCATGAGGCGATGGCAGCGCACGACCTTCCCGCCGAAGGCCTGCCCCATCGACTGGTGCCCCAGGCACACGCCGAGGATCGGCAGCTTCCCCGCGAAGTGGGTGAGGGTGGCCAGCGAGATGCCGGCGTCGTCGGGTGTGCAGGGTCCCGGCGATATGACGATGCGCGCCGGCCCCAGCCGCTCGATCTCCTCGACGGTGATCTTGTCGTTGCGGAAGACCAGCGTCTCCTCGCCGAGTTCGCCGAGGTACTGGTAGAGGTTGTAGGTGAAGCTGTCGTAGTTATCGATGAGGATGGTCATGGTGTCTCTCTCCTCTACACAAGACCGCGCTCGGCCAGGCGAACGGCCTCGAGCACGGCGGCGGCCTTGTTCATGGTTTCCTGGTACTCATTGTCGGGCTCGCTATCGGCGACGATGCCGCCGCCGGCCTGGAGGTAGGCGGTGTCGCCTTTCATGACGATCGTGCGCAGGGTGATGCAGGTGTCCATCGCGCCGGAGAAGCCGAAGTACCCGACCGCCCCGGCGTAGGGTCCGCGCTTCACGGTCTCAAGCTCGTCAATGATCTGCATCGCGCGGATCTTGGGCGCACCGGAGACCGTGCCCGCCGGGAAGGTCGCGCGGAGGAGGTCGAACTGGTCGCGGTCGGGGCGGAGGCGGCCGCGGACGTTGCTGACGATGTGCATGACGTGGCTGTAGCGCTCGATCGTCATCAGCTCATCGGCCTCGACGCTGCCGCACTCGCAGACGCGGCCGATGTCGTTGCGGTGAAGGTCGACGAGCATGACATGCTCGGCGCGCTCCTTCTCATCGGCTAGAAGCTCCTCGGCGAGTCGGCGGTCCTCGTCATCATCGGCGCCGCGACGACGCGTGCCTGCGATGGGGCGCGTAACGACTTCGCCGGCGTCCTCGGTGACGAGAATCTCCGGCGATGCGCCGATCAGCTTCAGGTCGCCGAAGGACAGGTAGAACATGTACGGCGAGGGGTTGATCGCGCGGAGGGCGCGGTAAAGGTCGAAGGGATCGCACGAGACCTGCACCTGCATGCGGTGCGAGAGGACGACCTGGATGACGTCGCCGGCGGCGATGTACTCCTTGGCGGCGAGGACGGCGTCGCGATGGGCCGCGCGGGTCATCGTGCTCGGGAGGGCGGCCGGGTCACCGGGCACGCGAGCAGGGCGGGCGTTCTGCCGAGCAGGCATCTCCAGCGGGCGGCTGAGCAGGTCGACCATGTGCTCGATGCGCTCGATGGCCTCCCAGTAAGCCTGCTGGGGATCGCCGTCGATGTGGGCATTGGCGACGACGCGCACGCGGTTGAGCACGTGGTCGAAGACGAGGAGGGTGTCCGCGAGCATGAACTGGCACTCGGGCACGCCGAGGTCGTCGGGGTTGCCATCTGGCAGGTCCTCGAAGAAGCGGACGATGTCGTAGGACATGTAGCCGACCATGCCGCCGGGGAACCGCTTCCACCCGGGGAGGGAGACATATGAATACCCGGCCATGATGTCGCTGAGGACGTGGAGGGGGTCGCGGCCCTCGGGCAGGGAGAACTCCTCGCTGCCGTCGGCGCGATCGATCGTGACATCGCGGCCCTTGGACGACATCACCAGTCGCGGCCCGACCGCGACGTAGCTGAAGCGGGCGACGTTCTCACCGCCGCCGACGCTCTCGAGCAGGAAGGCATACTCGCCGTCGGACTGGCGGAGCTTCAGGAACGCCGACACCGGCGTGTCCAGGTCGGCCAGAAGCTCGCGGTAGACGGGAACCAGATTGCCCTGCTCGGCAAGACGGGCGAACTCATCGTAGGATGGCGAATACATAATAAGGCTCACCTCGGCCGGCAACGGGCGGCATGAAGCCGCGGCGCCGGCGGCGCTTTCGCGAGGCGATCCCCTCCGGGATTGCCATGCGCGTGGGAGTTAGCTTTCTCCCGCAGACTGGTCACATTGGTAAGCAAAGGGGGTTTCGGACGGCCGGGGGACCGTGGCGCAGGCATCCATACGCCACGAGGCGTCCGCTTTGAGGCCCAATGGGCCTCACTACGAGGTAAGCCAGGAATGGGGCAGCACTGCCATCGAGCCGCACCGGCTAAAGCCGAGGGCCGCGCTTGAGCGCTTAACCACATCATCACCTCCTGTGTAGACTTCGGGTCTCATGGCGACTCCTGGATTCTCTCCCGGGCGATCCCGCTCTCCAGCGGTTCTGGCTCCGGCCCTGCCGATTGACTGCGGCCCTGCCCTGCTCCGGGCGACTCCCGCTCTCCAGCGGTTCTTGCGCCGGCCCTGCCGTTGACTGCGACCCTGCGTACCTGCGGGTAATGCCGACGGGCCCGTCGGACTTCTTTACGCCGCCCACCGCTTGCTGGCAACCCCCGGCTCTCCAGCCGACCGAGACCTCTCCGGGCTCAGTCAGGTCGCCGCAGCGAACGGCTTGATTAACGAGGCGGTCGGCCAGGCCTCTACCCGACCTCTGCCTCGTATAACCCATTAGGGACCTGCTTTGTGGTCCCAAGGTTTTCAAGAACTGCTCTGACCCTAAACGCAAAAAAACCGCGGCTGCTCTTTAGCAGGCTCGCGGTCTCTCTTGTTGGCGTTTGGATTGGTCTTTCTGGTCTTTACGCAACGAGTAAGCACGCGGCCCGCTAAGCGGCCCACGTAAAGCTAAACCAGTACCACTGTGCTCTCGTTGCGGACATAGAACTCGACCGCGCTAATGTTACAGGCCTCGGCGGATCGAGTCAACCCCCTCAGAGGGATTCTTTTTCACTATTTTCCCGAGGCCGCGGCGATGGCTTCGGGCAAGCTGACCCGGCCCTCGTAGAGCGACCGTCCGATGATGACACCGAACAGATTGAGGCCCCGCAGTGCACACAGATCATCGAGCGATGCCACGCCACCCGCGGCGATGATGGGGATTGAGACCGCCTCGGTGATGCGCGTGAGGGCTGGGAGGTTCGGGCCGGCGAGAGCGCCGTCGGCCGTCGCGTCGCGGACGATGAGACGCCTCACACCGACGGCCTCCAGTGATCGCGCGAGGCAGACCCCCCCGTCGACATCACCGGCGCCGACCGCGAAGGCGACGATGAGCCGATCGCCCAATCGCTCGACGGTGGAGGCAAGGACCGCCTCATCCGGCAGGCACTCATGGCGGAAGACGACCCAGCGTGCGCCTGCGTCGAGGACCATCTCCGCCGCGGCCACCGTCGCCAGCGGTGAGCTGAACTCGACAGGCGTGCCCACGGCATCGGCGATAGTGCGCAGGACCCACAGCGCGGCGGGCTCGTCATCGCGCAGGGGCTCGTCCATGTCCGCAACGTGGAGGACCTCGGCGCCCTCGTCCTGCCATCGACGCGCGACGGCGGCGGGGTCGTCGGAGTAGACCGGCCAGCCAGTTCTCGGCCCGGGCACTCGCCCGATGACGAGGCCATCGCTGATGTCCAGGGACGGGATGACGATCACGGCTACTTCACCTCGAAGAGCACGAACTCGAGCGGGTCGAGGCGGAGGCGGGCGGCGTCGATCGGGCGGGCGGTGCGAAGCTCGGTCGCCTTCGCGAGGCGCCAGGTCGACTGCGGCCGAAGCTCGACCGGCTTGCGCGTATGGTTGAGGATGTAGCACAGCTTCCGCCCGCCGATACGCACGGTGCGACACTCGACGCCCCAGCGGCCGACATCGACCGGACGGGCGAGGTGGGCGCCTTCGATCGCCTCGTGGACGACGAACCAGAGGTCCTTCCCCGGCGTGCAGGCGGGGCACTGGACGACCCTGCCGCCCGCTTTGCGGAAGAGGGCGAGGCGCTTGTGCGCCCCATCGCTCAGTTCCGCCCCGGCGGGCAGGACGACGATTTTGTAGCCAGCGAGCCGCCCCTGCTCGATGCGCTTGTCGGTGAGCACGCCCACGTCGAGGTCCTGGAAGAGGGTGGCGAAGTAGGCTTTCTCGACCTCTGTGCCGCCGCAGTAGAAGCCGAGCGGACTCTGCGCGCGCTGGAAGGCGTGAATCTCCGGCCCGAGGCGCAGGAAGTCGAGGGCAGTGTGGCCAAGGACCTCCACCGCCGCCGGGTGGTAGTAGATGCTGACCGTGTCGACGCGATCGTAGGCCCACAGCGAGGTCACGTCGCGCCCGTGGAGCGCGAGGTCCCACAGGGCGGCGCGGGTGTAGGCGGCGGGCATGGGGAAGCTGCCGCCCGAGATGTGATACTCGCCGTCCTCGATGGGCTTGTCCGGCGTGAGCGATCGGTGGAAGTCCATGCGCAGGAGCGGCCAGGCGAAGTCGGCGGCCAAGCGTCCGCTCATATCCGGCCACGAGGGCATGACGTCCATGCCGTTGGCCGTGAGGAGGTCGCCGACGGCCTCGCGATCGACGTTCACCACTTCCTGGGTGGCATTGGTCTTCATCTGGATCGGGTGCTTCGGGTCGTGCTTCTGGACCTCGTGGACGTACCAGCGGACCCAGTCGGTGACGTTCTGCGACGTCAGGTCGGCCACGGCCTGAAACTCGCTGAGGCCGGGATGAGCGCGGCGGAAGGCCTCAAGCTGGGCGGCCGGGAAGTCGGGGATCGGGCGATACCAGGCCTCGTTGGCCAGGTCGTAGCTGATCAGGGCGGGATGGTTGCGGACTCTGGGGATGGCGACGGCCAGGTGGCGGGCAAGGATGTCACGGAGATGCGGGTCGGTGATCGCCCAGGGCATGAAACCGTTGGTCTCATGGCGCCAGCCGGTAGGGTCCAGGTCCGGCCACTTCTTGACCGCCCAATCCGGAACATAATGCGGCGAGAGGAGGAGGTCGCAAGCCATGCCGTGGGCGGCGGCCGCGTCCATGACATGGAGGACGCCGTCGAGGGCCTCGGGCTTGGTCTGACCCTCGGCGGGGAGGGTCGCGGCCGGGCCGCTCTCGATGCTGAGGACCGTGAATCCCATGCCGGATAGCTGGTCGAAGTAGGATGGGCCGAACCAGCCGCACACGCCGGCGAGCATGACCGGGCGGTTGCCGCTGAAGAAGCTGCCGTCGCGGACGCGAAGGTTGCGCATATCGACGACGGGGACGTGCGGGACGAGGGCCGGGTGGGCGATCGCCGCGATCAGGTCGCGCTCAGTGCGTGCAGCGCAGGCTAGAGTGGCGCGGGCGGCACGCTGGGCGACGAAGGGATCCTCGGGGAGGATCATCTCGAGCGCTTCGCGGCGGTAGCGCTTGATCACGGTGAGCGAGACCGTGGCGTAGCGGGTCTCGACACCAGCGGCGCGGGCGCGGGTGATGAGGTCTTCGATGCGCGGAATCGCGGCGTCGAGGGGCTTGAGCATCGCCTCAACGTCGTCGCGGGTGAGAGTGGGGTTCGTAGGCCCCTCGCCGAGCGGGTAGACGGCCTCGAAGTGCGCCAACTGGTAGCGGAAAGGCTTGGTTTCGTAGTTCTCGCCCGCTGATTCCTGGGTGAGGAGGGCGATCATGTCGAGATCCTGAATCGGCTGAGCACCCAGGCCGAGGGGTGCGGTCTTGGCCAGGGGAATCTCGACCTGGCACCACTCCTCCGCCTTGATGTCGAGGGGCACGCGGCTGGAGACCCGGTGGCCGGCCCGGTCGCCAAGCTCGACCCACAGGTACGGGCTTTCGGCGCGGACCCAGAACCGCACCGCCGTTGGCAGAGGCAGCCCTAACCCGCACCGGACGAGGCCATGAACCGCCTGGCCGGCCTTGCTGATGTCGAAGGTGGCGTCGAGGCAGAAGTAGGGGTCGCCCTTTCTCTTATCGGCGTCAAGCTGCAGGGTGGTGCGGCCGATTGGCTGCCAGCGGTCGAGAACGCCGAGGGAGCAATCCTCGAAGATGTAGGCGTTCCCCGGCGGCTGAGAGGCGGCCTCAACGGCCGGCGGAGCGCCCGACACGGCGACTAGCAGGCACAAGTTGGCTACCAGCATTGCTGCATCTTCCACGGTCAGGTTCTGATCACGTCGCCAAAGGGTATTCGACTCAACGGGTTCGAGCCCTTCTTGGCCGGGCCGATGAGGCTTTTCCGGCTTACGCCGTAGTTAGCGCCAGACGTCAAGAGTGCAATAAACCACGTCCGGGCGGTTGACCGGCGTGGTGCACCTTCGTGGAATCGTTCACGCTATAGGGCTTACGCCAACGTCGCGGAGGTCGGGCGTCGCGGGCCGCAAGCAGTAGTCGAAGCCAGGATGCGGCGGCAATAATGGCCACGCACGAAAGGCGGGGCCGTTGCTCCCCCGGAGGCCGCCTTTGGTTGTCATCCTGAGAAGGCGACGTTCTGTGTTGCCGACGAAGGATCTCCTTCTGGCCTGTTGGGCCGCGCAGCAGCCATCCGCCACCATCGACAGAAGGAGATCCTTCGGTCGGCAGAAGGCGCCTCCCTCAGGATGACAGCGAAAGGACGACAGGCCGAGGCAACAGCGCGTCGGGCATTTATGCCTGCCGCGCGCCCAATCCGCCCCCTCCGCGAGACAGGACCTTCGACTCATCGGCCGAGGAGGGCTCTACGTGTGCGCCGGGAAAGACCCTCCGCGAGTCAGCCAGCCCCAGGGAGGCCTTGCATCATGACCGCGCGCGAGAGGTTCCTCGAGACCTTCCGGTTCGGCAAGCCGGACCGGCCCTTCATGCACCCGCAGTGGGTCTTCGGCGAGACGGTCCTGCGGTGGCGGAGCGAGGGCATGCCCACCGACATCCCCTTCAACACCTACTTCGGCTTCGACCGCTATGAGACGATCCCGCTGAACATGGGCCTCATCCCCGGCATCGCCGAGGCCGTCACCGAGGAGACCGACCAGTACCGCCTCATCGAGGACGAACTGGGCGGCACGCGCAAGATCTGGAAGGATCGCGAGATCGGCATGCCCCAATGGATCACCTACCCCCTCCGCGACCGGAAGACGTGGGAGGAGATCAAGCGCCGCCTCGACCCCAAGACGCCGATCCGCTACCCCGAGTACTGGGATGACATGAAGCGCTGCTACGCCGGGCGCGACTATCCCCTCGGCGTCCCGGGCGGGTCGTACTACGGGTGGCTGCGCAACTGGGTGGGCATGGAATACCTCGCGGTCATGTACTACGACGACCCCGACCTCGTCGCCGAGGCCAGCGAGTACATCGCCGACTTCATCCTAGCCGTCATCCGCCGCGCCGTCGAGGAGATCGACTTCGACTTCGCCCTCTACTGGGAGGACATGGCCTTCAAGACCGCCTCGCTCATCTCACCGGCGATGTTCCGCAAGTACATGTCGCCGGGCTACAAGAAGGTCAACGGCTTCCTGCGCGAGCATGGCATCGACCTGCATCTCGTGGACTGCGACGGGAACATCGACGAGCTGATCCCCCTGTGGCAGGAGGTCGGGGTCAACGGCGTCTATCCCCTCGAGATCGCGGCCGGGTGCGATCCGGTGGCCTATCGCGAGAAGTATGGCAAGAACCTGTTCATGCTCGGCGGGACGGACAAGCGGGCCCTGCGCACCGATAAGGCCGCCGTCGAGGCTGAGGTGGCGGCGCGGATACCGGCGCTGGCGAAGGCGGGAGGCTGGGCGCCGATGGTGGACCATGCGGTGCCGCCGGATGTGCCGCTGGCGAACTTCCAGCATTACCTCGATCTGTGCAACGAGATCTTCCGGTCGTTGTAGGGACGCAGGACCTACGATCCAAGGAGCACAAGGATGGAGCGAACAATGATCGTCACGATGCTTGCGGTGGGTTTGATGGCGCTGGTGTGCACGGCCGCGATGGGCGATGGTCCGGCCGCCGGGCCGAAGCACAACCTCGTCACCTTCTTCAACAAGTGCCGCGCCGGGGGCGATGTGACCGTCGCCTACATCGGCGGCTCGATCACCGCGCAGGAGGGCTGGCGCCCCTTCACGACCAAGTGGCTCGGTGAGCAGTTCAAGGGCCTCAAGGTCCATGAGGTCAACGCCGCCATCGGCGGGACGGGATCATGGCTCGGCGTGTACCGGCTCTACAAGGACGTCCTGGCTCACGACCCGGACCTGCTCTTCGTCGAGTTCGCGGTCAACGACAACGGCGCGCCCGACGATGACGTGAAGGCCACCATGGAGGGCATCGTCCGCCAAGCGTGGAGCCGGCCTAAGAAGCCTGACATCATGTTCACCTACACGACCGCGGGCAACCTCGAAGTCCCGACCAAGCGCCATCAGGCCGTCGCCGATGCCTATGGCATCCCGACCTGCGACTTTCAGGCGTCGATCCGCGCCCTGTGCGTGCCGGGGCTGGTGGACTGGGACATCATGGCGGCCGACCGGGTTCATCCCGGCGACTGGGGCCACGCGGTCTATGCGGCGACGCTTGCGACGCACCTGCGCCAGCAGATAAAGCTGACCGAGGCCGCGCCGCCGCCCGATGTGCTGCCGCCGGCGACCTTCAGCGATGAGTACACCTCGGCGCGGCTCATGCCGGTAGTCGCCGGGCTCCCCGAGGGCTGGCAGAAGCTGGACAAGAGCTGGCCCTTCGACGACGGCTCGATCATGGCGACGAAGCCCGGGTCGACGATCGAGTTCAAGTTCAACGGGACGTCCGTGGCGATGTACTACGAGCTGCGGGTGGACGGCGGGTTCGTTCAGGCGGAGGTCGACGGCAAGGTCGTGGGCGAGTACGACGTCTCAGCCGGGGCGACGTTCCCGTGGAACCGGCCGAACGGCCTCCAGATCGCGCGGGGGCTGGCGAAGGGTCCGCATACGTTGCGGCTGACGGTAATGGACAAGAAGACGGACCTGAGCAAGGGCTACGAGTTCCACCTGGGGTATCTCATGCTCACCGGGTGAGGGAGGACTCCGCCTGCGCCGGCCACTAATCGCCCTCGGCCGCGGACTTCTCCGCCAACCTCTTTCTTGCCTCGGCCCAGTGACGCTCGAATTCCTCCCCGAACTGTTGGATGTCGATGCCCTCGGGCTCGCGGGGCTGCGCGCTCGTTTTGGCGACCGTCACGCTCACGGCGAAACCGCGACTCGCGTAGTGCGACTCCACCAGGGCAGCGACCTCGGCGGCCTGTTGGTCTGGTTCCGTGCCAAGGCCGACGCGAACGGAGTAGCCATAGAAGGCCGTTCGCGCGACTACTTCGATCACCGTCTCGGCGCCCAGCTCGCGCTCGAAGGCCTCCCGGACAGCGTCCTCAAGCGCAAACAGGTCCAGCGCTGGCTCTGGGAAAGCGGGCATGGCTCCCGAAGCGCCCATCTTGTTACCCCCTGTCTGGCAACATCTCGTAACACGCTTCCATAAAGCCGAGCGCCTCGCTGAAGGCAGCGGGTACCTCGGCCTCTGGGTTCTGCCCCGGATAGGGATCATAGTCCGCCGCGTTCCTCAGGCCCCTAAGGCGGACGAGCAGCTCCTTTGCGCCCTTCACTATTTTCCCGACCTCGCCCGGCAGCTCAGCATGGGAGTCGCAGTCGAACTTCTTCACGTAAAGGACAAGCGCCCTGGCACAGTGGTAGGCGCCGTAGTAACACATGGACAGAGCGCGCCGGGCGGGTCTGCCACCGTCCCGGTCACGGCTCAGGGCGGCCTCCCTTAGCAGGTCCATTCCCAGTCGCATCCTCGCCCATACCACCTCTGCGATGGCGGCGTCCACCTTCGCTATGTCCACCAGGCCGGCATCGTGCAGCCGACGAAGGAAAACGTACTCACTCTTCTTGATGCGGACTAGCTCCGCGGGCGGAGATGCGCCCATGCCTGCCTCCTATCTCGGATCGCTGCTGGGCACATTGTCACCACAACCACAAGTTGGGTCAAGTGAAGTGGACCGGCAGGGCCCTCCTATGAGTGAAGGGCGGGGAGATTGTCGTCCCCGCCCTTGTTCTTTATGCGCCTACCGTCGCGGATACTGGTGGGTTAGGGCGTTAAGTTGTAGAGCGCCTGGAAGTTAGGGCTCGTCGCTCCGAAGTTGGGCGTCGTCGTCGTGTTGTTGGCCACCGCCGGCGTTGTGGTCGACTCGAAGGTCGGCAACTGCACGCCGAAGGAGTTCTGGTAGAACTGCGCGAAGGGATGGTTGATCTGCCCGAAAGTGTTCTGGTAGAGCTGCGCGAAGGGCACGTTCTGCGACTGGCTGAAGTTCGGGTTGATCGGGCTCAGGTTCGTCAGCGACCGGTTGAAGGTCGGCGTCGTAGCCCCCAAGGTCGGCGCCATCGACTGGAAGTTGCTGGCCATCGAGCCGAAGTTGCTGGGCGGGGCCCCGAAGAAGCTCTGATAGAAGGGCTTGAACGGGTGTGTCGTGATGGCGGTGCCAAAGCCGGAAGCCATTGAGCCAAAGTTGCCCACTTTACCGAAGGGTGCGTTCGTGGGCGTGAAGCCGAGAGATCCAACCGCGCGTCCGGAGATGGCCGTCCCTGTACCTCCGCCGGTGCCTGCCGCGGGTGCGGCGAGCAAGCTTGACGTTCCGAGAACCATAAGGATTAGTCCAAATCCCACTGCTGGTAAAGCCTGTCCGAAGATCATCTTTCCCACCCCCTCAACTTTCCACAGTCAAGGTACCCAACAGGGCGAAAGGTAATCTTCTTATATATCTACGCTCGGCGTAGTAGGTCCTTATGTCCCGGCGCAAGCAGGGTTTCGTGCCCCGTGCGGCGAACAAGGGCCAAGAAGCTGTCTTGAGTCTTCGAGACGTGGAGACCCTCGCGCAACGGCTTCAGGGGTGGAAGGTCCATGGGCGACACAAGCCAATCGATCTGGAGCATGACTGCGGAGGAGGCCCTCGGCTCGCTGAAGGCCACGGCCGGGGGTTTGACGTCCGCCGACGCGCGGCAGCGGCTGATCACTTACGGGGCCAACCTGCTCAAGCGCAAGAAGCGCTCCGACATCCCTACGCTCCTCCTCGGCCAGTTCAAGAGCCCGATCATCCTCATCCTCATCGGCGCGGCGATCCTGTCGGCCTTCCTGGGCGACGTGACGGACTGCGCCATCATCCTGCTCATCGTGTTCGTCAGTGCCCTCCTCGGCTTCTGGCAGGAGAAGGGCGCGGCCGAGGCGGTCGAGAAGCTCTTGGCCATCGTCGAGGTGAAGGCGAAGGTCCTCCGCGACGGGAAGGAGGTCGAGATAGGCGTCGCCGAGGTCGTGCCCGGCGATGTTGTGGTCCTAGACGCCGGTGACGTCCTGCCGGGGGACTGTGCGGTCCTCGAAGCCACGGACCTCTTCGTCAACGAGGCGACGCTGACCGGGGAGACCTTCCCGGTCGAGAAGGCGCCGGGGCAACTTCCGGCCGATACGCCGCTGGCCAAGCGCACCAATATCCTCTACATGGGCACCAACGTCGTGAGCGGCGTCGCGCATGCCCTCGTGTACGCCACCGGCACCGGCACGGAGTTCGGCAAGATCTCCGAGACCCTGAAGCTGCGGCCGCCGGAAACCGAGTTCGAGCGCGGCGTGAAGCAGTTCGGCTACATGCTGATGGAGTTCACCTTCGTCATGCTTGTGCTGATCCTCGCCTTCAACGTCTACGAGAAGCGGCCGATGCTCGACTCGCTTCTCTTCGCGCTGGCCCTGGCGGTGGGGCTCACGCCGCAGCTTCTCCCGGCGATCATCAGCATCAACCTGGCGGCCGGCGCGCGGAGGATGGCTGAGGCGCGGGTCATCGTCAAGCGCCTCTCCGCCATCGACAACTTCGGCAGCATGAGCGTCTTCTGCTCGGACAAGACTGGGACGCTCACCGAGGGCGTCGTGCACGTGAAGTCGGCCCTCGACTGCGAGGGCAACGACAGCGACCAGGTTCTCCTCTACGCCTTCATCAACGCGTCCTACGAGACGGGCTTCACCAACCCCATCGACGAGGCCATCCGGGGCTTCAAGGCCCTTGACCTCAGCGGGTACAAGAAGCTCGACGAGGTGCCCTACGACTTCCTGCGCAAGCGCCTGAGCATCGTGGCCGCCACCCCGGACGGGCATAACCTCATGATCACCAAGGGCGCGCTGAGCGCCGTCCTGGCCGTGTGCACCAGCGCTAAGACCGGTGACCGCGACTGCGACCTAGGCACTGCGCAAGACCACATCAACCAGCACTATGAGGAACTCAGCCGCCAAGGCCTGCGAGTGCTCGGCGTGGCGATCCGCGATATCGGTGACAAGACCGACATCACCAAGGACGACGAGGCCGGGATGACCTTCGCCGGCTTCCTCGTCCTTTACGATCCGCTCAAGGCCGGCATTCGCGACGTGCTGGCGGACTTCAAGAGCCTGGGCATACAGCTCAAGGTCATCACCGGCGACAACGCCCTCGTCGCGGCGAGCGTCTGTCAGGAGTTGGGCATCGAGAACCCCGTCATCGTCACCGGCGCACAGATGCGGCAGATGAGCGACGAGGCCATGCTTAACCAGGTGGTCAAGACGGACGTGTTTGCCGAAGTGGAGCCCAACCAGAAGCAGCGCATCATCCTCGCCCTACGCAAGAGCAGCCACGTCGTCGGGTTCATGGGCGACGGCATCAATGACGCCCCGGCCCTCCACGCGGCGGACGTGAGCATCTCGGTCAACACCGGCGTCGATGTGGCGAAGGACGCCGCCGACATCGTCCTCCTCGACTCCGACCTGCGCACGCTCATCCAGGGCGTGCGGGGCGGGCGGACGACCATCGCAAATACGCTCAAGTACATGTTCATGGCGACCTCGGCGAACTTCGGCAACATGTTCAGCATGGCTGGCGCGTCGCTGTTCCTGCCCTTCCTGCCGCTCCTGCCCAAGCAGATTCTGCTGACGAATCTCCTCACCGACTTCCCGGAGATGACCATCTCGACGGACAGCACCGACCCGGAGATGGTCGAGAAGCCGACGCGGTGGAACATCGACTTCATCCGCAAGTTCATGCTCGTCTTCGGGCCGCTGAGTTCGGTGTTCGACTACGCGACCTTCGCCGTGCTGCTCTGGGTTCTGCATGCGACGCCCGAGCAGTTCCGCAGCGGTTGGTTCATGGAGTCGGTCATTTCGGCGGCGCTGATCGTGCTGGTGGTAAGAACGCGGCGGCCCTTCGTGAAAAGCCGGCCAAGCAAGTGGCTGCTGGGGGCGACGCTCGCGGTGGTCGCCGGGACCTTCCTCTTCCCGTACACGGCGCTGGCGCCACTGTTCGGGTTTGTCCCGCTGCCGCCGAAGTTCATCGCGATGATGTTCCTGATCGTGGTGGCATACATCGGCTCGGCCGAGTTGGCGAAGGCGTGGTTCTACCGCAAGGTCAAGCTCTGACCCAGAGGGCCGCGGCCTCGCGTTGCGTGGGCCTGGCTTGCTGTAGGGCGAGGCTTTATGCCCCGCCGCGATGAGGGAAGACAAAGCCCCGCGGACGAAGGGTTGTTACGCGGCCACACCAGATCCTTCTGCGACGCTGCGCGTCGCTTCGCGGGGACGTCGCCAGAGGCCGCCAGGCTCTGCGCTCAGGATGACGTCGCGGAACACAAAGACGAATGCGGAAAGGCGCGGGGGGCATAGATGCCCGCCGGCGGACGCGAGCGTCCGCACAGCAAACGGCAATCGAAGGCCCTCGCGCGGACAGTAGGTCACGGCCTCCTGCCGTGGAATACCCTCCACTCTACCGAATCCATCGAAGGAGATTGAGACGTGACTAGCCGCGAGATCGTCTACCGAGCGATTGAGTTCCGTGATCCACCGCGCACACCGATCATCTACTGCAACCGCGACTTCGAGGACTCCGACGTAATCGGCGCCGGCCCGGCAGCGGCGGCCGGCTGGGAGCCGTCCGAGCCCGGGATGACCGAGTTCGGTTACGTGTGGGAGAGCCTGGACGCCACCATGGGCCAGCCTCACGCCCGTCCTCTCGCCGACTGGGATCGCATCGACGACTACGTCCCCCCCGACCCCCACGCGCCCGGCCGCTTCGACGCCCTCCCGGCCTGGTGCGAGCAGGAGAAGGACCGCTTCCGCATCTGCAGCGCCAGCGTCGCCATCACCGGCTTCAACAACGCGACGTTCCTGCGCGGCTACGAGGAGTTCATGATGGACCTCGCGCTCCATCCCGACCGCGTCGAGCGCCTGCTGGACATCGTTTTCGGCTTCGAGGACGCTATCATCGATGAGGTGTGCAAGTTCGACTTCGACTGCATCAAGTTCGGCGACGACTGGGGAACCCAGCACGGGCTGATGGTGTCCCTCGATACGTGGCGCAAGTTCTTCCGGCCGCGCTACGCCGACCAGTTCGCCCGCATCCACGCCGCCGGGAAGAAGGTGTGGTTCCACTCCTGCGGCGATGTCCACTCGATCCTCGGCGACTTCATCGACATCGGCGTCGACGTGCTCGAACTGCTCCAGCCGGACGTCTTCGGGATCGACCGCCTGGCCGACGAGTTCGGCGGGAAGGTGTGCTTCTGCTGCTCGGTCGACCACCAGCGTGTGGCTGTCCCGGGCACGAAGGATGAGATCTTCGCCTACGCGGAGAAGCTCGTGAAGCGCCTCGGCGCCTTCGACGGCGGGTTCATCGCCTACATCGAGGACTACTCGTCGCTGGGCATGACCGAGCAGAACTACCAGTGGATCCGCGAGGCTTTCCACCGCTTCGCATGACCCGGAGGCCGTGAAGAATGCCGCCACCGGCTTACCCAGGAGGGGACGAAATGATCGCTGTCCTGCTTAGCGTGCTTGCCACCGCGGCCGTTACTCAGCCCGAAGTTGTCGGCGAGCGGCCCTACGAGATGGTGTGGGCCAATCGCACGAAGGATGACTTCCCGCCGCTGATCGACTTCGAGGACCTGACCGGCTGGACGGTGCAGGTCAAGAACGCAGAAGCGACTTTCGAGCGCACGCGCGAGCAGCAGATCTGGGGGCGGTACGTGGGCAAGCTCACCTACAAGGGCACCGCCGCGCAGCCGGAAGTGAGGGTGCTGCCGCCCGCGCCGGTGAGGATCACGACGCCCTTCGATGCGGTGTCGATGTGGGTCTTCGGGAACAACTGGGGCTGGACGCCCGTGCCCGGGACGCCGCAGGTGGACATCTCGCTCCTCTTCGATGACCCGGACGGCAAGGAGTTCTCCGTGCCCCTCGTCCACGTGAACTGGGAGGAGTGGTTCCTCTGCTATCACCGCCTCTCGCCCGATCAGATCGAGCGCGTGCGCAACGGCGCGACGTTCAAGGCGATCGTCATCACCGGCGGCGCGAACAAGGATCCGCGGACGCTCTTCTTCGACAATCTGGCGACCTTCACCGAGCAGTTCCCGACGCTGAAGTTCAAGCCCCGGCCCGAGCGTGGCATCGCGATGTTCCCGGGCGAGACTACCGGTACCAACGCCGGCCCCGGCAAGCTCCCCTTCCCCATCCGCCCGGAGACCATCCTGCCTGCGAACGATACGGCCGACTACAAGACGACCCTGACGATGCAGGGCAGCGCCTATGTGTGGACCTATGCCGGCGCGGACGGGAAGGCCACGTGGAAGCTCGATCCCAAGACCGGGATGTTCGACGACCTGACCGCGCAGTGGGACGGTCGCGGCGGGCCGATCAAGCCGTGCGTTGGCGGCGGCGTATATCTGGCGGTCGGCGATAAGGCCGTCGCGCCGGAGTCGGCGAATCACCTCGGCACGACGCGCAAGGGCGATGAAGTCGTGTCGCGATGGCGGCTCACGGCCGGCGAGACGATCGCCGACGTCACGTACACCTACCGCATGTGGGGCAAGTCGCTGGTGGTCGACGTGGTCGCGCCGGGCGGAAAGGTGGCCGAGGTGCACTACGGCCGCGCGGTCGGCTTGCAGGACCCGAGGCTCGTGACCAACCCGTACTACACGATGAGCTGGGAGGGCCGGCCGGCGGTCGCCGTGTCGGGCAGCGCCGAGGCGCCGCTATTCCTCGCAGGCAACACCGACTGGTATCTGACCGGCGCGTCGATGCCCTTCCCCATGAACATCGTCGACAACACCGGCGTGACCTACAACGGCGGCACGCGCTACGTCGCGAAGACCGATGGCAAGCGCAACGACTGCTTCGAGCGGTTGTTCCTCACCCTCTCGCCGCGGTACGAGGAAGTGCTGCCGACGATCGCCAACCCGATGTCGCCGTGGAAGAGCGTGACCGGCACGCATCTGTGGCGGGCGCACGGCGCGAGCGATCGCGCCGGTGACGTCGCCTACTGGACCGACATCCATCGCTACGGCATGACCGAGGTCGTCGTCACCGACCACGAGACGATGTGGCGCGACAACGGAGAGAGCTTCACCTTCCGCACCAAGACCGCTCCGAAGAAGGGTGGCGATCAGGGCGAGGCCGACTACTCGCGCACGATGCAGCAGACGCTCGGGTTCGTGTATGGGCCCTACAACAACTTCACCGACTTCTGCCCGACGAACGAGTTCTGGAGCTACGACCTGATTGCGCGCAATACGGACAAGTCGCTGCAGGGCGCGTGGTTCCGCTGCTATGCGCCGAAGCCGGCGCGGGCGGTCGAGTACTGCGACGCTCTCTCGCCCATCAACCAGTCGAAGTACCACTTCAGCACCGCGTACTGCGACGTCCACACCGCCGTCGCGCCGTGGGATCGCACCGACTATGACGCGCGTGTGCCGGGCGCCGGGACCTGCGCGGCGACGTTCTACTCCTACGGCGAGATCATGCTGCTGCAGAAGCATGCCTGGAACGGGCCGGTCTACTCGGAGGGCGGCTACCACTACATGTACTGCGGTCTGACCGACGGCAACTACGGGCAGGACCAGAACTACAAGATCTGGCAGAACCCGTGGCTGGTGGACTTCGACCTGCGGAAGATGCACCCGCTCTGCTGCAACTTCGGCATCGGCGAGCCCGGCATGTTCGGCGAGCCCCAGGGCGACACCACAGCCAGCATCAGCGCGATGGTGGACCGGTTCCTGGCCGCGACCGTGGCCTTCGGGCATCCCGGCTTCCTCGTCGGGCATGGCGGCATGGGCAACACGCTGCGCAGCTACTACATGCTCCAGCAGCTTCACAGCCGCTACTGCCTCTCGAACGCCGACGAGATCCGCTATCTCGACGGCGCGGGCAAGCTGCACGACGTGTCCTCGGCCGTGGCAACTGGCGTGTACAAGCGCAGCCAAGTCGTCACGCGCTACGCCGATGGGACCGTCACCGCCGCCAACGGCAGCCGCACTGAGCGCCTCAGCTGCGAGGCCTTCGGGCACAAGATCGATCTGCCGCCCAATGGCTACGCTGGCTGGACCAAGGACAATCAGATCGAAGTCGTCAGCGGCGACCCGAAGGGCCATCGCTGCGACTATGCGCGGACGCCCGCGTCGATCTACGTGGACGGCCGCGGCAAGTTCATGCGCTTCCCGAAGGCCGGGGGCGACGGGCAGGGCGTGTGCCGGATCCTCGGCGGCGGCAAGTATGAGGTCATCCTCTACAACAACGCCGACTGCGGCTTCGCGATCGACGCCACGCAGGCGACGGCTCTCGACAAGGGAGGCAAGGAGATCGGCCCGGCCGAGCTGAGGCATGCGCGCGGGCTCACGTACGTCGTGCCCGTGGACAAGGCCTTCAGCTACATCCTCACCGGCGCAGCCCAGCCGGCGGCCGGCCTCACCTCCGACCGCGACGAGCTTGTCCCCGGCGAGCGCGCGATCGTGCACGGGAAGACCGACCACGAGTTCAAGGCCTCGCCGAACGCGAAGGTGGGCGAGCGGCTGTGGGCGCAGTTCGACGGCCAGTGGATCGACTTCACGGTGGTCCCCCTGGCGCAGACCTCGCTGGCCCTGAAGGGCAACGACCTCGTCGTCAGCATCACCAGCAACCTCGCGCAGGCCGAGGACTTCACCGTCTCTGCGGCGGGCAAGACGCAGCAAGTTCGCGTTGAGCCCGGCAAGCCCGCGACGGTGACCTTCGACCTCGGCGTGCCTCAGGCGGAGGATGCCGAAGTCCTGACCGTCGACCTCAAGGCCGGCGAGCTTCACCAGTCCGTCGAGCGCGGCCTGCGGACGACGAACAGCGTCTATCAGCTCATGCCCTTGCCCGACCACTGGTACCCCGGCATGTGCGTTCGCGGCGGGCAGGAGACGACGGACATGGGCGAGACGCGCGCCTACGCCACCGCCCAGGCGACGACCTGCAACAACGTGAGCAAGGCCGGCATCTTCATGCACCCGCCGTGGATGGGCGCGGTCGGGTACACCTTCGCGATGTACGACGCGGTCACGCTGCCCGAGACGCCGGCGGCCTTCCGCGCCCTCGTCGGGAAAGCCGACGGCAGTGACCCCGGCGACGGCATCCTCTACAAGGTCGAGGTCGTCGACGAGGATGGCACGCGCACCGTCGCCGCCGAGAAGACGGTGACCGAGCACGACTGGTTCCCGATCGAGGCGGACCTCTCGAAGTGGGCGGGGAAGAAGATCCGCCTCAAGCTCATCGCCGACTGTGGCCTTCGCGATGACACGAGCGGCGACTGGTCCTGCTGGGCCGACATGCGGATCGAGAGCCTCAAGCCCGCGCTGATCCGCAAGCTCGACGAGGACAGCGAGAAGTACCGGCGCGAGGCCGGGCCCTATCCGGTGAAGGGCGTGACCGTCGCCGATCTGCGCACGGCGACGCAGGGCTGGATTCATTACGACGGCAAGGGGGTGGAGGGTACCGGCGAGCAGTATGGATCCTTCGCGGTGCTCAACGGCGTCGAGCTTGGGCACATGACACCCGCGGGCGGGGATGAGACGCACAACGTCTTCCAGGAGAAGGTCAGCGTGGCGCTGACGGCCGACGCCCTCAAGACGCTCGGGATGCACAACGTCTTCTCGATCCGCAACCCGGGCCAGGACTCCTTCAGCATCCGGCGCTTCTGGATCGAAGTCGAACTGGCGGACGGAAGGAAATGCTCGTCGGACATCTCGACGGCGACCTATACGCAGCCGATGGACTGGCTCTACGCCGAGGGCATCGGCGTGCCGAAGGACGAGAACATCNNGATATCTGGTTCAAGCCGTGAGGCCCGCTGCCCGTTATTTCCCCTTGCGCGTGCCGACCTCGAAGACGCCGCCGGCAATCATGCCCTTCTGCGCCTGGAAGCGGACCGTGATCTTCTGCTTGCCCTTCGTCAGCTCCGCCGGCAGCGGGTACTCGACATCGAAGAACTCGCCCGGCTTGTTGTTGGCCAGCGTCTGCGTCGCGATCTTCTGGCCGTCGACGAGGACGTCGAAGGTGCGGTTGCCGGCGTCGCTGCCCCAGTAGTTGACGACGAGGATCATGGGGACATCGGGCAGGACCTTGAGGTCGTAGCTGAACCAGCCGTTGGGCGCGTGACGCCACGCGTGCCCCATGTAGGTGCCGGAGCCGCTGCTCTCCGACTGCAGGTTGTGCCCGGTCTCCAGAGCCGCGTCGGTAGGGTTGACTGTGTCGATGAAGCTCGCGGCACGAACGCGGCGGCCCTCCTCGTCGGCGAGGATCTTCTGATGCTCCGCGCTGCCCTTCGCCACGATCCTGAAGTAGACGCCGTAGTTCTCGTGGACGACGCGATCGAGCGGAAGGAACGTCATCGGCGCGTTGCCCTCGCCCCTCGTGCGGAAGGTGAGGGGCTTGCCGGGCACGGGTTCGAGCCACGTCGATACGTTGTTAGGATCGCCGAGGAAGTACGCCGGCTTGTCGGTCAGCCCGGCGAGGACCAGCGGCCCATACATCGGCGCGACAAGGTTGGGATCATCGGGCATCGGCTGGACGCGCAGGGCCATCGGGAACGTGACCTCGACGCGGTCGCCATCCTTCCACTCGCGCTTGATCGGGAACCAGTTGACCGGGCCGGGCGCGGTACCGAAGGGCTGGCCATTCACCGTGGCCGTGGGAAGGCCGGCGCCGGATGCCCAGGACGGAACCCGGACGTTGACCGCGAAGGTCGTGGGCTTCGCGACATGGACGACGAGGCGCGTGCGGTTCTCATCCGGGAAGGCGGTGACCTGCTCGAGGCCGACGTGGTGAAGCGGCCACTCGGCCTTCGAGGGGATGTAGAGGCTCACGTAAAGATTTCCGCTGTCGTCGTGGAAGTAGATGCTGTCGCCGAGCTTGGCGAAGGTCTCGACGCCCGTGCCGGTGCAGCACCAGAAGGATTGATCCTCGGTGTTGAAGGTCTTCCAGGCGCCGNNGTGCCGGTGCAGCACCAGAAGGAGTCCTCCGGCGTGCAGTAACTCTTCGCGAGGCCCGTGGCGAGGGGCAGGTAGTAGATCATCATGCCCGTCTTCGGGTCCTGCGCGCCGAGGATGCCGTTGAAGAACGCGCGCTCGTAGAAGTCGGAGAAGCCCGGGTCTGCGCTCCAGCGCAGAAGGTAGCGGGTGACCTTGAGCATATTGTAGGTGGTGCAAAGCTCCTGGTTGTTGACGGCGAGGGTCTTCGCGAGCTTGTCGGGCTCGCCCCAGCCTTCGCCGACATTGCTGCCGCCGGTCGCGTAGGAGCGGTGGTTGGCGACGCGATCCCAGAAGAACGAGACGATGGTGCGGTAGCGCTCGTCGCCGGTGAGTTCGTAGATGCGGGCTGCGCCAGAGATCTGCGGAATGTGAGTGTTCGCGTGAATGTTGGTGAGGTCGTCATGCCCGAGCGAGAGCGGCCCGATGAACGTGTACCGTTGGAAGCGCTCGGCGAGGGCGAGGTAGGGGGTGAACGGGGGGCGGCCTCCCCAGCCGCCGCTGTAGCCCGTCGGCAGTGTGGTGGAGTAGAGATTGGCGAGAACCTCGGACATGCCGCCGAACTCGACCGTGAGCGTGCTGTCCATCTGGAAGTCGGAGAGCTTGTCCGTTCGCGCCTTGAAGTAGGCGGCCATGCCCTTGACGACGTCGAGCGCCTGGTCGTTGCCGCAGTAGGTGTAGATGTCGAGGAGCCCCGCCATGATCTTGTGGATCGTGTAGTACGGCGCCCACGGCGGGTTCTGCATCGACTCGAGGCGGTCGAAGAAGGTGGCGGGGTAGGCCGAGAGGTAGAGGCCGTCGATCGCCTTCTGGCACTTGGCCAGCTCGGTGA
>PMZA01000394.1 GCA_003170595.1 Armatimonadota bacterium
CCCCTCCCCCGCCACGAACCCCGCCCCGTCAGGAGGTCTTCCACATGTCCGATAAGCAGACGAAGATCATGATCCTCGGCGCCGATGCTCCCATCGTCCCGCGCGTCCAGAAGTACGTCGCCGAAGGCGACATGCCCAACCTCAAGCGCCTCATCGACGCCGGCGTCTTCGCGCAGAATTGCCTCGTCCCCTTCCCCACGATCACGCCCCCCAACTGGGCCACCATCGCCACCGGCGCGTGGCCCGGCACGCACGGCGTCACCTGCTTCCACACGCACAAGCCCGGCACCGCCCTCGACGATGTCGCCCCCGCCTTCGACTCCTCCTACGTCAAAGCCGAGTTTCTATGGGAAGCGGCCGCCCGCGCGGGCAAGCGCTCGATCGTCCTCAACTACCCGACCTCCTGGCCGCCGCGTGGCGGCGATCTTCTCACACAGGTCGCAGGCCCGGGCCTCGCCCCCAACGAATGGCGCGAGCATCCTCGTCGCGTCTCAGCCTGGGACACCGCCGCCGACCTCTGCGCCGCCCAACTTTTCGCCGAGGAGGAGTACCCCCGCTCGTCGGTCGTCGAGCCCGCGAAGCCGGGCGCTTGGGCCGCCGCCCCCGATGGCGCGATCGCCGAGTACGAGCTGAAGCTCACCTTCCCTTCGGCCCTCCACATCATGGAGCCTGTGACCTGGTGGGGCCTCGTCTGCGCGACGGCTCAGGGCCCGCGCCTGTCGGTCTATCCCTCGAAGGAGTCGACCTCCCCCATCTGCACCCTCGCGATCGGCGAGTGGAGCCCGAAGGTTCTCTGGCAATTCATGTCCGAGGACGGCCCGCGCCGAGGTGTCTTCAAGTTCAAGCTGCTCGAACTCGAGGCGGATGGATCGGGCCTCAAGCTCTTCCTCACGCCCATCTGCGCGCTCGACGGCTACCATCATCCCGCCGGCGTGTCGGAGGAGCTTGCGGGCCTCGACCCGATGCCGCTGTCGACCTTCGGCGTGGATGAACTCCTTCTCGAATGGGTGGACGACGCGACCTTCGTCGACCTCCTCTGGGAGGCGCACAACTGGCTGGCCGCCGCGGCCGATGCGCTGATGGCCGGCCGCCCGTGGGACCTCTTCGTCATGCACGTCCACGCCCCCGACTGGATGTACCACGGCTGGTCGACGCGTCTTGATCCGCAGACCGAGCCTGACCCTCGCGTCCGCGCGCGCTTTGAGATTCTCGAGCGCGAACTCCACCGCGCGTGGGATGCGCTCCTCGGCAAGGTCCTCGCCCACGCCGACGACGACACCCTCGTCGCCGTCGTCTCCGATCACGGCGCGAAGGCCACCGGTCGCCACGTGCCCATCGGCAAGATCCTCCAGAACGCCGGCCTCCTCGTCGTCGAGCAGACGCCCGAGGGTGGCCGCGTTGTATGGGAGAAGACCCGTGCCATCGCCCAGCGATCCTGCTACATCTACATCAACCGCGAGGGCCGCGATCCCGCCGGCATCGTCTCCGACGAGGATTACGAGGCCACGCGCGACGCCGTCCTCGACGCCCTCCACGCCTATCGCGATCCCGACCTCGGCACCAATCCCTTCTCGATGATCTGCCGTCGCGAGGACGCCCGTCCGCTCGGCATCTACGGCGAGTGCGCGGGCGACATCGTCTTCGCCGTCCGCGGCGAGTTCGATTCCCAGCACGGCAACCACCTGCCCTCGACAACCTGGGGCATCGGCGATCTTCACGCCCTCCTCGTCCTCTATGGCCCGGGCTTCCTCCGCGGGAGTGTCATGCAGCGCACGGCGTGGATCACCGACCTCGTGCCCACGCTGTGCTACCTCGCCGAATTCCCCATGCCCCACGAGGCCGAGGGCGCCATCCTCTGGCAGTCGCTGCAATCGCCTGACGAGAAGATCGACGAGTTGCGCAAGCTCCGCCGCAATTACCGTCGGCTCAAGCAAGCCCATGACTCGTCGACGGCGCTCACGCACAGCTATCACGACCTTGCCGCCGAGGCTCTCGAGTCCGCCGACAACCGTGCAGAGGCCCCTGCGTCACCCGAGGTGAGCTGACCATGCCGCACGAGATGACTCCCCGCGAACGTGTCCGCACGGCGATGAGCCGGCAGGTGCCCGACCGCGTGCCGAAGGGCTGCGACTTCACCCCTGCCGCCTACGATAAGTACCTCGCCCACGTCGGCGGCGAGCTGGACCTCGACCCCTCCATCCCCGAGCAGGCTGCGAAGATTCCCGGCCCGGCCGAGTACTTCGACATGGAGGTCCGCGGCGTCGGCTTCATGGGCCCGGACACCATGCCCGACTTCCGCCCATGGTTCTGCGAGGATCTGCCCGACAACACCGGCTTCTCGGAGTACGGCACGGCTTTCGTCCCCGGCACGTTCTATCATTTCACTCGCTACCGCTTCCCCCTCGAGAACGCGCAGACCGTCGCCGATATCGACGCTCTCCCCTGGCCCGATTTCACCCCCGCCTCTCGCCACGATCATCTCGAGGCCCAGGTCGCGGCCCTGCAGGCGGAGGGTTGGTACACCATCGGCGGCGTGGGCCACATCTTCGAGAACGCGTGGCAGGTCCGCGGGCAGGAGCCTCTCTTCGAGGACATGATCCGCCGCCACGATATCGCGACCGACATCTACGATCGCATGACCGAGGACCGCGCCTTCCAGGCCCGCCGCTTCTGCGAGGCCGGGTGCGACTCGATCGTCTGCGGCGACGACGTGGGCATGCAGGACCGGATGATGTTCAGCCCGGCGATGTGGCGTCACTGGCTGAAGCCGCGCTGGCAATACGTGTGGCAGATCGCGAAGAAGGCGAACCCGGACGTCCAGCTCTGGTACCACTCCGACGGCGCGATCCAGCCGATCATCCCCGACCTCATCGAGATCGGCCTGGAGATCCTCAACCCGGTGCAGCCGGAGTGCATGGACCAGGCGTGGATCAAGCGCGAGTACGGCGACCGGCTGGCCTTCTGGGGCTGCGTCGGCACGCAGACGACGATGCCTTTCGGCACGCCGGAGGAAGTCCGCGCGAACGTGAAGTGGCTGATCGAGACGATGGGCGCGGGCGGGGGACTATACCTCGCGCCGACGCACGTCCTCGAACCCGACGTCCCCTTCGAGAACGTCCTCGCGCTCATGCAAGCGATCAAAGACTTCGGCACCTACTGACCCAACAGCCCTGGCATGCGGGTCGGTGGTATAATGACCACGATAGCGCCATGAGCCAGACCCAGCGCAGTGATCCGAAGCCGCGGGTTCCTTCGCGTGGGAGGCCGACACCGAGGGCCGTCCTCAAGCGGGTGGAGGAGAAGGTCTCCGCCGGCGGGCTCCAGGCCTTGTCGCCCACCGATGTCGAGGAGCTACAGCGGTTGTCTGGGGACGGCGGAGGTGACCGGGGTCGTCGCGTGCCTGCCGGCCCTGCGCCCGTCACCGTCAGCGACGCGCTCCTAAGGATACGCAACCGCGCTCGGATCTACCTCGCGCTCCTGCGAACGGAGAAAGACTTCGATGACCTCTCGGCCGGTCTCCCCGACTACCTCCGCGATGCCTGGCGGCAGTTGATGGCGGAGGAGTTGGCGTATCTGTCCCAGGAAGAGGACCTGGTGCGCACACACAAGGGGCAGTACGTGGCGATACACCAAGGCCACGTGGTCGCCTCCGCGCTCACCGAGAGCGTTGCCTTGTCCGAGGCCTACGAGAAGTGTGGCAACGTCACTGTCTACGTGCACAAGGTTGGAGCGCTCCGAGAACCGGTCGCCCAACTCAGCGTGCGCGAAGCCTAACGGAGGCGGCAACGCACCGATGCTCCGTCGCAGGATAGCCCTCAGAGCGCTCGACCCCGTATGCAGCCTCACGGTCATGGCGGACCCAGCCGGTGATGAAGCGACGGCCTCATGTCTGGCGATGGTGGACACCGGGGCGACGCGCACAGCGATCCCACTTCGCGTGCTGGAGATGCTATCGATCTATCCGCTCGATCTCGGTCTTGTCACGGACTTCCGCGGCGAGGACCATCTGGTTCCTGTCTACCGGGCACGGGTCCGCGTAGATGGGCTGGGAGACTACGAACTGCGCGTCTGGCACACACTCCGGAACGATGCCGCCATCGGTTGGGACGTGCTCGAGCGGTTCACGGTGTCGCTGAACCTGGCCTAGTTCCGGCCGCGCCCCGAGGTCTATTCATTTCCCCGTCTCGACTCTCGCCAGGAAGTAGTCGTTATACGTGTCGCCTGCGCCGGACCACTTCGCCGCCAGCGCCGCTGCCGGATCGCCATCCTCATACCGCTTCGTCTTCTCATCCGCCCACAACGTCGTCGCCCCGGTTCGCGTGACCACGAAGGTCACCGCATAGTCCTTCCCCGGCACGAGGTCGAACTTGACCCAGTCGCTCTGCACGGCCTTCCCGGCGGGGAGTTCTACCTGCCCGCTTCGCGCGAAGGTCACCGGCACGCGCGTGGTCGCAAGAATGTCGCCCGGGCTTTGCGGATCGACGCGGGCGATGGACACGTCATCGATCGCCGTGCCGCCGGTCTGACCACCCCGGAACTCCAGCCTCACGCGATCGCCAGCCCGCGCGATCTTCGCCCCCTGCAGCACGATCCTCTGGGACCCGACGAACGCCCAGTTCGCGAAGTCACTCGCCTGCGCCCCCGTCTGCCCCTCCGCCGTCCACGCATCCGCAGCCTCCTTCGGCGGATCGACGACCGGCGCGTTCGGCGGCGCGAAGACCATCACCTCGACGAGGTGCACGCCCGTGTTCGCCGAGTTCTTCAGCATCTCGACGCGCACGTATCTCGCCGGTGTCGCCGCGAACTGGTGCATGCGCCCGCCCTCGGTCGCAGGCTCGGTGTTCTGGCTCATGTCGGCGACGGTCGTCCACTGCTGCCCATCGGCCGACGTCTCCACCTTGTACTGGTAGTACCGCCCGCCGCCGTAGTCCCAGAACGTCACGACGCGCACGCGGTCGATGGTCTTCACCGCGCCGAGGTCGACCTGCCACCACGCGGGGTACGGCGTCGCGCCCCAGTAGCTCGTCTGGTCGACGATGCCATCCACCGCCGCCTCCGGCCCATGCCCATCCTCGTTGGCGGACGAGGTCGCGTTGCACCCGACGGCGATCCCCTGCGCGACGCGAATCCGCGACCACAACTCCTCCCGCTGCGTCTTCGTCGTGATGAGGTCGCCCTCGTTCCACAGCGGCTCAGGCTTGCCCCCGCCCGCGACGAAGGCATCGTACCGCTTCCGGTTCTCAGCCTTCCACGCGGCCACCGTCGCGTCATAGCTCATGTCCGGTAGGGCCGCGATCTTCCACGTCACGCGCACATCCTGCGCATCTGCCGGCAGCGCGATCTGCTGCCCCTCGCCATACTCGGCCTTCACGATCTGCATGACCTGCCCATCCGCTGTCGCGAAGCTTGCCTTCGCAAACCACGGCACGTGGAGGATCATCCGCGCCGGCGCCACTCGCCATTTGTGCTCGAGGTGCACGGCCATCGCCCCATCGAGCATCTTCGCCTCCACGCTCACATCGCCGAAGTCCGTCGGCGCCCCACGCAGCGCGACCGTCGCCCCCGGCTTCACCCACGCCGGCGACAGCACCGTCAGCACGTGCAGGTCCTCGCCCCACTCCCGCACGATCATGTTCCGAAGGAGCGCCATGTACTTCGCGGCCATCCACCCGTGCGGTGGGAAGTTGCCGCCCGGATCGCGATTGCCCCACGGCTCGATCCCGCACTCGAACCCTCCATGCGTCGAGCTTGTATGCGCGAGCACCGCGTACATGTCCTCGAGCGCCTCGCGCTGCAGGTTCATCGTCGTGAAGTTTTCCGTCGCCTTCATCGTCAGATAGTGATGCAGCGATCCCCACCGCAGCCCCGGCCCGTAGGTCATGATCCCTTCGGCATACTTCTTCTCGCGCAGGGTCTTCAGCGTCGCCGCGATCATCGGGTCCGTCGGATCGAGATTCCCGATCGACGGCATCCCTCCGCGCGGATAGAGCATCAGCAGGTTCCCCCAATCGCACCCTTCCTCAGCATCCATCCCCGGCGGCAGATACCCCCCATGCGCCTCGGCGACCGCATGCGCGCGCTTGAGAAAGTTCGCGCTGAACCCGTCGTACAGCCCGCGAAACTCCTTCGCATCCGCCGTCTCACCCAGCGCGTCGGCCATCGCGATCATGTCGCGCAGGCCCGCCATCACGAAGAAGTTGTCGCCCGTGTAGTGGCCGTTGATCGCCTCGTTGTCATACGGCGGCGCCGGCGGCACGAGCCCCAGCGGGTCCGCTTTGATGTGAGTGAAGGCACCCCTCACATGCGCCGCGAGCTTCGGGTACATCCTCCGCGCGTAGGCCAGATCACCCGTCGTCCGCCAGTGATTTCCCGCCGCCCACAGCACTTGCCCGAAGCCGTCGTTGCACGGAGGCGTGTACATCATCCCGTCAGGCTGGAGGACGCGCTGGTAGTAGTCGATGCCCTGCTCGGCCCACAGATGCCGCCCCCAGAAATCGAAGGCCGCCGCGATATACGCCGAGTCCCGCACGAAGAACCCGTGGTACTGAAACTTGTTCACCGCGATCATGTAGTCATCGCCGCGATGATCCCGCGCGATGGCCAGGTACTCCGCGCTTGTCTTAGCGGTATCGACGACCTTCGCCTCGGGCACCTCGAGCTGCGTCCCCTGCGCGAGGAAGTCTAGCCAGAACTTCCGCGTCCGCGCATAGAAGTCGTCGAACTTCGCCGCCTGCAGTGCCCCTACCGTCGCCGCGTCACTCACCGCCACCGGCTCATAGGGCATCGTGAAGTCGAGCTTCTGCTCGGCATGACCCGGCAGGTCGACGTCGTATTGCGTGACCCCTACGATCGCCCCGCGCGTGATCATGTCTTCCTTCGCGGTCGCGGCGTTGCCCTCGCGGTCGGCCACGGCGAACCGCTTCGGCTTCCCGCCGAAGGTGTAGATGACCCGGTCGTCGCGCGTCGCATACCCTGGCCCGAAGCCGTACTTCGCGCTGAGGAATCCGAAGGGCCGCGTCATGCCGGTGAACGTGTGCGCCCCTTCTCCGCGGAAGCCGACGGCAAAGACAACGGCCTTCCGACGCGCCTCGTTGTTGCGCATGGTCACGCGCATGAAGTTGATGAGATTGCTGTCAGACTTCCCGTCGAGGGTCGACGCGAACATCGTGATCGTGTAGGTCACGCCCTCGCGCTCGACGTTGTAGGTGACCATCGGCAGGCATCCGTCGACGAGGGTCTGCACGCGCTGGCGGATAGACTCCATGTTCGGCCCGACGAAGAACACGAGTTCTGCGCTGCCGGTCCACAGCCAACCCTCGGCGGTGACCTGCGTGCCGACGAGGGCATCGGGCACACCGAGCACGGTCGTCGGGCGGCTGAAGTAGGAGAACGGCCCGGGGCCGTCATCGATCGCGGGATCGATCGGCCTCGCACCACAAGTCGCGATCGCCAACACAGCCACCAGCGCAGCGAACCATCTCATCATGGTCATCAATCCTCCGCAGGACCTTTCCCCATCGCCACACCTTTCCCTCGCCTCTGCTAAAATGCTCGCGATGCCAACCTCGACCAGCCAATCCATCGCCGCCATCGTCCTCGCCGCGGGCGAGGGCACGCGCATGGGCTCGCCCGACGTCGCCAAGGTCCTCCACGAGGTCGCCCCCGGCGTCCCCGCCCTCCGCTATCTCGTCCACCAACTCTCCTCCGCCGGCGTCACATCGTTTTCCATCGTCACCGGCGCTTACGCCGATCAGGTCGAGGCCACCCTCGCCTCGCCCTCTTCCCCCTTCGACGTCACCTTCGCCTTCCAGGCCGAGCGACGCGGAACGGGTCACGCGACCCTACTCGGCGCCAGCGCCCTATCCACCCACGACTTCTCCGCCATCCTCGTCGCCATGGGCGATAAGGTCACGACCGCCTCCACCATCTCCCGCCTTCTCGACACCCACTTCACCGCCTCCGCCGCCCTCACCCTTGCCGTCAGCCCGCGCCGCCCCGATAACGAGCAGGGCCGCGTCGTGGTGGATGAAACCGGCGAGGTCCTCGGCATCGTCGAAGTCGCCGACCTCGTCGCCGCCCGCGCCACCGTCGAGGTTCACCGTCTCTTCACTGAGGCGCACGTCCTCCACTCGGCCGTCGTCCGCGGGGCCATCGCCTACTTCCTCCCGCCCTCTGGCAAAATCCCGCGCGTCCTCCGTGATCTCTGGGACGCCGCGCAGGAGGAGACGACCATCGCGGGCGACCGCCTGCCCATCCTCGCGCCCGATGCTTCGGCGACCCTCCGCCTCGCAGGTCACGACGTCGCACCCGACTGGGTGGCGGCTCATGCGCCCTTCGTCAACGAGGCGCTCTACGTCTTCTCGCCGGCGGCCCTCGATCTCGCCCTTGGGGGGCTGGAGTCTGATAACGCGCAAGGAGAGCTTTACCTCACCGACACCGTGGCCCTTCTCCGAGCGAACGCGATGCCGGTGCAGGTCGTTCTCGTGGCCGAGGGTGACATCGTCGGCTTCAACACGCCCGACGAACTTGCTCACGTCCGCACCGCCGTAGCCGCCTGGACCCAGGCGTGATCTCTCACCCATCTATCCCCGGGAGGATTACCGGCCCCTCAGGCGGAACCTCCACCTGTCCTTGTCCGTATACCTCCTCAAGGAGGCGCCCCATGAACCGCAAGGCCTTTACCCTCATCGAACTGCTCGTCGTCATAGCCATCATCGCGATTCTCGCCGCCATCCTCTTCCCGGTCTTCGCCCGCGCGCGAGAGAAGGCCCGCCAGACTTCCTGCCTGAGCAATATGCGGCAGCTCGGAATGGCCTTCCAGATGTACTCCCAGGACTACGACGAACTCTGGCCCAAGGCTCCCGGTGCCTGGGGCGGCCCACCTGGGAGCGGAGTCTATGGCGGCTGGGTGTGGTACTCGGCCTTCGGCAATCCCGCCCCGGGGTATTTCGACGTCACGAAGGGCTCGCTCTTTCCCTACGTGAAGAACGCTCAGATTTACATCTGCCCCGACGACTCCACCAAGAGTGGCAACAGCTACGAGATGAACAGCAATCTCTGCGGCCAGTCCCTCGCCCTTGCCTCGAGCCCCGCCGGCACTCCCCTCCTGATCCCGGAGCTATGCGGTACCAACCTATACTCCGCGAACGACGGGTACTTCCTCGTGGGAACCGACCGCGTAGCCAACGTCCATAACGGCGGCGACAACTTCGTCTTCGCCGACGGCCACGGCAAGTGGGAGAGCTGGAACCTCAACCAGGTCTGGGCCGCCTGCGCGCCCTAGATTTCCCCTCACCCGCGCAACGAAAAGGCCCGCGACTCATCGTCGAGTCGCGGGCCTCATGTTGACCTGAACAGCTCGCCCCTCTACTTCGTCGCCTCGTATCTCACGACCAGGCTTTGGCCCTTGCCTACCCTCACTTCCGTCGGCTCCAGCAGTTCGCGCCCGGCCATCTTCTTCACCTTCGCCTTGCCGCTCTCGTCGACGAACTCCACCCGGTACATCGTCTCCGGCCTGAGCCCCTTCAGGCTCATCTCGATCACCGGATAGGGGCTCGCCTTCCTCCGAAACGCCACGACGATTCCCGCGTCGAGGTCGGCCCGATGAAGCTGCCAGGCGATCCAGTGCTCGGCCCCGGTCGTCACCGCCGTCACCGGCCAGAAGTCGCCGTACCAGAACTTCTGATCGCGCTCGGCCTCGGCCACCGACCGCTTCGCCATGTCCCGCGGGAACTCGGGGTTGAGATAATCGAACTGGCAAATCAGCCCGCCCGTTGCCGCGCTCCTCACCTCATACGCATCCGGCGACCACGCGCAGGCCGTGTGCAGCGGCACGTATTCGCTCAGCGACGCGCTCTGCGCCTGGTTCCATTCCGCATGCTCGGGCCCACAGCTTGTGTCGCTTCGCCACAGAGGGAGTGAGCGACTTATGGACTCCAGATCGATCCTCCGCCCCCCGCTCGCGCAGTTGTCGATGAGCAGCCCGGGATGCCGCGACCGCAGCTCATCCCACATCTGGTAGTGCCCCTCGACGTAGCGAATCTCGGTCATCCCCTGCCTGTCCGGCGCATCGGCCTCCCGCCAGAATCCAAGCGGGTCGATGTTGAAGTCGTTGCGGTAGATGTCGATCCCATACTCCTCGATCCGCTTGGAGAGGAGGTCCGTCAGCCACTGCCTCGCGGCCGGATCGCTGAGTTTGAACAGCCCGCCCTGCGCGCCCCCGAACACGAACTCAGGATGCTGCGTCGCGATCTCAGTCCCCGCCGCCACCCTCTCCGGCTCGAACCAGAGGATGAACTTCATCCCCGCCTTGTGGCACGCCTCACCCACCGGCCCCAGCCCGCGCGGGAATTCCTTCGGCTTGGCCACCCAGTTCCCCACCCCGTTCGGGAAGCCACCCGGGAACCACGCCGCATCGAACCAGTGCGCATCGAACCCCAGCGCGGCCGCGTTCCTCACGGCATCAAGCTGCCCGGCCTCGGTCGCCCATTCCGGACGCGACCAGCTATACCGGTCGAAGCATTGCAGCGCCACAGGCAGCCTCGCCGGACGCCCGTCCACCTTCGGCACGTAGTGGAACATCATGAGCCGCCGCCATCGGTTGTGCGCCACTTCCCTATCCCCACGCCACGCCATGACCAGCATCCGCGGCGTTCGTATTTTCTCCCCAGGATGTAGTGTCAGATGTGTCAGCTCCATCCCGGCCTTCATCCGCCCCGGCCCGTTCCCCGCCCGCTCGAAGCTCGCCGCCCATTGCCCCGACCACCCGCACGCTGTGATGACCCCGGCGCCGTTGTATTCCATGTTCCAGAAGGGGAACGCCGTCGTGTTCGACGGCCGCCCACCGCTCGGCGCCATGTGTATTTCCTTCCCGGCCTCGAGCGCGGTGTCGAAGGGCATGAACGATCGTTCACCGCACGAGTCACCCTCCAGCCGGTGCAGCGTCGCCGCCCTCGCCGCGAAGCCCGTCCGCAGCCCCACGTCTAGCGCCTGCACGTTCTCGAGGATGGGCGTGTCCTTGGTCCCGGCGTTCTCGAAGTAGAGGACCCACTCGGTCGCGGGATAGCGCTTGTACGACTTCACATCGGCGGTGACGGTGAGCCCCGTCTTTGGGTCGCGCCACCTGATCGTCAGGTACGCGATCTCCTTATCCTCGCCGGTCTGCACGCTCTTCTCCCACGCGCCCAATAGCTCCGCCGACGCCTTCCCGCCGTAGGTGAACGAGAACGGCACGCCCAGTTCCCTGAGCACGGTGTCCGTCTGATTCTGATCCAGGTACAGCTTCTTCCCATCCGCGAGGATGAAGTAGGCATCGCCCCAGTCGGCCTGATCGGACGACACTCCGTCCCCGCCGTCGTCGACCTTGAGCACGATCTCCTTCGTACCGGCGGGCAGATCGACGCTGACCTCGACGGCCTTCTCGCCGCCCTTGCATACGCCCGTCCGCACGACTTCCTTCCCGCCGACCTCGACGGAGAAGCGCACGCTCCCGGCCCTGCCCGCGGTGTTGAAGTTGTTATCGACGCCGACGAGGGCTTTGAAGGCGGTGGCGCCAACTGGCACCTGCGCGACGATCTCGCTGAAGGCGTGGGTGCCGAGGCCGTGGGCGAAGTTCTTCCCGCCGATCCTCGTCGGCGTATCGATGCACGATTCGCGGAAGCGGAGGACGGAATGATCCTGCCGGCGGACGGTGAGGGCGACGCGCGGTCCGCGCAGCGACCCCGTCTCTCCCAGGAAGGCAGCGTTGGCCCAGTCCATCATCTCGCGGCATTCATCGCGCGAGGCCATGAGGGAGTCGTTGGGAGCATCGATCGGAATCTCGTTATCTTTCATAGCCCATCCCTGCGGCATCGCAGCGACAAGAGTGATCACCGCCAACCATCCGACTCTCATTGTCATTTCCTTCCCGCCTTTGCCTTTCTGCTTTCTGTAGGGCGGGGCCTTACGCCCCGCCGCGCTTGGCTCTTCGGAGGGGCCGAATCAGACTGAGCACGCCTTTGATGCTCAGTCGAATCCGGCCCTGCCTTTCGCCTTTCGATGTCATCCTGAGAGGCGACGCCTTCTGTCGCCGCGAAGGATCTCATTCTGGACGTTCGCCACAGCGCGAGCCCACCGGTCCCGCCTCCGGCGTCACGAACGCGATCGTCTCCGTCGGCATCAATAGCGGTACGAAGACCCAAAGGCCCAGCACCGCCACCACCGCCGCGCCCACAGGACATAGGAGGGCACCCGCCCACGAGGGCGGCCCCCATCCTGGGTGTCGGGTCCCGGGATATCTCAGTTTCCTGAATCCCGGCACTGTCCGGAGCACCCTTAGCATGTCGCCCGCTGTCTCGAAAGGGGCCAGGGCCTCGTTCGGCCACCACGTGCGTCCCTCGGAGCGCGTCTGCACGGATGCTATCAGCCCACCAACCAAACCGGCGATGCACCAGACCAAGAACCCCCTGCCACGCCAGATGGTCGCGTAGCCCACAGCCAGGCCCACTCCGCAGATGATGGCGAGCGCCTGCCCCCACCCGTACCGCCTCGTCACCACCATCTCGGCGTCGGATCGCAGCAGCAGCAGGTATCTCTGCACATAGTCCCACCACTCATCCTGCGGCACCATCCCACAGTCATCTTCGAATTCGATCACAGCCCATCTCAGCGTGGCGTCGGCACTAGGTCTGACGACGGAGTGGAGCCTTTCCCATGCCGCTCCATCCGCCGTCTCTATATACGTGTCGCGCTCGATCACAGCGATCGCTTTGTCCCTTGCCTCTCGGTCGACCATATCTCTCCTCGGCCTCCCGCACTTCCGCCTCCTACGCCTTCGCCCACTCCCACATCCACTGCTCGCCCCCTTCCCGTTTCCGCCCCGTCATCCTCTCCACCTCGATCACGACCGCCCCGCAGCCAGCCGTCCGCTCCACGGTCATCGACGTCCGCGGTTTCTCCTCCGTCGCGTACCTCACCTGGAACGCCTGCAGGATCTCCCGCCGCTCCTCCAGGTCATCGATCACCCGCGCCTTGCCCCAGCAGATCACGCTCACATGGGCCGCGCTGCACAACTCGCCCGCATGCTCGACCGGCGCGCCCTCCAGCCGGCTGGCCTCGAAGCACACCTCCGGATGCACGCGAAGGATGTCGAGCTTCCGCCCCTCGAGCGCGCAGTGGAACAGGATCCGCCCGCCGTCGTAGGTGTAGTTCAGCGGCACGATGTACACCTCCTCGCCGTCCCACAGCCCGAGGCGCCCGTCACTCAGCTCGCACAGCACTTCCTCCATCCGTTCCCGATCGTCGCTCATTGGCTTATCTCCATTACCGCCGTTTGCCACGGCTTAAGTTTCACATCGATCTTCCCACCGGCGACTTCATGCTTCTCGCCGCCGACCATATCCACGACCTCCCGCCCCATCGCCTTCGCCATCTCCTTGCCGATCTCCACCGTCGCCGCGACCGCCGCATCCGACGGATTGTGCACCACAAGATACACCGCCCCTCTCGCCGGATCGCCATACCTCTCGACGAGCACACCTTCCGGCCCGGCCTTCGCCAGCGTGATCGGCTCCCAGCCTGCCGCCGTGATCGCGCGGAAGATGGGCATATACTTGCGGTACAACGGCCGCACCTTCTCCATCTGCTCGACCGTCGCCCCATTCCCGCTCCCGGGCCACACCGCGTAGATCAGCGTCCGCTGCATCGCCCGCTCCTTCTCGGCCATGGGCACGCCCGCATCGAAGTACGCGTAGTTCATGTGGCTCACGGGTTTGCGGAACGCCAGCGCCCGGCAGAACCCGAGCTTGGCCGCCTCATGGAACGCCTCCAGATTCCCGGCCTCACCCGCGCCCAGGATATCGAACTGGTGCGCATAGAACGCGTGCGAGTAGGGGAACGAATTCGCGATGGTCAGCTTCCCGAGCTTGTGCATGGCCTCCGCGATCGCCCCATAAAGCTCATAGTGCGACAGCCCGGCCAGCATCGCCGGCGCCTCAGCGCGGAAGCTCGCGACCAGCGGCTGCTCCGCCGTGGCCCAATGCTCGCGCCGGAAATCCTCCGCCGCATCGAAGGATTGCCACCCGACGCTATCGACGTACGCCCCATCCACGCGCGGGTCCGTCATCGCCGGCACGCCCTCATAGTCGAACCACAGACTTCGCCGGTTGGGCTTCGCGATGTCCCCGGTGCAGCAGTTGAACGCCACCCGATCCGGCGGCGATGCATACACCGACGTCGGCTCGCCGTCCCGCCCGATATACGAATTCAGCGCCGCCTGCGCCTCGACCGCATCCGGCAGCTTCTTCGGCTGCGTCGTGAACGGATACCCCGTCAGCTCGCTCAGAGGTTTGAGTGAACGATCGTTCAGTTCCTTCAGCAGCGCCGCCACATCGAGCTTCTTGTCCGCCCCATACGCCGCCGTCTGCTGCCACAAGGTGCTCGGCTCGGCATAGGTCAGCGAGTACCCGCCATGCTCGTCATCGAAGGCGATGCGATCCTCCGAGTACGGCTCTTGCTCATGGAAGACCATGGCGAAGTCCTCGGGGTTCGGCACCTTCGTCGTCACCCACAGGTGCCAGATGCCCTCCCGCTTCGCCCGCTTCACGAAGAAGTCCGGGTACATTTCGTAGTACCGCTGCGCCGCCGCGCGAAAGCCCCACTCGGGCTTCGGCACGCGGCTGATCGCGAACCGGAAGCTCGCCCGCGACGGGTTCTTCTTCGCCGACGCCGAGAGCCCGAGCCCCACCCTCACGCCCACGAACTTCCGCTCGGCGGTGAGGTCGTAGAACATCGCCATCACCCGCGGCCAGTCCAGCGGTCGCGCGAGCATGACCCCATCCGTCCGCCCGGTCATCGCGCACCACGGATACGGCGACATGAGGTTGACGCCCTTCGGCCCGGCCGCCATGTACGGCATCGCGTTCTGGTACCGCCCAGCCTCGGCGATGGGCCGCGCGGTGTTGAGGTCGTCGCCCCACGTCCATCCGCCCGCATCCATCGGCAGCGCGAACACCAGCACGATCGCGCGGTCGCCGCCAGTCACATCGCTCAGATCGCCGGTGAAGGTGATCCGATCCCCGCTCGCCTCAGCCTCCACGCGCAGCTTCAGCCCCAGCCTCTCGCACGTCATCGCCATCGCCCCACCAGTGGGCGCCTCAGCCTGCATGAACCTCTCATACTTCGGATCCTTCGCGATGTCCCACGCCCAGAACCCGCCGTAGTCGGGGGCGTTCCTCGGCGCCTTCTCCGCCCCGCCGACCTTCACACTCCTCGCGGCACACGCCCCATCGAGCGACATCTCCAGCCCATCCCGCGTCTTCAGCGCCACCGTTCCCGTCGCCCGCGACTTCCCCGCGCTCGCCATCGCCGCATGCAGCCACCGGTCCGCCTCCGCGGTCACCCTCCGCGCCGTGACGCCTTCCGGTTGCTCGATAACGATGTTGTCGAACTCGCACCCGCGCAGGCCGCCGCCCGTCGCCGCATCGAACATGATCCCGCCCCCGGTCCCCAGGTCATGCGCGAGCCACGCACTCTCGCCCACCGCCTTCGCGTCCTCCCCGCTCACCTTGAACCGCACCCGCGCCTCCTCATTC
>PMZA01000313.1 GCA_003170595.1 Armatimonadota bacterium
TCTCGGCCTTGATCGACGGCGTGAAAATCGGTTGCGGCAGCTTGTCCGCCTGGCCCAGGCCAGCCGGCAGATCGTGATCGCCGATCTTGCCGGTCGCGGCGTACTCCTTCCAACCCGACCCCGCGAGGTATCCGCGCACGACGCACTCGANNTTCCTTCCAGCCCGAACCGGCCAAATACCCGCGCACGACGCACTCGATCGGCACCGTCTGCGCCTTCCGCACCCACATCGCGCGCCCGCGCAGCATGTCCGCCTCGTCCTGCACCGCGGCCGGGAAGTCCGCCACATCGGCGCTGAGCAGGTGGTTGAAGATGATGTGCCGCGTCCGCTCGAACCAGAAAACCGACAGCCCGGTCAGCACGCGCCCCTTACCCGGAATGCCCGTCGGAAGGATGCAGTCGAAGGCCGAGATGCGATCGGTCGCGACCATGAGCAGGCCGTCGGCGTACTCATAGATGTCGCGCACCTTCCCCGACCGTCGTGACAACGCGCCGGGCAGATCGGTCTCAAGCACCACTTTCTCTCGGTCAACGCCCACGTGCGTCACCTCAACGCTGCCTTCTTATAGGGCGGGCATTTATGCCCGCCGCGCCTTACCTCAGTCCCAGTATATCGAGCAGCTGCGCCACATCCGCCCTCACCGTCTCCGGCTGCGGCGCCATCGATATCGCGCGATCCGGATCCTTCAGCCCATGCCCCGTCAGCGTGCACGCGACAGTCACCGCACGATCGCCGAAGTAGCCTTCATGCGCTAGCTTCCTTACGCCCGCCACCCCCGCCGCCGACGCCGGCTCCACGAACAGCCCCTCATACCGCGCGAGGTCCGCATACGTCGCCAGGATCTCCTCATCAGTCAGCGCGCGGAAGATCCCGCCCGACTCGCTCGCCGCCTTAACCGCATCGTTCCACCGCGCGGGGTTGCCGATGCGGATGGCCGTCGCGACGGTCTCGGGATGATCGACAGGCTTGCCATGCACCAGCGGCGCCGCCCCGGCCGCCTGGATGCCGAGCATGACCGGCAGGCTGTCGGTGATCCCGCGATCGCGATATTCCTTGTAGCCCAGCCAGTAGGCGCTGATGTTGCCGGCGTTGCCCACCGGCAGCGCATGAAAGTCCGGCGGCCCACCCAGCGCCTCGCACACCTCAAAGGCCGCGGTCTTCTGCCCCTCCATCCGGTACGGGTTGAGCGAGTTCACCAGCGCCACCGGATAGTTCTCGCAGATCTCGCGCACGCAGCGCAGGCAGTCGTCGAAGTTGCCCTCGACCGACAGAGTCCGGGCCCCATACGCCAGCGCCTGGCTCAGCTTCCCGAGCGCCACATACCCCGCCGGGATGAGGACGACCGACGCCATGCCCGCCGCCGATGAGTACGCCGCCGCAGCCGCCGCGGTGTTGCCGGTCGACGCGCACATTGTCATCGTCGCGCCGTCTTCCTTCGCCTTGGCTATCGCCATGACCATGCCGCGATCTTTGAACGACCCGGTCGGGTTGAGGCCCTCATACTTGAAGTACATCTTTATCTTGCCCGACAGCGACGGCCCGAGGACCTTGCTCTCGACCAGCGGCGTGCCGCCTTCCAGCAGCGTCACCACCGGCGTCGCATCGCTGACCGGCAGGAACTGGCGGTATTCTTCGATGACCCCGCGCCAGGGCCACTTTCTCGTCGGTAGGTTAGCCATGCCCAGTCTCCTTTCGTCCCTGCCTTGAGGCCTTTGCTTCTCTGCTTTTCGATGTCATCCTGAGGCGACGGTTTGCGTCGCCGAAGGACCCCCCGGCTGACCATCGGGCTAGCCTTCGTCCATCGCACGTTCCCCAGTCTGTCATCCTGAGCAACGCGAAGGATCTAGCCTTCGCCAGGCAGAACGTCCCCCTACCCTTCGTCCATCGCACGAATTCTGCTGGCGATCTCCTCGACCACATCCAGCGCCTTCACCCGCTCCAGCGCGCGGTTGAGCCTGCCCTCCGCGCACAGGTGCGTCACCAGCACGATCTCGGCGACCTGCCCGTCTGTGTCGAGCTGGATGACCGACGCCAGCGACACGCCCTCGTCGCCCAGCGCCGTCGCGATCTTGCCCATGACGCCGGGCTGATCGGTCACGCGTATCCGCAAGTACGTCCGCGTATCGACCTCATCCATCGGCGCCGGCTCCGCAGCCGCGAGGCAGGTGCACAGCACTCGCCCCTTGCAGCCGCCCACCACGTTCCGCGCCGCCTCGATCACATCGCCCGCCACGGCCGACCCGGTCGGCATGTCACCCGCGCCGCGCCCGTAGAGCATGACATCGTCGCAGCCGTCGCCGTGCACGAAGATCGCGTTGAACGATCCACGCACCGCCGCCAGCGGATGGTTCTTCGGCACGAGCGTCGGGTGCACGTGAAGCTCCACGCGCGATCCCTGCCGCCGCCCGATGGCCAGCAGCTTCACCACGTACCCCATCTGCGCCGCGTACTTCAGGTCGGCCTGGGTGATGCGCGTGATGCCCTCGGTGAACACGTCCTCGACCCGCGCCCGCAGGCCGAAGCCGATGGCGCTGAGGATAGCCAGCTTATTCCGCGCGTCATACCCCTCGATGTCGTCGGTCGGATCAGCCTCGGCATAGCCGAGCTTCTGCGCATCGGCGAGGACGTCTGAGAACTCGAGTTCCTCATCGGCCATTCGCGTGAGGATGTAGTTGGTGGTCCCGTTGACGATGCCCAGGATCGTGTCGAGGTGATTGGCCTCGAGGCTTTCCTTGAGCGCGCGGATGATGGGGATGGTGCCGCCCACCGCGCCCTCGAACATGAGGTCAACGCCCTTCGCCTCGGCGATGTCGAGAAGCTCCTCGCCGTGCATGGCGATGAGCGCCTTGTTTGAGGTCACGATGCTCTTGCCCGCCTCGAGCGCCGCCCGCACGAGCTTGAGCGCGATGCCTGTCCCGCCGATGGTCTCGACGAGGATGGGGATCTCGGGGTCGCTGATGAGGTCGTAGGCATCGCCCACCCGCATCTCGACCGGCGGCATGACCGGGCGCTGCCGCTCCCAGTCGACATCGGCGATCTTCGCCACGCGCACGCCGAAGCCCACGCGCTGGCGGATCTCTTCGCCATTTTTCTCGAGGATCTGGTAGAGGCCGCTGCCGACCACGCCATATCCGATAATGCCGATTTTGACTTCCTCGCTCATGGGGAAAGGTTCCTCCAGTCGCCGCCGTACCTGCTGCCTTTCGGAGGGGCCGCATCCGTGAGGACGCGCCAGGCGCGTCCTACCGAATCCGGCCCTGCCTTTGCCTTCAGTCGGTGCTAGTAACCCGCACCAGCATGATGCGCTGGTCGGCCACTACGTTCTGCTTGTTATCCACCAGTATCTTGACGATCGTCCCGCCCACGGGCGACTCGACCTCGTTGTACACCTTCATCGCCTCGATGAGCCCGACCACGCCGTTGCGCTCGATCTGCCCGCCTTCCTCGACGTAGGGCGACGACTCCGGCGACGGCGCGCTGTAGTAGGTGCCAGTGATGGGGCAGAGGATGGGCACCACGTTGGGCCCGAACTCCTCACCCGCGGCCGGCTCAACCGGACCCGCTGCGCAGGGCGCTTCCGGCGTGAGGGCGACAGCGCGGCTCACGCGGACGCGCCAGTCCTCCTCCTCGACTTCCACCTCAACCAGCCCCTCGGTGTCGAGAAGCTGCAGTATCCAGGAAAGATCGTCATCGCTGACAGGGCTCATTACAGTCCTCCGCCCAACCGGGCGCCCAGCGTCGCCTCTGGTTTCATGCTTGCTGTAGGGCAGGGGTTTATCCCCCGCCGGCCTTTGCTTTTCGGCGGTGCCGAGCCATCCCCGGCGCGGCCAAGTATACCAGCCGCCGAAGCCTCACACCACACAGCAAGCCGCGTGCCCTTCGTGCCGCCACGAGCCTTCACAACAGCAAAGCCGCCCGGGCTAGGCGCCCAGGCGGCTGATGTAAGTCGGGCTTGGTGGCGGCGGTTGGATTTGAACCAACGACTCCGCGGGTATGAACCGCGTGCTCTAGCCGTCTGAGCTACGCCGCCATAACCTTCCGCGGACTACCGGCGCCGGCGGCGCTTTTTCTTGCCGCCCTTGCCTTCCAGGCGAGCCTGCCGCTTGGCAGCCTCTTCCTGAAAGATCGAGCCGACGACCTGGGCTTCGAATTCGCTGAAGCCCGTAGTGTCCAGCGCCCGCAGCATTTCCATGTTGACCTTTGTTCTCGCCATAGTGCCCCTGCCCTTCGAGTCAGGATGCCGTCCACACACGCCAAGCGGTCTCAGGACCGCAGAAAGCAAGGCGCCGGGAGCGGCTCGCGGCCGAGCCCAGCGCCGATTAGAAGAATTGGTAGCGGGGGCGGGATTCGAACCCGCGGCCTCCAGGTTATGAGCCTGGCGAGCTACCGGACTGCTCCACCCCGCGACCATCGGACAGCTAATATACCACTCCCACGATTCCCTGTCTACCCCCAAATCCACGCCAACGCCTATGCTTTGGCTTGCTGTCGGGCGCGGCTTTACGCCGCGCCGCAGCCCGGGCTGTGGCGGCTTTTCTGTAGGGCAGGCCTTCATAGCCGCCGCGCCGGGGTATACCCTTCCTTGACGCCTTCGGCCTGCTTCGGTACACTATCGTTCGCTTGCGGGGTAGTGCAAGGGTAGCACGACTGGCTCTGGACCAGTTAGTGAAGGTTCGAATCCTTCCCCCGCAGCCAATCTATTCCAACTGTAAGAACTGGCGATAAC
>PMZA01000388.1 GCA_003170595.1 Armatimonadota bacterium
GTGTCAACTGCATAGCCCTAAAACGCAAAGACACGAGCGAGATGAGGAGGTGCGCGGGGTGAAAAACGCCGCTTGCCGGAGGGGGGCGGCGGGCCTATAATGTGCTCACTCCGCAACCGGGTGGAGGAGGCATCAGATCGTGCCGAAGGTTGTCACCGCGACTGTCGTAGTGCTCCTGCTATTGGCCACGGGGCTGACTGGATGCGAGAAAGGCGCACCACCGCAGCCCGTCGAGCAGGCTCCGACCGCAGGAAAGCCTAGCGCAGATGACTTGCAGGCGCTTCAGCAACTGCAAAGCTATGCACAGCAAAACGGCTTAACTCTGCCGGATGTTATGCAACGTTTGACTCAACCACAACCTGCGGCTCAAACCGCAGCACCGCCCTCTGTGCAGCCTGACCTCAAGGTGCTCGGATGGCTGCTGGGATGGGCGAAGAAGTCGGCCGCCTCGCAAGACCCCTCCAGTACCGGGGAGTGGCTCAAGCAATCTAACCGCGTGGCCAGGGCCGTGCTGGCTGAGTTGCCGGCGCAGTCGGTGGCCGTCGATCTCGAGCGGGCGATCACGGCAGTGTCGGCGCAGACGCCGGATACGGCGGCGGCGGGTGCGGCGCTCGGGGCGGCCGTGGACCTGCTCGCGCAGACGCCGGATCAGACGCTGGTGCCGGCGGATGTCGCGGCGAGGCTGAAGGCTCTGAAAGATCAGGTGGCGAGCGATCCGGCGAAGTCCATGGACGAACTCAACGCGCTGCTGGTGATCTGCGGGCAGGACAAGCCGTCGACGTGCGCGTACCAGATAGGCAAGTGCCTCGACGATGCCGGGGATGCCATCGGGCGCGAGGCGTGGCCGGTGGTGACGGCCGAGATCGAGCAGGCTGAGACTTTGATGAAGAAGATCGGCGACGCGGCGGCGGGGACGGCGGCTGTGGGAACTGCGCCGCCTGCAGCAGGGACGGGGACGGGGAGTGAGGCAGGAACTGCGCCGGCCAGTGGCGTTAGCGCGCCTGCTGCGGGAAGTGCGGCGAGTGGTGCTGGGGCGAAGGCTCCGGCAACAGCGCCGGCTTCGACTCCGGCAGCAGGGGGATTGGCGGCGAAGGCGAAAGGAAAGTAGGTGGATGCGAGAGGGCTGAGTCGGCGAGGGGATCCTTCGGCGACACAAATCGTCGCTTCGCTCGACAGCAGACGTCTCGCTCAGGATGACAACCAAAGGCAGAAGAGCAACTTCGCGGCGCGGGATAAACCCGCGCCCTACAGCAAGCACAAAGCCGAGGGCGCGGCGGGCATAAACGCCCGCCCTACAGAAAGCGGAAAGGCGAAGGATGCCACCTCAGGTCCTTCGCGCACAAGACGCGCTCAGGATGACAATCAAAGAGGCCACAGCACGCCACCCCCGCGGCCTGGAAGGCCGCGGCTACAAGATCGGAAAGGCGAGCCACGGGCGATGGGTTGAGGCATCGATAGGCGCGGCGGGGCGTAAAGCCCCGCCCTACAGAAAGCGGAAAGGCGAAGGATGCCACCTCAGGTCCTTCGCGCACAGAACGCGCTCAGGATGACGACCAAGGGCAGAAATTCAACTTCGCGGCGGGCATTAAGGCCCGCCCTACAGAAGGCAGAAAGGCAACGGCAGTGCCAGATGTTGGAGTGCTCCGAAGGTCGAGACGGGATCGTCGCATAAGTCGAGGATGAGACCGAAGCCGTTTTTCTGGCGCCAGCAAGGACCTTAGTAACAGCCGAAGCAACCGGGTGCAGACCGACATGCGTAAGCCCTACGTTCATTTGCACGTCCACACGCAGTACAGCCTGCTCGATGGCGCGTGCAGGCTCAAGGACCTCACGACTCGTGCCGCCCAGCTCGGCCAGACCTCCCTCGCCATTACTGACCATGGCGTCATGTACGGCATCATCGAGTTCTACCAGGCCTGCCAAAAAGCCAAGATCAAGCCCATCCTCGGCTGCGAAGTCTACGTCGCCGCCCGCACCCGCCACGATCAGGAACGGCAGGACCGGGACATGAAACACCTCGTCCTCCTCGCCGAGAATGAGGCCGGGTACCACAGCCTCGTGAAGCTCGTCACCGCGGCGCACCTCGAAGGCTTCTACTACAAACCCCGCGTCGACTGGGACCTCCTCGACCGCCATCACGAAGGCCTCATCGCCCTGACCGCCTGCCAGCAGGGCGGAGTGGCCCAGCACCTGCTGGCCGAAGACCTGGATGGGGCGCGGAACATGCTCGGGCGGATGACCGACATCTTCGGGCGCGACAATGTGTACCTCGAACTCATGAACCACGGGCTGGAGGGGCAGGCGCAGATCATCGCCGGGAAGCTGAAGCTGAGCGAAGAGATGGGCGTGCCGGTAGTCGCGACCAATGACGTGCACTACACGACGCGAGAGGATGCGGCGGCGCATGACGTGCTGCTGTGCATCCAGACGCAGACGACCATGGATGACCCCAACCGGATGCGGTTCGGGGTCGATGAGTTCTACCTGAAATCGGCGGAGGAAATGGCGGCGGCCCTGCCCATGGCGCCGGAAGCGATCGAGCGGACGGCGGAAGTGGCGGAGCGGTGCAACGTGGACCTCGGGCTGGGCGGACGGATGATGCCCAGCGTCGATGTGCCGGACGGGCATACGCTGGATACGTTCCTGCGCGAGCAATGCCTGGCGGAAATCGCGAAGCGATATCCCAGGGGCGGCGCTCGCGAGCGGGAGCGGACGGAGTACGAACTGAGCGTCATCGCCACCACCGGGTTCTCGGGCTACTTCCTCCTCGTGGCCGACCTCATCCGCGAGGCGAAGGGCCGCGGGATGCTGGTCGGGCCGGGGAGAGGGTCGGCGTCGGGAAGCATCGTGGCGTACCTCTTGGGCATCAGCGAGATCGATCCGCTGAAGTATGGCCTCCTGTTCGAGCGGATGCTGAACCCCGAGCGCGTGACGGCGCCGGACATCGACATGGACTTCCCGGACCTCAGGCGCGAAGAGATCATCGAGTACGTGCGGGAAAAGTATGGGCGCGATCATGTGGCGCAGATCTGCACCTTCAACACCCTCGGCGCTAAGCAAGCGATCAGAGACGTCGGGCGGGCGATGGGCCTCGAGCAGCAGAAGGTGGACCGGCTGGCGCGGCTGATCCCGCAGGGCGACAGCATCGCCGAGGCGACGGAGAAGGTCGTGGAGCTTGCGCAACTCAGGGACACGGACAGCGAGGTGGCAAAGCTCCTCGACTTCGCGCAGAGGCTGGAAGGCGTTGCGAGGCACGTGTCGGTGCATGCGGCGGCGGTCGTGATCGCGGACAGGCCGCTGACGGAATATGTGCCGCTGCGTGGTGAGCGAGACGGGACGGTGACGACGCAATACTCGATGGACCCGGTGGTGGATGTGGGGCTGGTGAAGATGGACTTCCTGGGCCTGCGGACGCTGACGATCATCCAGAAGACGTGCGATCTGGTCGTGCGCAATCACGGGCTGAAGATCGACCCGCTGGCGATACCGCTCAGTGACCGGGCGACCTTTGAGCTGCTGGGGCGCGGCGATACGATGGCCGTGTTCCAGCTTGAAAGCGATGGGATGCGGGAGCTGCTGCGGAAGCTGAAGCCGGACCGGTTCGAGCACATCATCGCGGCGAACGCGCTGTACCGGCCGGGTCCGATGAGGTTCGCCGACCAGTTCTGCGCCGGGAGGCACGGGGCGGTAGTCCAGTACGCGACCCCGAAGCTGAAGCCTATCCTGGAGGAGACCTACGGGGTCATCACCTACCAGGAACAGGTCATGCAGATCGCGTCGCAGCTAGCCGGGTTTTCGATGCCACAGGCTGAAATCATCATGAAGGCCATGGCAAAGAAGAACCAGGAAAAGATGGATCAGATGAAGCCGCTGTTCATCGAGGGATGCGTGGCGAACGGGGTGGGGCGATCGACGGCGGAAGAAATCTACGGGAAGATGGAGACGTTCTCCAGCTACGGGTTCAACAAATCGCACTCGGCGTCGTACGCGCTGGTGGCGTACTGGACGGCGTACCTGAAGACGCACTTCCCGGCGGAGCTACTGGCGGCGAGTATGTCGGCAGAACTGGGCGACCTGACGTCGGTGGCGAAGTACGTATCCGACGCGTGGCACATGGGCCTGTCGGTCGAGCATCCGTCGGTGAACCTGAGCGATGTGGAGTTCGACGTGATCGGCGGGAAGGTCATCTTCGGGCTGGCGGCCATCAAGAACCTCGGTAGAGGGACGGCTGAGGCCATCGTGCGCGAGCGGACCAAGGGCGGGCGCTTCGAAAGCCTGCGCGACTTCTGCATGCGGCTGGCCGGGCCGGAAGTGCCGAAGGGCGCTGTAAAGACGATCATTGAGGCCGGGGCGATGGATGAACTGGGCGAGCGGGCGTCGCTGTTGGCCGGGATGGAGATGGCGTACGGGGAAGGGGTGAAGCGTCAGGCCGACCAGGCGCTGGGGGCGCAGTCGCTGTTCGGGGATGCGCCGGAGGAAGTGGTGGCGGCGACGAGACTGCCGAGCGCGCCGGCGATGACAGATGACGAGAAGGGCCTCATGGAGCGCGAGTATCTGGGCGTGGCGGTGAGGAATAACCCGCTGCTGAAGCTGAAGGAGAAGGCTGAGACGTGCACGACGGCGTCGATCAGTGACCTGGGAACGCTGGCGCCGGGGACGCCGGTCGTCATACATGGAGAGGTGCGGGACTATCAGCCGCGGCAGAGCCAGAAGGGCAACGACTGGCTGATGTTCACGCTGTGCGACCTGACGGGAAGCGTGAAGATCAAGGTCATGCCGCAGAACATGGGCAAGTGCGCGGAGGCGGTCGCGCCGGGCGAAGTCATCGTGGTGGCGGGGAAAGTGGAGCGGGAGATGCCGAACGGGGATGACCAGTCGGCGTCGCCACAGATTGAGCTGCAGGCGATGAAGACAACCACGCTGGCGCAGGCAAAGGCCGTCAGCGAGAAGCATCGGGCCGCGACCAGCGAAGGGCAGAAGAAGTGGGAGAAGACGTGCGAGATCATCGCGGCGGCGAACGGGAACGGTGCGCCGACCGTGCACATAGAAATGGACGCGATGAGCGTCGACCAGCGGGCGATGGCGCGGCTGAAGGAACTGCTGGCCGCGCATCCCGGGACGCATCATGTGGTGCTGCACTTCGCGACGGCGGGCGGGGAGCGGACGGTGAAGCTCGGGCAGCGGGATCGGGTGGACTGGACGGAGGATCTGTGCGTGATGCTGCAGCATCTGCCGGGCGTTCTGCAGACGTGGGAGGAAAGGCCGAAGGAGAAGAAGGAAGGGGCGGGGAGGAAGGTGGGGCCGGAAGCGGCCGTGGCGTAAGAAACATTGACCGGGCGGGGGC
>PMZA01000501.1 GCA_003170595.1 Armatimonadota bacterium
CCCTCGTGAAGCGCGCCCATGGTCGGGACGAGGCCGATCGTCGCGCCGAAACGGCGGCGGTCGGAGACGAGGGTGCGGACGGTGGCGATGTCGGATTCGATGCGCATGGCGGGATCTCTCCCCTACTCACTCGGCGGAAAGGCCGCCGAGGAGGCCGGAGTAGAAGCGGATGACGATGACGCCGACGACGATGCCCGCAATCAGGATGCAGACGACGCCGGCGATGACCGTGAGTTGGCGGATGGCCGTCTCGGTCTCAGCCTCGTAATAGTCGGCGACGTGGTCCACCGTCTCGTCGAGCTTGCCGGTTTGCTCGCCCGTGCGGACCATCGAGATGACGAGGTCGTCGGTGAGGCCGGCGTGAAGGAGGGCGGTCGTGAGCGCGGTGCCGTCCTTCACCTGCCCGGCGGCGGTCTCGGCGATGCCGCGGATGTGGGCGTTGGCCGCTGCGTCGCCGGCGAGACGTAGCGAGCGATCCACTGGGACGCCGCAGGCATACAACACCGACAGCGCGCGGGAGAAGCGTGCGAGGGATGAGCGTAGGACGATCTTGCCGATCACCGGGATGCGGAGCTTGAAAAGATCGATGCGGTCGCGGCCGGCCTGAGTTTTCGAGAGAGTGACATAGGCGCGCCAGGCAAGAAAGGCGGGCACTCCGAGGAAGAGGATGTAGAGGAATAGGACCTCCACGAAAAGGAGGAAGGCGGACAGGCCGCCCACCGTCAGCCAGCGGGCGATCACATTGCCGCCGAGGGGGATGAAGAGGATCGCGAGGCCGAGGACCTTCGGGTAGAGCGTCTCGCGGCTGATCATCTGGCGGATGCTGTAGTCGCGCTCGTGGTACCCCGCGAGGCGATCGAAGAGGACGTCGAGGCGGCCGGACTCCTCGGCGACCTGGATCATCGCGTGCGTCAGGGGCGGGAAGAGATCGGGGTAGCGGGCCACTTCGTCGGAGAGCTTCGCGCCGTCCATGACCGCCTTCGACGCGGACGCAAGGAAGGTGCGCAGGCGGGCGTCCTGCACGCGCATCTGCAAGGCGGAGAGGGCCTCGGAGATCGTGAGGCCCGCCGAGATCATGGTGGAGAGTTGGCGAAAGAGCGTCGCCTTCTCGCGGATTAGGGCGTTGGAAGAGAGCAAAGCAAACCCCCTGAAAGCAAACACCCTGGGGCTCTGCCCCANNCCCGCAGGGGCCCTGGCCGGGCGACCCTTCGGGTCCGCCGCCCCTGACCCCACGCCGCCGCTTCGCGACGGCTTTCTCGCGTCGCAGCGTGGTCGCCTGCGTGACGATTCGCCGCGAGCGATGGGTCATCTTCGCCGAACGCCGCGCAGAACCTACTGGGCTTCGGCTGCGACGCAGTCCGAAAGGGTGCCGACGAGACCGATTGACGTGTCGGATCGGTCGGCCGCGTCGCAGGCCAGACGGCCGTCGGGCAGGATCAGATCCGGCGCGATTTCGGCGAGCGGTACCAGGACGAATTGCCGCTCCGCAAGGCGCGGGTGCGGAAGATCAAGGTCGGGCTCGACGATGGGCGGGCCATCATAGAGCAACAGGTCGATGTCTATGGAGCGCGGACCCCACCGGACTTCGCGGACGCGGCCGAGGACGCGCTCGATGGCGAGGGCTTCGTGAAGCAACTCGTGGGCCGGGGCGTCGGTGTCAATGCACACGATCATGTTCAGGAAGGCGGGCTGGTCGGTGATGCCGACCGGGTCGGTCTCATACACGGAGGACGCGGCTACGAGGGTCGCCGGGGCGCGGGTGAGGAGGTGGTCGAGGGCCGCGGCGAGGTTGTGGGCACGAGCGCCGAGGTTGGCTCCGAGACCGAGATAGTGACGCATCGGGTCAGGCCTCCACCGGCGCGGCGCGCAGGACCAGCATCACCTGGAGCAGGGCAAGCTCGGAGGCGAGGCGGAGGTTGGCGTTGCCGCGGATGTGGCGCTGGACTTGCTGAAGGGCTGAGAGGGCGAGGCGGGCCTTGGCCGGCGTCGTCGAGCGGGCGAGATTGCGGAGCATGAGCAGGACATCGCGGTTGATGATCAGATCCTCCTCGCCGACGGTGAGAAGGAGGACGTCGCGCAAGGCTGAGGAGAGGAGGTCGAAGAGATCGGCGAGGGCCACGCGGCGGCTGCGATCACCGGCGCGGCGGAGGACGTCCTGGGCGCCCTCGCCGTTGATCGCGATCCACCAGGCCTCGGCGAGGCGAAGGAGTTCCTCGGAGCCGGCGAGAGAACTGACCAGGGGATTCGTCGGGAAGGCAACGAGCATGTCGAAGAGGCGGCGGCGGACGCTGAGGGCGGGAGGGCTCTGAAGCAAGGTCAGCGCCCAACCGGGACGGCCCGAGGAGAGGCGAGCGACCGTGGCTACGAGGTCGGGGGCGAGGTCGGGGAAGCGATCGAGGAGGGCCGGCTCGAGGGTGGCGAGAGGGACGGGATGGAAGGCCACGCGCTGGCAGCGTGAGGCGATGGTCGGCAGGAGGGCCGAGGGATTCGAGCAGGTGAGGACGAGGACCGTGCCCTCGGGCGGCTCCTCGAGAGTCTTGAGGAGGCGGTTCGCGGCCTCGGGGTTCATCGTTTCGGCGCGAGCGATGATGAGGATCTTGTAGGGGCCGCGAGTGCGACGCATGCCGGCGCGTCCAAGGATCTCGCCGACCTGATCGGTGGTGAGGGTGGCGCCCTCGAACTCGGTGACCTCGACCTTGGCGCCAGTGCCGATGCGAGTTAGCGGGCGGATGGCGAGGACGTCGGGATGGCTGCCGAAGTCGATGCGGCGGCAAGACTCGCAGACGCCACACGCGTCGGTGAGGTCGGGGGTGGCGAGGTCGTGGGGATCGTCGCAATCGATCAGGCGGGCGAATTCCATGGCGACGGTGAACTTGCCGAGGTTGGGCGGGCCGACGAAAAGGTAGGCGTTCGGGATCCGCCCCTCCGCGAAGGAGCGGCGGAGGATGCGGAGGGTCTGATCGTGGCCGATGATCGATGCGAGCGACATGGTTACTCCGGCGGAATACCAAGGGCGGCAAGGATGGCGGCGTGGACGGCGTCGGCTGGTTGGGATGCGTCGACGACGATGGACGTGGCGGGATTGCCCGAGGCCCAGGTGAGGTAGGCGTCGCGGACACGCTTGTGGAAGGCCAGGGCCTTGCTCTCCATGCGATCGGGGTCGTCGTCGCGGCGGTTGCGGGCGAGCCCGGCGGCGGGGTCAAGGTCGAGGACGATGGTCATGTCGGGATGGAGGCCGCCGGTGGCGATCTCGTTCATGCGATCGACGAGGTAGGGACCGATCTCGCCGGCGACGCCCTGATAGGCCCAGGTAGAAAGCTCGTAGCGATCGGTGAGGACGACGCTGCCGGCGTCGAGAGCGGGGCGAAGGACCTCGGCGACATGCTCGGCACGGTCGGCGCAGAAGACGAAGAGTTCGGTGAGCGGGGTCATCGATTCGTGCGAGCCGAGGACGACTTCACGAAGGATGCGGCCGACGGCCGTGGCACCGGGCTCGAAGGTGGTGACGACGTCAAGACCGAGCGCGCGAAGGCGGTCGGCGAGAAGGCGGACCTGGGTGGATTTGCCCGAGCCCTCGACGCCTTCGAAGGCGAGGAAGCGGTAAGGGAAGGCGGTTGTGGTTGCGGTTGCGCTCATGGAAGGTAGCGGCGGGACGGAAGGTTGGTGTTGGTGAAAACTAGATCCTTCGGCGACAGAAAGCAGCGCTGTGAGCAGCACACAGCGCTGCTCTTCTCAGGATGACAACCAAAGAGAAAGCCCCAAACCAAAGCGCGGCGGGGCGTAAAGCCCCGCCCTACAGCAAGGCAAAGGATGCCACCGCAGATCCTTCGTAGCAGCGCAAGACGCTGCTCACTCAGGATGACGGATGAAGGCGGGAAAGAAAAAAGCGACAAGCCGGGCCGGATAGGGAACCCTTGCGACCCTTCGAGTCGCTTGGCCCTTCGGGTCGCTTGTCCCTATTCGGCCCCTCCACATGCCAGGCAAGGGCAAAAGGCGCGGCGGGCATAATGGGCTTTA
>PMZA01000476.1 GCA_003170595.1 Armatimonadota bacterium
CGCGAGTTGAGCGATTACACCGCCGAGTTCTGGGCCTTGCGGAGCCTGGGCAACGAAGTCTTCACCGATGGTCCCGGCTTCCATGTCGCCGACCAGTTCCGAGCAGACCGGGCGGAGGGCTCGCTGCCCAAGACGGGCGACTCGTGGTTGTGCGAACATGTCGTCAGCGGCTACGTGCCGGCCTGGCACACTCCATTGGGTAATGGGCGCACCGATGCCGCCATCGCTACCACGGGGCTGTCGCGCTGGCACAACTACTACCTCGAAGGGCTCTCCTGGCTCATCAATAACGTGCAGACCGACGGCCTGTACCTCGACGGCATCGGCTACGATCGCGAGATCATGAAGCGCGTGCGCAAGGTGATGGATCGCGCCCGCCCGGGCTGCCTCATCGACTTCCATTCAGGCAACGAGTTTCCCTTCAACGACCTCCACGTGAGCCCTGCGAACAAGTACATGGAGCATTTCCCGTACATCAACTCGCTGTGGTTCGGCGAGATGTACGACTACAACGAGACGCCCGACTACTGGCTCATCGAGATGTCGGGCATACCCTTCGGCCTCTACAGCGAGATGCTCCAGGACAATGGCAACCCGTGGCGCGGCATGATCTACGGCATGACCGCCCGCTACTATTCCGGCGCCGACCCCAAGCACATCTGGCAGCTTTGGGACGACTTCGGCATCGAGCACGCCGACATGAAGGGCTACTGGGCGCCCGACTGCCCGGTGAAAACGTCCAGCCCCGACGTGCTCGCCACGGCCTACGTGCGGAAGGGCAAGACGCTGATCTCGATCGCATCGTGGGCGAAGGAGTCGGTCCGCGTCAGCCTCAAGGTCGACTGGAAGGCTCTCGGCCTCGACCCGGCGAAGGCTCACTTCTACGCCCCGCCCATCGATCAGTTCCAGCGTGAGGCGATCTTCGCGCCGACGGACGAGATCGCTGTCGTACCTGCGCGCGGATGGCTTCTCATCGCCGACGAGGCCGAGCACAAAGCCCCTACGCCCGCGCCCGATCCGGCGAAGACTCATGCGCCGCTCCTCGAGGACAGCTTCCCCGGCGATCAGCTTGCCGCGGACTGGACGGCGCACGTCTCGCCGCAGGGCGGCAAGCTCAAGGTCGCGACTGGCGCGATCGCGATCGAAGCTCCGGCCAATGCGTACGCCTACGCCGAGCGCAAGCTTCCCGCGGGCGTGACGATGATCGAGTGCATCGCCGATGAGGGCACCGACAAGGGCGCGACCTGGGGGCCGGGCCTCTGCCTCGTGTGGCCGGACAAGACGCTGCGAATCAACGTCCGCGCTGAGGGCCGCTACGGCGTGGATGACGGCGCGGGGCAGTGGTTCGGCGGCACGCTCATCCCCGGTTCGAAGGAGCGACTGCGCATCGTCCTTGGCGCGAAGGAGATCGCCCTCGAGGTCTCCGACGACGGCGACTTCTGGGAGACGATCAAGACCTTCCCGCGCGACAGCTTCCCCGGCGATCCGATGGCCGTGCGGGTAGGGAAGATGACCCCGGGCGACCCGGCGCATGACTTCGACCCGCTCGGCCCGGTCGGAGCCTGCATGATCAGCGCCCTCCGCGTCTTCGGCCCGAAGCTCTAGCGCCTGCCGCATCCTTCGCCTTTGTCTGTCATCCTTGCGATGCAGAGCATCGCCGGGACGACGGTTTCTGTCGGCCGAAGGATCCCCGCACGACTCACCGGCTACGGCCCGCCTTTCGTGATGACGTCAGAACACCTGCAACTTCCGCAGCACCGCATCGCCATCGGACCGCGAGGCCGACACCGCCACCGCGTCCGCCGTGATGGCCGGGAAGCGGTCGATCTTCTTGTGCCCCATCGCCGTCCCCACGTACATGCCTTCCCACCGCCCGTTCGTCAGCACGTGGACGACGTACTCGCGCACCTTCTCGCCCTCGCTGATGTCCTCCTGACAGATCGCGGCGCTGACCACCCTTGGCCGGTCGAACTTCACCTCCAGCCTCGCCGCCGGTCCGACGGCCTCGCCCAGCGGCGTCCCATATCGTCGTCCAAGCTCGTCGCTCATTTGCAGCAGCCGCGCCACATCCGTCTCCGGCAGCAGCCCACGGTTGTCCGGCCCGATGTTGAGCAGCAGGTTGCCGCCCTTGNNGGTTGCACCCGTGCCCGACCGATCGCTCGTAGATGTCGCAAAGCCGCTCCACGCTCTTCAGCGTCGGCAGGTCGTAGGTATTCCAGAACCAGTTGGCCCTGATCCGCGCATCACATTCCGCCGGCGTCCAGTGTGGACACGTCGCGAGGTATTGTTTCGTCAGGAATCCTGGCATCCACGGGTCGGGCCTCTCCTCCGCGTTCCAGCACGGGTCGGGCGCGAGGCCATCCTCATTGCCGACCCACCGGTAGTCCGGGTCGCCGATGCTGAAGATGCACGCCCCCGGCTGAAGCTCGTGCATCGTCGCGAGGATCCGCTCCCAGTCGTACACATGCCCCTCCGACCCGGCCCCATCGAGCCAGATGCACACGAGGTCGCCGTAACGTGTCATCAGCTCGGTCCACTGCCTAAGGTAGAAGTCGTCGTACGCCTTCGAGTCGGCATAGCAGGGCTCATGTCGATCCCAGGGCGAGCAGTAGATGCCGAACTTCAGGCCCTCGGCCCGCGCCGCCTCGGCGACCATCCCGACGACGTCCGCCTTCCCGCCCATCAACGGGCTCGCCTTCACGCAGTAGTCCGTCGTCTCGGTCGGCCAGTTGCAGAAGCCGTCGTGATGCTTCGCGGTGAAGACGAGATACTTCATGCCGGCTTCCTTCGCCGCCCGCGCCCACTGCCGCGGGTCGAGTTCCGTCGGGTTGTAGACCGCCAGGTCAGCGGTGCCGTCGCCCCATTCCTGGTCGAGGAAAGTGTTGGGCCCGAAGTGGCAGAACATCCCTAGCTCCAGGTCCTGCCACGCTAGCTGCTTCGCGTCGGGTCTGGCTCTCACGACGTCGCTCATTCCTTAGCCTCCGTGCCCTGGGGATTCCTTCGCTTGCCAAGCCCGGTGGCCGCGGCAAGTAATCCGAAAGCGATGAAGCCGAACACTGGCACGCTGACCGCCACCTGCAGGCTCTTCGTCGTGTCGGCTAGCCAACCGACGAGGTTGAGCAGCCCGAAAGACACCACGATCTGCGTGAGGTTCCCCACCGCCATGATCGTGCTGAACTCCTCGGCTGAGATCGTCTCAACTTCGCTCAGCAGCGTCGGGTATTCGAGGCACCAGATGAACCCGGCCATCGGATAGAGCAAGGCCACGTCCATCGCGTCCCCGCGCCAGATCGCCGTGAGCATCAGCGCTCCACCCACCGGCCCGACCGCGGTGAGGAACAGCCTCTGCCCGACGCCTTCGCCTAGCGTCGCCTGCAGCAGCCGCGCCACCACATACGCCAGCGCGTACAGCGCCATCACATTCCCCGGCGCGATAGGCAGCTCCGCAAAGCGGCCCGTCATGAACCGCGGCAGCCACGCGCTAAGGGTATTGTCCGGCCCGCCATGCAGCGCCGCGAGGGTCACGATGAGCACGGTCGACCACGACAGCACTCGCCTCCACTGCACNNCCGGGCGCTTGTCCCCGAGCCCGATCTGCACCGCCCGCACACTCGATGCGCTCAGCGCAATCCCGCCCACTATGAGCACCGCGCCGAGCACCAGGAACGGCGCATAGAACACCGCCCGGAAGCCGCCGTATCCGCCCCTCTCCGCCACCGAGAGAAGATGCTGCGCGACCGGCGGAAACACGATCGACGGCAGCGGGAAGACCGCCAGCGTCAGCGCCAGCATCCGTCTCTTCCATTCAGGAAACAGCCCCACCAGCAGCGACAGCGTCGTCACCAGGAGCGCCGTCCCGAACACTCCGGCTGCGACCAGCCCGACTTCCAGCGGTATGACCCCTCGCGTCAGCCCGCAGAAAAGGAACGCCACACCGACGCCCGCCAGCCCCGTCTGCACCACCTTCCGCGTCCCCAGCGTGTGCACGCCCGACAGGATGAAGGGGAACGCGATCAGCCCGCCGAGGCTCATGCAACTCAGCAGCGTCCCGAGCTGTCGATCGCTGAGCCCAAACTCAAGCTGCAGCCGCGGCGCGAACACCGGGATCGCGCCCGTCCATCCCGGCAGCGTGCTCAGGCCCAGCAGCGCAATCGCCAGCGCGAGAGGACGTCGCCCCGGCTGATACGCGCAGGCCTCGCTCGCGGTTGTAAGCCCGTCGTCTGCCATTCATGCCTCCGACGCGGCTTCTTCTCCGGACGAGGCCCCTCGCCTTCGCGCAAAGAAAACGGCGGAGCCGAAGCCCCGCCGTTTGTCGTCACCCTAACCTCTCCGCGTCTAGTCCACCCAGAACGCGTACTCGCCGTGCTCGATGATGTCCAGCCCCATGTCCTCTTCCTCAGGGGTGACGCGCAGGCCCATGACCTTGTCCACGATCTTGAGCAGCACGACGGTCATCACGAAGGCCCACACGGCGCATACCACTACGGCCAGCGTCTGGAGCCCGAGCTGCTTCGGGTTGCCGAACAGCAAGCCGTCGTTGCCCCCGGGGTTGATTAGTTTCGACGCGAAGACGCCTGTCAGCAGCGATCCGAGCGCCCCGCCGCAACCGTGGCATGCGAAGACGTCGAGCGTGTCATCGAGCCGCGTGCGGTTCATCATCATGACGATGAAGTTGCACACGAGACCGGCCAAGAGCCCGATCACGATCGCGCAGGGGACATTGACGAACCCGGCCGCCGGTGTGATGGCTCCGAGGCCACACACCGCACCAGTTGCCGCGCCCGTACCCGTGGGCTTGCCAGTCAGGTACCAGTCGGCCGCCATCCAGCTCAGCATGGCGAAGGCCGCGGAGATGTTCGTGGTCGCGAGGGCATTGACCGCGATGCCGTTCATCGCCAGCGCGCTGCCCGCATTGAANNTTGAACCCGAACCAGCCGAACCAGAGCAGCGCCACGCCGAGAATAACGAAGGGCACGTTGCACGGGACGGCTCGCTCGTCCGTGGCCCGCCGTCCTACGACGAACGCCGCCGCGAGCGCCGACACCCCGGCCAGCAGGTGAACGACGATGCCACCCGCGAAGTCGAGGACCCCCATGTTCTTCAGCCATCCGCCGTTGCCCCATACCCAGTGCGACACCGGCGCATAGACGAAGGTGGCCCACAGGACGATGAAGAGCAGCAGCGACTTGAACCGCACCCGCCCCGCGAAGGCGCCGATGATGAGCGCCGGGGTGATCGCCGCGAACTTCATCTGGAAGAAGTAGAAGCCAAGTGCGGGGATCGTCGGGGCGTAGGCTTTGTCGGGAGCCGCGCCCACACCGCGTAAGAGGAAGTACTTGAGGTTCCCGACGAACCCCCCGATCGAGGGGCCGAAGGCCAGCGAGTATCCCCACAGGGTCCAGACGGCACTGGCCACTGCAAAGATGCTCATGCACTGCACCAGCATCGATACCAGGTTTTTCTGCCGCACCAGCCCGCCATAGAAGAACCCCAGGGCGGGGGTCATCAACATGACCAAAGCTGAGGAGATCGCGACCCAGGCCATGTCGGCCGGCACCAGGTCTTTCAGCGACTCTGGGTTCGCCGCAATCTCCAGACGTCCGGCCACAGCGAACACCGCTGCTATGGCCAGCATGATGCCGGCCAGCAGCAACATCTTGTTCTTCATCATTCCGTTCCCCCGACGCAACAATACGCCGCCGGCCCTCGCGCTCTGCGTCGGGGACACTCTAACCGTCTATTGTTTCAGGTTTGTTTCGTCCCTAGAACGTGTTTCAAAACCCATCGGGAAAACGGATCCAGGCTTTCGCCATCGACGAGGCGCGCGGTAGAGCAGCCTTTCCGCGCGGCCTTCCCGCCGCTGAAGCTGACCGCAAGCGGTTTTGAAACAGGTTCTGCTCTACACTGCCCTCACGCTACTCCAGCCAGAACGCGTACTCTCCATGCTCGCAGATATCCAGGCCCAGTTCCTCTTCTTCCGGAGTGACCCGGAGGCCCATGATCTTGTCCACGATCTTGAGCAGGATGACCGTCATCACGAAGGCCCAGATCGCCGACGCCAGAACCGCCGCTATCTGTATGACCACCTGCATCGGATTGCCGAACAGCAGGCCATTGCCGCCTGCCGGATTGACGACCTTCGTCGCCAGGAAGCCCGTCATGATCGCGCCGAAGGCCCCGCCGACACCGTGGCATCCGAAGACGTCCAGCGTATCGTCGAGCCCCGTCCGATTCATCAGCATCACAACGTAGTTGCACACGAGCCCCGCCAGCAGGCCGATCACGATCGCGCCCGGCACATCCACGAAGCCCGCCGCCGGAGTGATCGCCACCAGGCCACACACCGCGCCCGTGGCCGCTCCAGTCCCGGTCGGCTTGCCGGTCAGATACCACTCCGCCGCGACCCAGCTAAGCAGTGCCATCGCCGCGGCGATGTTCGTCGTCATCAGCGCGGTCACAGCCAGCGGCCCGGTATTGAGCGCGCTTCCCGCATTGAACCCGAANNAACCACAGCAGCGCCGCGCCCAGGATGACGAAGGGCACGTTGCACGGCGGCACTTCATGCTCGACCTGCGTCCGCCGTCCGATGACCATCGCCGCGGCCAGAGCCGACACGCCCGCCAGCACGTGAACGACCGTTCCGCCCGCGAAGTCCAG
>PMZA01000485.1 GCA_003170595.1 Armatimonadota bacterium
GACTTCAGGCCGCGGGGGTGGTAGGGGGTGGCCTTGTCTTTCCGCTTTGTGCTCTTCTCTGTCATCCTGAGGAAGGCGCCTTTGGCCTGACGAAGGATCCCCGGCGCCCGCCTTCCCCCGTCGCCTTCCCCTTCCCCGGTGCTATACTGCCCCCCAAGGAGGGATGCTATATGTCCGACCGTCGAATGCCTTTCCTTCTGGCCTCCGCCTTTGCCTTGGTCTTTCTCCTTCCGCTTTGCGCCCCGTCCCACGCCGCCGAAACCGTCGCCCTGTTTCTCAAGGGCCAGAAGCAGGGGGAGATCAAGGGGGAGAGCGCGCAGAGGTCTCCGGCGCGCACGGACTCGATCGAGTGCCTCTACTACGAGCAGGGGGCGGTCTCCCCGCGCGACGCCGCCTCGGGGCTGCCCACGGGCAAGCGCACCTACCGCCAGGTCGTCTTCCGCAAGCGCATCGACAGGTCCTCGCCGCTCCTATGGCAGGCCATGGCCACCAATGAGAACCTGCCCGAGGCCACCTTCAAGTTCTTCCGCCCCACCACGAGCGGCCTCGGCCTGGGCGTCCAGGAGCAGTTCTACACCGTGAAGCTGACGAACGCGAGCATCGCGTCGATCCGCGATTACGTGCCCAGCACCGTCGACCCGACCACCGCCAGCCAGCCGCCAATGGAGGAGGTAACGCTCACCTTCCAGAAGATCGAGTGGACCTTCACGACCGGTGGCATTACCAGCATGGACACGTGGAGCGCGACGCCCTAGCCTTTCGCCCTTCGCTTGTTCTTAGGAGGGGCCGAATCAGTGAGGACGCGCCCAAGAGCGCGTCCTCGCGAATCCGGCCCCTTCTTTTCTCTTGATCTGGGTTACTTCCCGTGGTCCATCGTGAACTCCGCCTCATACCCGATCCGCGTCATCATCCCGATCTTCGCCGGTAGCTTCGTCGGATCGATCCCGGCATCGGCCAGCGGCACGACGGCTTCCATGTTGATGCGGCCGTGGTTGACGACGAAGGCCACGCGGCTGCCGGGGCTGGGTTGGCGTTCGGTCCACTTCCCCACGAATTCCACGGTCCCGGTCCTTGCGGCTGCGGCGGGCAGCTTCCAGTACATGATCTTCCCCTTGGTCTTCCCATGGCCCGGCAGTACGAGAACGTCATCGGTTCGCGGCAGGAGGCCGCCGTCGCCTTCGGGGTCCAGGAGAATCTCGATCCGCGGATTGCTCACCCCCATCCTTATCGGGTCGCACACGGCGGCGAGCCACAGCTTCCCCCCGCTGATCGCCGCGTTCATCTTCACATGCCCGATGCCCAGCCAGTCGAACCCGAAGGCCGCGCTCCCCTTCCACTCGTCCTCCTCGACCTTCCCGTCGAGGGTTGGCGCCTTGTCCAGCGTCGGCAGGGCGATCTCTTCGCGGTGGAGCCTCTTCGTGCCAGGCCGGAAGACGCACCACCCGTCGGGATGCGCGCACACTAGCGTCTGATCGATGGGCGTCGCGGTCGCATGTCCTGCCGGCCAGTAGAGCATGTCCTCGGTCTTCTGATGGTTCGGCACGCCGCGGACGATGATGCCCATGGCCATCGTCTTGGTGTCCCCGAGCTTCGCCCCGAGGACCGAGAAGGGGATCGAGTACTCCGCCACGAGGAACCGCTGGCTATCATCGCCGCGCGTGGTCAGGCCTGCCCGCGTGGGACCGATCTCATCGAAGCCCCACTTCCACGCCCCGCCCACTCCCTGCGCGGTACGAACGATCGTGGTATCTCGCCGCGCGTCGTAGCCCAGTTCGAACGCTCTCGCTTCCGGAGCCAGGCCCTCCGCCGTGCTCTTCGTCGGCGCGAGCATGAGCATGACTTCCGTCCGCTCCGATATGGTCACCACAGCTGGCATGATGATCGCCACGGCCAGCGACTCGCCGGACACATGCCCGGTCACCATCATCGGCCCGCCCATCGTATCGACGATGTCGGCCTGGCTGAAGTCCCATTCCTCGTCGGTGACAAGCCCATCCGGGACGCAGGGGATCTTGCTCGTCGAGAAGTTGACCGACGCACCCGCGGGCTTCTCAGCGCCCGGCGCCATCGTGATGATGCCCCAGTTCTTCGTAGTCTGAGTATCCGCCGGCTCGCTCAGACCCGCCGGCCACGATATCGCCTTCTCGCTGACGTGGGCGGCCTCACCCTTCCGCCCCCAGATCAGCCACGCGTAACTCGGCGTGGTCGCAAGCGTCATCGCGACGGCTATTGCTGCTAAGTAGGCTAGGATCTTCACTTCGTCGCACCTCCGAGAAAACGGCCCGCTTGCTTCTCACCTTGTTGCTTTCCGGAGGGGCCGCATCCATCGCCGCGTTCTGCGCGGCGATGGATGCGGCCCGCTCTTGCTTTGCCATCAAGGTGCCTGCTTCAGCGGCAGTTCAACCACGCGCCCTTCCTCGCTCGATCTGTAGATCGCCAGGATCAGCTCGACTGCCCTCCGCGCCTCGATCCCGTTGAGTTCCGGCTCCCGCCCTTCCTCCACCGCCCGCAGCAGGTCGCCGATCTGTTCGACGTGCGCCTCCACCGCCAACCCGATNNGGTCCGACGATGCAGTCTCACGCCCCGCAGTGAGATTGTACTCCACCTCCTCGCCCTCCACATCCCACAGTTGCACTTCATCGCCCACGACGGCCACATTTCCCTTCTCGCCATGGACCTCCAGCCGCGCCGGCATCCCCTTGTACGTGCACGTCGTCCCCTGGATTATCCCCTGTGCCCCGCTGCGAAACCTGATCGCCGCGGTCCCGCAATCCTCGACCTCGATGTCGTGTGTCAGACGCCCGGCGAACCCCGCCACCTCCGCCACCTCGCCCATCTGCCACACTAGCTGGTCGATGTAATGTATCGACTGGTTCATCAGCGCCCCCCCGCCATCGAGCGCCTTCGTCCCGCGCCACGAGCCCGCGTAGTATTCCTTCGCGCGGTGCCAGGGCACAAACGCATCGGCGTACAGCATCCTCCCCAGCCGCCCATCGCTGATCGCCGCCCTGATCCGCTTGTACGTCGGATACGCCCGGAACTGGTGCGTCGCCCCGAGCTTCACCCCGGCCTCGCGGCAGGTCACAATAAGCTCGTCGATGGCCTCGAGCGTCACATCCATCGGCTTCGTGCAGATGACGTGCTTACCGGCCTTGGCCGCCTGCTTTCCGATCCGCGCGTGAAGCCCGCTCGGCACCACTACATTCACCACATCGATGTCGTCCCGCGCCAGCAGCGCCTCAAGCTNNCTTCTCGGCGGCGGCCTCGACGGCATCCATGACCGCCACCAGCCGCGCGTTTGGCAGCAGTGCTATGGCTTCACAGTGCGTGTCGCTGATGACCCCGCACCCGATGACACCGAACCCATACTCCTTCGCCATTCCCGGCAACCCTCCGTGGTTCTTACTCCGCCCTTCGCTCATGCCCCTACGCACGTCTACTGTAGCCGCGGCCTTCTAGGCCGCGGGGGTGGTGGG
>PMZA01000214.1 GCA_003170595.1 Armatimonadota bacterium
GACCTCGCCGCCGACCTCGCCGCCGGTCTCCTCGTCCGCGGCAGGGAAGAGGGCGATCGCTTCATCCCCTCGGGCATGACGGGCACCAAGAAGCTTCAAGATTTCTTCACCGACGAGAAGCTCCCCCGCGAGCTTCGGTCCCTCGTCCCGTTGGCTATTCACCCTCGCTGGGGTATACTATGGGTGGCTGGAATGAGGATTGCAGCACGCGTCGAGCCCCAACCGGGCGACGCAGCTTGCCTTGTGCTAGACTTAATCCCGGCGCGGTCCCGCCCATGTCCTTCGCCGAATTCGTCGGATGGTGCTGAATGAGAAGTCAAACCGTCATCGGTGTGGTCGTAGTCCTGGCCCTGGGTTATCTGATCTGGTCCTGGCCCAAGATCCAGGCCCAGGCCATGCAGATTCGCACTTATCATTACTACAGCCAGTTCGTGGCTGATCTCCACGATGGCAAGATTGCGTCCGTCATCCTCGACAGCGACTCCCACGCTCACGGCGACCTCACCGCCAGCGCCACAGGTGAGAAGCGCTACACGGTCGACGTCCCCCCCGATCCCGCCCTCGCCGATAAGCTCCGCGCCATCGCCCCGGGTGTGAGGATCGCCGTGCAGGGCGTCGGCGTCGGTGACCGCGTCGCCTCGATGCTCACTCCGCTCATCCTCCTTGCCCTGATGTTCTTCCTCGTCTGGTGGTTCATCAACCGCCAGATGCGCGCCTCGGGCAACCAGGCCCTCACCTTCGCCCGCTCCCAGGCCAAGCTCGTCGGCGAGGGTTGGGACAAGGTGACCTTCGATGAGGTCGCCGGCATGGACGAGGTCAAGCAGGAACTCCGCGAGATTGTCGACTTCCTCCGCAGCCGTGAGAAGTACCGCGCCCTCGGCGCCAAAGTCCCGCGAGGCGTCCTGCTCATCGGCCCTCCCGGCTGTGGCAAGACCCTCCTCGCCCGCGCTGTCGCCGGTGAGGCCCAGGTCGCTTTCTTCTACCTCTCAGGTTCCGACTTCGTCGAGATGTTCGTCGGCGTCGGCGCCTCTCGTGTGCGCGATCTGTTCAACCAGGCCAAGACCCATCTCCCCGCCATCGTCTTCATCGACGAACTCGACGCCGTCGGCCGTGTCCGTGGCGCGGGCATCGGCGGCGGCCATGACGAGCGCGAGCAGACCCTCAACGCCCTCCTCGTCGAGATGGACGGCTTCGACCCCAACGCCAACGTCATTGTCATGGCGGCCACGAACCGCCCCGACATCCTCGACCCGGCTCTCCTCCGCCCGGGCCGCTTCGACCGCCGCATCGTCGTGCATAACCCCGACGTCCGCGAGCGCGAGGCGATCCTCAAGGTCCACACGCGCAATAAGCCTCTTCAGCCCGAGGTCGACCTCAACATTATCGCCCGCCGCACCCCAGGCTTCTCCGGCGCCGACCTCGAGAGCCTTTGCAACGAGGGCGCCCTCCTCGCTGCCCGCGAGAACCGCACCACCATCTCCATGAAGGACATGGAGGAGGCCCGCGAGCGCGTCATCTCCGGTCCCGAGCGCCGCTCCCACGTCATCTCCGACAAGGAGCGCCGCATCGTCGCCTATCATGAGGCCGGCCACGCCCTCGTCGGCACGGACCTTCCCGGCGCCCCGCCGGTGGACAAGGTCACCATCCTCCCGCGCGCCATGGCTCTCGGCTACACGTCGACCATGCCCGAGGAGGACCGCTACATGATGCAGCGGTCCGAACTCCTCGACCGCGTCACCCAGATGCTCGGCGGCCGCGCGGCCGAAGAGCTTGTCTTCCACGACGTGACCACCGGCGCCGCCAACGACCTCGAACAGGTCACCGACTTGGCCCGCCGCATGGTCACCGAGTTCGGCATGTCCCAGGCTCTCGGCCCGGTGCAGTACGGCAAGAAGCACGGCCCGATCTTCCTCGCCCGCGAGCTGAACGAGGAGCGCAACTACTCCGAGGACGTGGCCCAGCTCATCGACTCCGAGGTGCGCGTCATCGTCGACAACTCCTACGAGCAGGCGCGCGAGATCGTGGAGCGCCGCCGCCCGGGCTTGGACGCGTTGGCCGATGCGCTTTTGGAGTTCGAGACCTTGGACGCGGCGGCGGTCAAGTCCCTGATCGCCACCGGTGCGATGCCTCCCGGCGTACCGACGCCCTTGCCGGGTGGGACGGCGGTAGTGGACTGTGAGGCAACGGACGCGGCTTCCTGCCCGACACCGAGCCCGTTACCTTCCCTCCAACCCCCTCTCCCCGAACCCGGCGCCTAACCCCCGACCCGGTCGCACCAAGGCCGTCATCCTGAGAGCGCCGCGTTGTTGGCGGCGCCGATGGATCTTCTTTTGGCTTTGCCCCGGCACCTCTGCCCATCGGCCCTTCGCCGCCGTACCGGCACTGTAGCCGCGGGCTTCCAGCCCGCAGCGGCGGTCCGTAGGACCGCCTGGGGGTGGCACGCTGTGGCCGCTCTTAGCTTGTCATCCTGAGCGCCAAGCGACGCGCAGCGTCGCCGCGCGAAGGATCTCCTTCTGGCTCTTCCACCCGTCTCTCGACCCATCCCCCGCGGCACATCGTCTCGCAGGTGATTCGTCCGCGACGCGAGCCAGCCGCCGTAGTGCGGCGGCGTGGGGTCAGGGGCCAGNNCTGCGGGGTTCGGGGCAGAGCCCTGAGGTTCGCCTTGGCTCTATCTTTTCGCCAGCGCCTTTACCTCGTCTTCCGTCAGCGCCGTTGCATATATCCTTACGTCCGCGAGGCTCCCCTGCACGAAGTACATGTCGGCGTCCTGGTTGTACCGCCCGATGTAGAGTGGCATCCCGCTCGGCGTGTAGGTGACGTTCGACGCGTGCTGTGAGACGAGCTTCCCGTTGACGTAGAGCCGCCCCTCGTTGCCGTCCCAGGTGCCGCACACGTGCTGCCACTGCCCGAGGGTGTAGGTGCCGCCGTCGAAGTCCTCGGGGGCGATGTGCCAGCGGAAGCCGGCGCCGATCATCTGGAGGAAGAAGCCGTCCTGCCGCCAGGTGCCGTTGTCGACCATCACCGGCATGCCGAAGAGGACGGTAGGCTTGAACCACATCGCGACGGTGAGGCCCACCGGCGCCTTGAGCGCGTCGGGCAAAGGCATCTGGATGCCGCCGTGGTGGAGGTCGAGAGTACGCCGGTCGCCGTCCTGGCCGAACTTGGCGTCACCAGTGAGTTGCCCCCCGGGCATGACGTCGGGTGTTGCGCCGGCGACGTGGACGACGGGTTCAGGGTCAGCATCGATGGGCGTGACGGTCTGCGGCGCAGCCTTCTCGCTTTCACCGCCGCCGAGGCCCACGCCGGTGAGTGTTACCTCAACCGGCTTACCCGACGGGGCCACGATCGCCGCATGTCCGGCCACGCCCGCTTTCGGCCGCGAGAGGTCGGCGACGGGTCGCCAGTCAGTCTCGCCTTGCGCGCGGATGTAGGCTCGCATCGCCCGCGTCTCCATGCCCACCGCCGGCAGCGTCAGCAGCACTCGCCTTGCCCCGGCCTCAGCCTTCCATCCCGCGGGCACCGCGGGTACGACCGGCGTCTGCGTCACGTTGATGGACGCGGCCTCGCCGGGCTTGCCGCCGAAGTACGCCGCGACGACGCTGTACGTCACAGCCCCCGCCGTCGGCCGCGTGTCCTCGATCCACGTATCGGCCGCGACGCCCAGCGCGACGATCTCCTCGCCCTGCTTGCGGGTGACGGTATAGAGGGCGCCGCCGCCCGGCACGTCGTCCCACGTCAGTTCCATCCCGCCGTACGCAAGCTGCCGCGCCTTCAGGTTCTTCACGGCCGGCGGCGTCCCAGTCCTAACGGCGACGGTCTGCATTGTCGCCTCAGCCCACGGCGCGACGACGGCCGTCGTCCACGTCCCCTTCGTCGGGAAACGGTCGGCCGATCCATCCGCCGCGATCGACTCGATGTACCATTCGATCCCCGGCTGCAGGACCGTGGCCCCGGGCACGACCGCCTCCTTCACCGCCGATTTCCCCGGCGGCGCCGGCACTACCGGCTGCAGCGGTGCGCTGCGCCACTTCCCGCCCCACGCGCGCCAGTAGATCTTCGGGATCCCCAGCCCGAGCACCCCGACCCGCAGCCGCATGTCCTCGCCGGCCGCCAGCACCGTCGGCCTCTCGGCCACTACCAGCCGCGTCCCCAGAGTCCTCACGTGGTCCGGCTCAGGGTCGAGCTTGCGCCCGGAGATCTCAGCCATCTTCTGCATGAACCCTTGGATTTGCCACCACGCCTTGCAGTTGATGCTCGCGACGGTCCCAAGC